>CAKTOJ010000174.1 GCA_934589665.1 uncultured Oscillospiraceae bacterium | reverse complement strand
CGTCAGCTCTGAACGGCACAGCGCCGATCTCCTTCGCGGTATTTTCGAGTGTTCCGGAGTTTCTTCCGGTGATTATAACGGTGTTGCCCTCAGAGGCGAAGAGCTTCGCGGTCGCCTTTCCGTAGCCGCTCGTCGCGCCGGTTATGATTATGATATCGTTCATTTTTTCCTCATTTCTTCCTTATCGGATAATAGATTTTCCATTTCATGTCCTCGGATTCCTCCCGCGGCTCGACCGGGAAGGATTCGAGATTGCAGATGTCCGGATTCCGTTCGTAGCCGGACGACTCGAGCCATTCGGTCACAACGCGGTAATACGCGCCGCTCTGCTGCCAGTCGAGCGTCCCGACCACGTCGAACACCGCCCAGAGCGACGGCTCAATTATGAGCTCATCCATTCCCTCGGGCGTCTCCATTTCAAGCGGAATCAGCGCACCGATATGACACCCGACGCCGGATTCGCCGAGGTCGGTGTAGGCGGCGAACTCCCTGCCGTCAAAGAGCCCGAGCAGACGGTCGTGATAGCCTTTCTCATAGTAGGCGTTCCAGATCTCTTCGCCGCAGTCCGAGCGGAGCGGATCTGAGACTCCGCGCATTCCGCAGAGCTTCAGCTTCTGGCGCTCTATGAGGCTGAACTCGATGCTGTCCGCGCCGGTGACGCTGAAGCGCAGAGACGCGCGTGGATAGGCTTTCAGTTTTACCTCTCCTCTCCTCGCCTCGGACGGGCTGACTCCCTGCATATCCCGGAAGGCGCGTGAGAATGACGACGGCGAGTCATAGCCGTATTTCGCGGCGATTTCGGTTATCGATAACTCCCCGCCGCGCAGGTCGAAGACGGCGGCGCTGAGCCTGCGCTGTCTTATGTAGTCGGAAAGCGGCGTGCCGATGATGAAGGCGAATATCCGCCGGAGCTCGTAGACCGACATTGCCATCATCTCAGCCATTTCGCGGTGCGAGATCTCGCCCGCTAGGTTCGACTCGATGTAATCGAGAAGTGAATTTATCTTGTCAGCGTACATTTTGCGTTTCTCCTTTTGGTAATTATAACATACCTGGTCGGAAAATTCAATACATTCCGTGCATTTTCCCGCACAAAAAAGGAACTCCGCGAAGGAGTCCCTTCATCATATGAATTTTAACATAGAGCTCGCAGCCGAACGTCAGCCTATTCCTCAATCATTTTTCTCTCCGAATTTATCCATCGAGGTGTCGGGATTGTTCTCCTCGATATACTTTTCAAGCCGCCCTTCGAGCTCCTTGTATGTCGAAAAGCCGCCGAATATCACGCCGTCAATTTTGTCCGCGTCGGTCACGAGCTTTCCATTTTTCACTTCAATCGCCGACGCAGGCGGGAACGCCAGAAAGTACGCTTTCTCGCCGTACATTATATCGCCGCGCAGGAAAAACACATACTCCTTCCCGACCTCAAGCACAGGATATTTACTCTCGCGGCGCTGATAATTGCCGTAGATTCCGTAGGGCATGTTGAGCGTCAGGCTCCCGACGTCCTCGCCGAGGAAATTCTCGCTGACCTCGATTGTGTAGGGTGTCACGAGATATTCGG
>CAKTOJ010000173.1 GCA_934589665.1 uncultured Oscillospiraceae bacterium | reverse complement strand
GTGATCGTCCCGCTTGCTTTTTCTTTATTTTCAGCTTCCGGCATCCGCCGGCAGGGACCTGTCCGTCCGTGCCGCTCGGCACTGTGGAGAGAAAAAGCGGACTTGAGGGAAAAAGAAAGTATTTTCCTTGCGAAAACGGAAAGAATCCGCTATACTATATTTGTTAAATTTTGCGTTCAGGAAGGGTCGGCTGCATGAGTACCGTGATCACATCCATCGACGCCGGCTCGCCTGCTGAGCGTGCCGGCGTGAAAGTCGGCGAGCAGCTGATGATGCTCAACCACCACGATATCGTCGATGTGCTGGACTACCGCTTTTTCTGCTACGATCCCGTCGTGCGGCTGGTTCTGCGTGAGCAGGACGGTACGACGCGCCATCTGACGATCGAGAAGGATGAGGGAGAGGATCTCGGCCTTAATTTCGACACATATCTTATGGACGAGCCGCGCCCGTGCTCGAACCACTGCCTGTTCTGCTTTGTCGATCAGATGCCGCCGAACATGCGCGACACGCTCTATTTTAAGGACGACGACGCGCGATTGAGCTTCCTGATGGGAAACTATATCACGCTCACGAACCTGACCGAGCGAGAGGCGCAGCGCATTATCGATCTGCGCATCAGCCCCATTAATGTCTCCGTGCAGGCGACCGAGCCGCAGCTGCGCCGGACTCTGCTGGGCAATAAGGATGCAGACAAGAGCATTGAATATATGCGCGCCTTCGGCGAGGCCGGCATCGAGATGAACGGTCAGATCGTGGTCTGTCCGGGCTGGAACGACGGAGACCATCTGCGCCGGAGCATTGAGGATCTGATGGACATTGGCTTCCACTCCTGCTCGATCGTGCCGGTTGGCCTGACAAAGTTCCGCAAGGGCCTTGCGAGGCTGAAGCCGGTGACGAAGGAAAAAGCGGGAGAGATCATCGATCTTGTGGACGAGTACGGCGCGAAATGCCTTGAAAAATACGGTACGCGGATGTTTTTCTGCGCCGATGAGTTTTACATCAAGGCAGAGCGCCCGCTTCCGGATGAGGCGTATTACGAGGACTATCAGCAGCTGGACAACGGCGTCGGGATGCTGCGGAGCACAATGAACGAGTTTCTCAGCGCGCTGGACGATGTGGAGGACGGCAATGTGCCGAGCTTTACCATTGCCACCGGCTGCGCCGCCGAGCCGTTTATCGCGCGGCTCGTTGAGGAAGCGAAGAAGAAGTTTCCGCAGCTTCGCGGCGAGGTTGTCGGCATTGTCAACGATTATTTTGGCCACACCATCACCGTCTCAGGCCTTGTCACCGCGCAGGATCTGATCGCGCAGCTCCGAGACCGGCCAACGCTTGGCGAGCGGGTGCTGATCCCAGCAAACATGCTCCGCCACGGCGAGGGCATCTTCCTCGACGACTATACCGTTGAGCAGGTTGAGCAGGCACTTTCGCGCAGGCTCACGATCTCTGAAACCGATGGCTATTCGCTCTGCGACGCCATTTTCATGCAGGAAGGATAGGAGGAAACAAACCATGTCCAAACCCATTGTAGCCATTGTCGGCCGGCCGAACGTCGGCAAGTCGATGCTGTTCAATAA
>CAKTOJ010000172.1 GCA_934589665.1 uncultured Oscillospiraceae bacterium | reverse complement strand
AGCTTCCTCCGTACACAGCTCAAAGAACGCCCCGGCGTATACTTTTTCAGCCTTGTCGTTCATAAAAGCTCCTCCCTGCGACGGTCACTTAGCGGTGCCGACGTTCTCGAGGAAGCTGTTTATGAGCGCCTCGTTGTCCTTCGCGGAAATTTCCTTTTCAACAACGCTGGACGCCGCCATGATAACGATATCGGATATCTCGTCCTTGATCTCGTTCACGGCGCGCTGCCTGTCGCGTTCGATGTTCTCCTCCGCCTTAGACCGGATCTCCGCAGCCTTCTGATTAGCTTCGGTGATTATCTCTTCCTCGCGGCGCTGCGCTCTGGCGGTAGCCTGCTTCATTATCTCAGCGGCTTCCTCCTTTGCCTTTGCCAGCTTCTCGAGGTATTCCTGCTCGGTCTTTGCTGCGGACTCCTTGGCGCGCTTTGCTTCGGCTATCTCAGCCGCAGCCATTTCGTTGCGCTTGTCCAGCATCTTTCCGACCGGCTTGAACAGGAATATCCTGAAAAGGATAAAGATGATCAGCGTGTTTATCAGCGTGAAAACGATAGTTCCGGGGTCGATGGTAACGAGCGGCAGTACTTCCTGCGCTGCGCTTTCACTGATGAGTGTCAGCATAGGTTCCAACTCCTCCCTTTATGCGATATGCCTTATCGGTATTACTTGTTGAACAGAGCGGTAAGGTTGCTGAACAGCGGGTTTGCATAAAGGAGAAGCAGTGCGATTACCAGTGCGTACAGACCTGTTGTCTCTGCGAGCGCGTCGCCGATGATCATTGTTCTTGTCACTGCGCCGGAAGCCTCTGGCTGTCTGCCGATAGCCTCAACTGCCTTACTTGCGCAGATGCCCTCGCCGATACCAGGGCCAAGACCTGCGATCATTGCCGTGCCTGCGCCGAGTGCGGACGCACCGAGTACGATGGCGCTGGATAAAAGCTGCATATCTTCCATTGTTGTTTCCTCCATTTAGTTATAAATACTATCCGCGGGAATACCCGTGGAATATTTGCCGGATGATGTCACTCACACTCTGCGCCGGAGATGTACGCCATTGTCAGGGTGGTGAAGATGTAAGCCTGGATAACTGCCGAGAAGATGTCGAAGTACAGCGAGGTTATCGCGGGTATCAGTATCGCGAAGTTGCCCAGCGCGAAATAGATCAGCCCACCGATGACCATACCTGCGACCATGTTGCCGAAGATACGCAGCGCCTGCGAAAGCGGGTTTGCGATCTCGCCGATGATGTTGAACGGCAGCATGAACGGCATAGGCTCGATGAATGCGTGGAAAAATCCCTTTACCTTACCGGTCCTTGCACGGTTTATCTGCGTCAGGGCAAACGTGATGAGTGCGATGGCGCCAGTCACCGAGATATCGGAGGTGGGGTTCTTGAGCCCGAAAAGGCTCATCAGGTTGTTTAGCAGCAGAAAGCACAGGAGCGCGCCGATATAGGTGGTGTAGCCCTTGTACTTCGGACCCATCGTCGTATCCACCATATTTCTGGCGAATGTCACGATCCATTCCGCTGCCGCCTGGCGCTTTGTCCGGGGTATGACCTCGAGCCTGTGCGTCAGTATCAACATCACGATCAGCAGGACAAGCATGACTATCCAC
>CAKTOJ010000171.1 GCA_934589665.1 uncultured Oscillospiraceae bacterium | reverse complement strand
ATCGGGATGCGGTCACGCGCGCAGAGGGTGACAAACTCGTTCATCTTGATGAGGCCCTGACGGTACAGCTTGCCGCCGACGCCCATTGCCTGACCGTAGGTTGCCATCTTATACTCGGGATAATTCATCAGCATGCCCTGCGCATTGGCGACAACGCCGACGAGCAGGCCGTCGATCTTGGCAAGGCCGGTGATCATCTCGGGGCCGTAGCCGTGCTTGAACTCCATGAATTCGGAGCCGTCGAGCAGGCGGGCCATAACATCGTACATATCGTAGCTGCGCTTCTGGTTGAAGGGCACGATGGAGTACAGGTCGTTCGCATCGAACAGAGGCTCCTTGGGATCGTCCACGCGGAAGAACTCGGGATCGTAGGCGGGGAGCATATCCATATACTTGCGGATGCCGCTCAGAACGCCCTCTTCATCACAGTAAACCTCACGGAAGAAGCCGGTCTCGTTGTAGTGGATGGAAACGGTGCCCGGGATATCGGTCTTGAGGTTCTTCTGCGCCTGAATGAGCGCCTCGGCCGCTTCCTTGTCCACATGGCCCTTGGGGCTCATGCCGCCGACGATGCCGGCGCCGCCGACTGCCATGTTGGCGTCCTCATGCGCGATGAGGATGGTGGGGCTGATAGAGTGATAGCCGCCGCCGGCGGGGTTGGTGCCATAGATGCCGACGATGACGGGAATACCCATCTGGTTGAGCTCGCTGTTGCGATAGAACGGCGTACCGCCGCCGCGGCGGTTGGGGTAAACCTTCTCCTGCTCGTCGAGCTTAACGCCGGAGCAGTTGAGGACGTAAACCAGAGGGATGCGCAGGCGCTTGGCCGTGTCGCTGCCGCGCAGCAGGCTGTCCGCCTGACCGGGAACCCACGCGCCTGCGAGCTTCTTGTTGTCGCTGGCGATGATGACGGCCCACTTGCCGTCGATGCGACCGAGGCCCTTGACGATACCGACGCTGCCGTTATCGTTGTCCTGCGGGTTGTAGAGGCTGTTCAGCGGGCACCAGGTGCCCTCGTCAACCAGCTCCTCAATGCGCTGCATTGCCGTCCACTGGCCGGACTCATTGAGAGCCTCGGTGCTTTTACCGGCTTCCAGCGCAGCCTCACGGATCTCGTGGATCTCCTGCTCTACTTCCTGGATCTGCGCCGCGTTCTCTTCGCTGAAGTGTGCAACTTCCTTACCGATGACGGGCATAGTCTGGAAATAAGAGGGCATGGAATATTCGCTCATATATGTTTCTCCTTCTTATAAAATTGCAAAAATTACTTTTCCTTGGGAACCTTGATAAACGCCTGACCGGGGTCGATCTCCTCGCGGATGAGACGGATGATCTCGGGAGAGGGGCCTTCCATAAGCTCGGCGCGGGAAACGTCGATCTCAAAGCCGGTGTTCTCCTGCACCATCTCGGGAGAGGAGAACGGATAGTAGTAAGCGAGGTACATGCGCTTGGTTTCCTCGTCAAACTTCATGATGCCGAGGTCGGTGACGACCATCTGAGGACCGCGGTTGCCGGGCAGGCCCACACGCTCACGTCCGCCGGGGCCGTCCATCCAGCCGCAGGAGGTGATATAGTCAACATGATCCATGAAGCGGCGCTTCTGGTGCTGCATCATGATGATGGTGTTGCAGTAGGTGGCAATGCCGTTGGCGCCGCCGGA
>CAKTOJ010000170.1 GCA_934589665.1 uncultured Oscillospiraceae bacterium | reverse complement strand
CTGATCAGCAGGATCTCAATAATGAATTTATCATTAGCAGCATCATTTGCCAACATTGGCGGTACCGCCTCCGCGCCGGTCCTGGCCGGCTCCTACTCCGGCTCTCTTGTCCCTGTCGGCATTCTGATGGCCCTCATGGGTTATGTGGTCGGTACGCCGCTGGCGGTTCTCTGCGCGCATATCATGGAGTCCCTGGCCTGAGAACCTTCCCAATGTGGCTGCTGTTGTTTGGAATATGAAAGCGGATGGATGCATAAGCTTTCCAACGACTGAAATGAAAAGAGGAGTATGACGTTATGAACAGCTATGGACTGATCGATCTGCACTGCGACACACTGGCAGACTGGAAATATGCGAACACCGGAAATCCAGATACGCTGGACGATCCCGGCCGTGTGCTGCAGCTGAGCAATATACCCAAGGACGTGCACTGGGCGCAGTTCTACGCCGTGTTCATTCCGGACGAAGAGCGCGGACAGGCCGCCATTGACTATTTTGAAAAGAACCGCGTGAATTTCTACCGCCAGATGGAGAAATTCGGCAGCCGCGTCGCGCCCTGCCGCAATGCCGACGACATGGAAAAGGCGTGGGCGGCCGGCAAGACCGCTGCGTTTCTGACCATTGAGAACGGCAGTGCCCTCGCCGGCGATATTACCCGCGTCCATACGCTCGCCGAGCAGGGCGTGCGTGCCATCACACTGACGTGGAACGGGGAAAATGAACTCGGCTCCGGCCACACCACGGACCATGGCCTGAGTGAATTCGGCAAGGCAGTTGTGCGCGAGATGGAAAAGGAAAACATTCTCGTGGATGTGTCCCACCTCAACGATCCCGGCTTCGCGGATCTCCTTGAGGTGGCGACAAAGCCCTTCGTCGCCACGCACTCCAACGCCCGCGCGCTATGCAGCCACAAGCGCAACCTTACCGACGACATGATCCGCGAGATGGTGCGCCGTGACTGCCTGATCGGCCTGAACTACTTCGTAAAGTTCCTGCGTGACGACGGCGACGTCAAGAGCCTTGACGACATCTACCGCCATGCCATGCATTTCTTCGAGCTTGGCGGCCGGAAAAACCTTGCGCTCGGTTCCGACTTCGACGGCTCCGTACTGCCGGGATGTCTGAACACGCCCGCCAAGGCCGCGTCGGTTTACGAGTATCTGCTCTCCCGCGGCGTATCGCAGGAGGACGCGGACGGCGTCCTGTACAAAAATGCGCAGGTGTTCTTCCGGAAAAACCTCAAATAAAACGGTGCGCTGACAAAGGGGCAGAAGTTCAAGGCCTGCGCAGTTAGAACGGCACAACTGGAAAACAGCGCGAAAAAATAGAATCGTAAAATTACAGCAAAAGCGGCCATACGCTCCGGCTTATCCAGAGTGTATGGCCGTTTTGCTGTTTTCAACGAGACATATAGTGAAAGGAAGAAGAAATATCAGTCAAGTCCGTGCTGTGCAAAATAGCGCTTGGAGGTTTCCAGACAGCGGCGCGCATGCTCTGCGTAGCCGAGCTCCTTTGCCCGCGCGGTATGAGGAAGCTCAACGGAGCAGACGACCGGAGGAAGCTTTTTCATGATCTCTGCAATGGGAGCAAAACCCTCGCCCGGATACAAGCGCGCATCACGGCCTGTAAAGGCGAGAGATTTGACATCACTGCGATCGGGAATCAGC
>CAKTOJ010000169.1 GCA_934589665.1 uncultured Oscillospiraceae bacterium | reverse complement strand
ATCTCATAGGAGAGTTCCTGCACGTCCGTGTACTTGCGGACGATCTGCACGAAGCGCCCCACATCGTCCCGGCGCTCTGCGACGGTGCTGAGTTCCTTTTCCAGCGTGCGGATCTTTTCCACCAGGGCAGCCTTTTCGTCGTCATAGCCGGATACCATGAAGGTGAACTGCTGGTCGCTGAGACGCCCCAGGGCATTGTCCTCATAGAGCTTGCGGAAAAGGTGATCCAGCTCGCCCCGCTGGGCTTTTGCCTGCTTGACCGCACGGATCTTCTTGGAGGTGTCGCGCGCATAGAACTCGTTGAACCAATTTCGCAGCGGGGTGAACTCGTTGTCCTCCCTCGCCGTGTCCACGCCGTCGTTGATGGCGATATAGCGGACGTCGTACTCTGGGAAGATGACCTCGATCAGCTCGCCGGTTTTCAGGTAATTACGGCCCAGGCGCGATAGATCCTTCGTGATGACAGTAGCCACATGGCCTGCCTCCACTTCCTGGAGCATAGCCTGCAAGCCCTCGCGGTCGAAGCTGACGCCGGAAAATCCGTCGTCCACAAAAAAGCGCGTGTTCAAAAAATGATGCTCGTCTGCGTACCTCTGAAGGATGACCTTTTGATTCTGGATGCTTCCGGACTCGCCGGCCTGCAGGTCCTCCTGGCTCAAACGGCAATATAAAGCGGTGATCTTATCTGACTGTAACATTTCTGCCTCCTTCCCGACAGCCAGACAAGCGAATATGTGTAGGACAAATCTTGTCCCACACATATTATACCGCATATCGTTCTGCCTGTCTGCTGGTTTTGGCTTAACTGGGTCAAACCGCCGCGTTTTCGGCGCTTTGCACGACTTCCTTACGGATCATCTTCGCCAGTTTCTTTTCTATAGGTTCGGTTGCGCGTTCGCTGGGCGCCGCGCTCACAAGGTAGGTCACTTTGCCTATCTTGCGTTCCGTTGTCTTTTTCAGTATTTCCTGTTTAGGCATAGTCGTCCCCCTTTCGGAAATACATGACTGTTTCTATCGTATGAACAGCGGCTTGTCCGCTATTCAAGAAAAGCTGACTGGACGGCTGAATGGCTATTCAGCTCCACGGGAATCTCACCCCCGCGCGGCCCTGCTCATTGCCTGCGACGCCTCACCGCCTGAATACGGCTGCACGCTCGGACTATGACTGCAAGGGAGTATCGCCCCGCCTGTGCATCGTCGCCCACAGATTGCCGTATCTGCTTTGCGGCCCGGTAGATATCGCTCGCCTCGTTAGAGGGTCATGGCGTACCGGTCGTATGGCTCCGCACAGACGGGAATGTATCCGTCTGCTCTATGCTGCGCCGGGATTTGCCGGGCTTTCTTTGTCAAGGAGCAAAGGGGGCAACCGCACGGAAAGGGGGGCATGCGGTCAGATCCCGTCTGAGATCAGTTCAGGTCGAAACTCAGGATAGCAATGGTCAGCTTTGTTTCGATCCGGCGCCGGATTTCCTCGTCCACGGCAAAGCAGGGGTTACCGTTCTGGTCATACCCTCTGCGTGTGGAGAGTGCGGCTATGTAGCCGGAATAGAAGTCCAGCACACGGTTCACCGCCTCCGGGTCACCCCGCACAGCGGCGGCGATCACCGGATACGGGATCAGCTTGTGCTTACTCATTCGCGTCACCTCCCATCAGCTTTTTCAGCAGCTCATAGGCTCGCTGCCTGCGATGATTGAC
>CAKTOJ010000168.1 GCA_934589665.1 uncultured Oscillospiraceae bacterium | reverse complement strand
CTGCTGACCATGGCGTTCCTGATCGCCATGCTGGCGCTCGGTATCGTCAAGTATGAAGTTGACCCGCATGTTCCCATGTTTATCGGTACGCTCGGCGCCGCCATGATGGCCCTCTATCTGGGCTATAAGTGGGAAGAAATCGAGAAATTTATGATGGACGGCATTTATAAGGCCCTCCAGTCTGTGTGCATCCTTATCATCGTTGGTATCCTCATCGGCGTCTGGATCAATGCCGGCGTCGTGCCTACCATGATCTACTACGGATTGAAAGTTCTCAAGCCCGCGATCTTCTTCATCGCGGCTGTTCTCATTTGCTCCATCACCTCGCTTGCCACCGGTACGTCCTGGGGCACGATGGGTACGATGGGCGTTGCCCTGATGGGCATTGGCTTCGGCCTCGGCATGAACCCCGGCATGACCGCCGGCGCGGTGCTCTCGGGCGCCTATTTCGGCGATAAGATGTCCCCGCTGTCCGACACGACGAACCTTGCTCCCGCCATGGCCGGTACGGATGTTATGACCCACGTCAAGGGCATGATCCTTCCCACCGGCATCACCTACGGCATCACACTTGTGATTTTCGGCATCCTCGGTGCGATGCAGTACCACGGCGGCGATGCGGATATGAGCCGCGTGCTGGAGTTCTCCGGTGCGCTGGAGTCCGTGTTCCACATCAATCCCGTCCTGCTCCTGCCGCCGGTCATCGTTATCGTGGCTGTCGCGCTCAAGATGCCCGCGATCCCCGGCATCACGCTCGGCATTATTTCTGGTGCGATTCTCGGCATGATCTTCCAGCCTGACTGCAACATGGGTACGCTGTTTGACTACGGTATGAATGGCTATTACTTCGGCGACGAGGCGCTGGCCATGTTCGAGGCGACCCTCACTCCGGAGACCAGCTACACCATGACGCGCCTGCTCGAAAGCGGCGGTGTAATGGGCATGATGTTCTCTGTCTCCATGACGATCATCGCCATGATGTTCGGCGGCATTATGGAGGACACCCACCAGCTCGAAGTCATTGTCAACCATCTCAAGACTCTGGCCAAGGGTCCCGCGGGTCTGGTGGCTCTGACCGAGGCGACCTGCGTCCTCTCCAACGCCACGATGCCCGAGCAGTACATCTCCATCGTTGTTCCCGGCCGTATGTACGCCGAGGAGTATAAAAAAATGGGCCTGCACCCGGCTGTTCTCTCCGGCGCGCTGGAAGGCGCGGGCACCGTCACCTCGGCGCTCATTCCGTGGAACACCTGCGGCGTATTCATCAAGGATACGCTGGACATTCAGGCTTGGGGCGCGGGCGGCTACGGTCCGTGGGCGCTGTTCAACTGGCTGATGCCGCTCATCAACCTTGCCTGCGCGATCGTTGGTGTGACGCTCAAGGATCTGGATAACAAGCCCTACCGCAAGTCCAAGGCGGCCGCTGCGGCGAGCCCTGAGATCGACGGATAAAAGAAAGGTGTCTCAATGAACGGAAGAACGGTACAATACCCGCTTCTGGAGATCGACCTTGACAAGCTCAAAGACAATCTGGCAGCGCTCATCGAGCGCTGCCAGAGCGCTTCTGTTGAGATCGCAGGCGTGGTCAAGGGCTTTACGGCGCTTCCGGAGGCCGTTCAGGTTTACCGGGAGTGCGGCGTGAGGAGTATTGCCTCATCGCGGGTCGAGCAGCTGCACGCACTGCGCGGCTTCGGCTGTGAGCGCTTTTTGATCCGTATCCCCATGCTTTC
>CAKTOJ010000167.1 GCA_934589665.1 uncultured Oscillospiraceae bacterium | reverse complement strand
TGTCGATAGCGTTCAACAACGACAACGAGCTGACGGCGTTCGTGCTGCGGATAATCCTCGAAAAGGACGACCTGATTGTCACAAAGGTGCGCACGCAGGCAGAGTCAAAGAGCGCGACAAATTCCGCCGCGGGCTCCCCCTCCCTGAAGTCGGGTCCCTCGCGAAAACCCTCCCCGCCTGCCCCGCAGCGCCGCATCGCGGCGCTGCTTTTTTGCTGAAAATTGAAAACCGTTTGCATTTTTTTGAATTGACAAATTCTTCCCGGGATGATATAATTATTGTTATAAAAGAAAAGCTGATTTAAACATAAATGCAAGCCTTTTTCGCGTGAAAACTCCAATTATTCAGCTTATCCTGCACAATCAAAGGAGCCAGACCATGACCATTTTTGTAAGCGATTACACCTCGCCCTCCGCGCCAGACTGCGCCGAGGGCATCCGCAGAGCAATCGCCGACGCCAAAAGACTCGGCGCTTCCGAGCTACACTTCGGCGCGGGAACTTACCCGCTGATCTCATCTGTTGACATTGTCACCGATCAGAGCGCTCACGACGCCGGCGCGAAGCTCACCGCCACAAAAGCCGTCCTGCTTCTCTTCGAGGGCTTCAGGAACTTCACGATAAGCGGCGAGGTCGACGAGAACGGCGAGCCCGCCACTGTCCTTGCCGGAACAAACACACTCGAGCTCCATTCGATCCAGCCCTCGATCCTCTGGTGCGACAACTGCCCGAACCTGACCGTGAAGAATCTCGCCTTCACCCGCGCGCCCGAGTTCGCGTCAGCCGGGCGGGTCGAGTCGCTCGACGGCGGTAAAATGACCGTCCGCGTGCTCGACGGCTGTCCCTGCTATGACGGCATGGGGACTCACTGCATGAACCGCTTCACACCCGACCGTCAGATGATCTACGAGAGCCTTTCCTACGGTCCGGGGCTTGGCACGACCTTCAGACTCGTCGGCGACCGCCTGCTCTCGGTCGAGTCCGAGAAACTCGCCGGCAAAGTCAAGGTCGGCGATCTCGTCACCTGGCACCAGGGCGCGCAGACCGACTTCCAGGTCTATTTCGGGCGGATAGAGAATCTGAGACTCTCGAATCTCCGCACCTACAACTCGAACGGCTTCGCTATGATCGCCTTCGAGTGCCATGACATAAAAGCTGACCGCGTCGTCTTCAAGCCGCGCGGAAATCAGCTCTTCACCGCCCCGCGCGACGCCTGGAAGCTCCACAAGTGCTCGGGACACATTGAGATCTCGCGCTTTTATGTTGAGGGCGTCCGTATGGACGGACAGAACGTGCACAACAACTACATGTTCGTCATAAAAAAGCTCGGCGACAGCTCGATGCTCGTCGCCGCCGAGAACGCCCGCAACGACTTCCGCACCTCCGGCGGACTCGACGGTCGGATAGGCTTCTATGTCGACGAAAAATGTGTCGGAAAGCTGACCCTCAAATCCTACGAGCATCTCTCGACCACCGTGGAAAACGGCAAGACGATGCAGCACTACCGTTTTGATTTCAACGAGCCGATCGACTTCGGATGCGAGGGCGGACTTGCGCTCGCCGACTGCTTCATGCCCGACTTCTACCACTGCCACGACTCAGAGTTTTACAATGTCGCGGGCGCGGGACATCTCTTACGCATCTCGCACGTGCTCATCGAGAACTGCCGCTACAAAAACATGATGAACGCCGGAATAATGCTCGGCGCGGAGTTCCCGACCCACCACGAGGGCGGCAACTGCGAGGACGTCAAGATACAAAAC
>CAKTOJ010000166.1 GCA_934589665.1 uncultured Oscillospiraceae bacterium | reverse complement strand
GAACAGGCGGCGGCAAATTCGCCGGTGGCGATGTTGGCCATGCCGCCCTGAATGATGGGGAACTCCGTCCCCAGAAGCTCGTTGAGTTTTATCATGGTGTACTCCTATTTTGCAGGCAGGTCATGCCATCTCGATAACGGCGCCGCCCCACGTGAGGCCGCCGCCGAAGGCCACCGTCAAAAGGCGGCTGCCGGAGCCGATGCGCCCCTGTTCCTCCAGCTCGGAGAGAACAAGCGGGACGCTGGCGGCGGCGGTGTTGCCGCAGCGGTCGATGTTTTTATAGTATTTTTCCGGCGGGATGCGGTATTTTCGCACCGCCAGATCGATGATGCGGGCGTTGGCCTGATGAAAGACGAAGAAATCAATGTCATCGACCGTCAGGCCGGACTTTGCCAGCACGGCGTCCATGCAGGCAGGCACAGTCTCCACGGCGAACTTGAAGACCTGTGTGCCCTCCATGGAGAGGACATTCGGCTCGTTCCGCCCCAATCCCGGCAGACGCAGAAGGGTGCTGTCCCCGCGGCTGCCCAGCACGGCCCCGATGGAGGGCCAGCCCTCCCGGCACTCCACCACGGCGGCGGCCGCGCCGTCTCCGAAGAGGATGCAGGTGCTCCGGTCCGTCCAGTCCACGACCTTGCTCAATGCCTCCGCGCCCACCACCAGCCCGAATTTCCGCGGGGCGGCGTTGAGCAGACACTCCATGGTGTGCAGGGCGTAGACAAAGCCGGTGCACGCGGCGTTCAGGTCAAAGCAGGGCGTGTCCTCGGACAGGCCAAGAGCCCTTTGCAGCATGCAGGCGGCGGAGGGCACCACGGTGTCCGCCGACACGGTGGCCACGATGCAGGCCCCGATCTCCGATGGGGAGATTCCGGCCCTTTTCAGAGCAGCCCGGGCGGCGGCAGCGCACAGCTCCGCGTGCGTCTCCGCGCCGCAGCGGTAGCGGCTGCGGATGCCTGTGCGGGCGGTGATCCATTCGTCGCTGGTGTCCACCAGCTTGGCAAGGTCGTCGTTGGTGACGACGTTTGCGGGGACGCAGCGGCCTGTGCCCCGGAGCTTGATGCCGTTCATGGCGCCTCCTTTCCGGCGCCTATGGCGCGGAATTTTTCGTATCTCTGCCGGATCAGGGCGGCGCCGCTCTCCTTGGAGAGGGCGGAGAGCTGTTCTCCCAGCGCCCGATCCAGCTCCCACAGCACGCGGCTGGGGTCTGTCTGTGCGCCGCCCTCCGGCTCGGGGATGATGCCGTCGATCACGCCGAGGGCCTTCAGTTCCGGCGCGGTGAGCTTCATCAGCTCCGCCGCCTCGGCGGAGCGCTTGGCGTCCTTCCATAGAATGGAGGCGAAGCCCTCCGGAGAGAGGATGGCGTACACGGCGTTTTCCAGCATCAGCACCCGGTCGGCCACCGCCAGCGCCAGAGCGCCGCCGCTGTTGCCCTCTCCGGTGATGACGGCGACGACCGGCACGCTCAGGCGGCTCATCTCAAACAGGTTTCGGGCGATGGCCTCGCCCTGACCGTGCTCCTCGGCCTCCAGGCCGGGGTAAGCGCCGGAGGTGTCGATGAACGTGAATATGGGACGGCGGAACTTTTCCGCCTGTTTCATCAGCCGCAGAGCCTTGCGGTAGCCCTCCGGCCCCGGCATGCCGAAATTGCAGCGGAGGTTTTCCTCCAGATCTTTGCCCTTTCGCGTGCCGATGACGGTGACAGGCCGTCCGTGGAACAGGGCGATGCCGCCCAAAACGGCGGGGTCCTCGCGGCAGGCGCGGTCGCCCCGCTGTTCAAAGAAATCGGTAAACAGTCCGCCGATATAGTCGGTGAT
>CAKTOJ010000165.1 GCA_934589665.1 uncultured Oscillospiraceae bacterium | reverse complement strand
AATTTACAAGGTACACGCTCCAACCGCGGAACAGTTGATAGATTACCACATCCCTTCGCGTTTGTCAACACCTTTTTTCGTGCCGCTCGGACTTTTTTCACTCTCGACGGAGGAAGAAAGCTCGTTTGCGAAGAGGCGTTCGCTCTTGCGAACATGCTGTATCTTAGCACGTTTCTTCCTCCTTTGCAAGCCTTATTTCCCTCCTTTCCTCTTTTCTGTCGAAACCACTTAATCACAACCACTTATATTGGCTATTACTGTCAAAAATGGCAGAACCGACGCCAGGGTATCCCCTCGCGCCGGTTCTGATATGGGCAGTTATACGCTCATCAGCCGCCGCAGGTCGTACCAAGCATCTGGCACAGCAGCGCGAGCAGAGCAGCACAGTTCATCAATATCTGCCTCCTTATTCCGTAATCTGACCTCGATCAAGGATGTGTCTATCGTAGCGGAAACACGGATAAAATGCAAATGCAATGTATTCCAGTGTTTTTTCTTGTCAGGGGAGGACTGCGGTGCTATACTACCATATTATAAAAAATGGTCTCTGCCATTGACTTATCCCAAAGGAGCTTACCATGATGATAAAACACACGCTGGCGGAATATGCGGCCGCGCTCAAGTCCGCTGGGCTTTTACGGGCGGATACGCTCACTCCCGCGCTGTCCGAAACGGTCATTGACTGTCTGAGCTATGATACGCGTTCTCTCTCCGGCACCTCCTTGTTTATTTGCAAGGGTGCGCATTTTGCCGAAAAATACCTGACTGACGCACTCTCCCGCGGCGCCGCCGCCTATGTCGCCGAAGCAGAGCACGAGGTCCATGCTCCCTACCTGCTGGTAAGCGACATCCGCCGCGCGATGGTCGTACTCGGCCAGCTCTTCTACGATCATGTGACCGACCGCCTGACAAGCGTCGGCATCACGGGCACCAAGGGCAAGAGCACCACGGCCTATTATGTACGCGCGATCCTCAACGACTTTCTGACGGGCGAGGGAAAGCCCGAGTGTGCCATTCTCTCTTCCATCGACAACTACGACGGCGTGACGATGGAGGAATCCCACATCACGACACCCGAGGTGCTTGAGCTGTATCAGCACTTCCAGAACGCCCTTGATTCCGGCATCACACATCTTGTCATGGAGGTCTCGTCACAGGCTCTCAAGGTCGGGCGCGTGCGCGGAATGACCTTTGACGTTAGTGCCTTTCTGAATATCGGCACCGACCACATCAGCCCCATTGAGCATCCGGATTTTGCGGACTACTACGCCTCCAAGCTTAAAATTTTCGATTGCTGCCGCACCGGCTGCATCAATATGGATGCCGAGCACGCTGAAGAAACGCTCGAATACGCGAAAAAGAGCGGCTGCAGGCTCATCACCTTCGGCCGCCATGAGAGCGATACCATTTATTGCAAAACGATCGAAAAGCGGGCGGATGGGCTGTACTTCACGGTTCACTCCCCATGCTACAACGGTGAGTTCTCCATCACGATGCCCGGTCTATTTAATGTGTCGAACGCTCTGGCAGCCATGGCAATCTCCATGGCGCTCGGCGTGCCGGAGCAGTATGTCCGTTCTGGCCTCCGCCGCGCACGGGCCAGCGGCCGAATGCAGGTTTATGAAAGCCGTGACAAAAACGTCATGGTCATTGTCGACTACGCGCACAACCGCATGAGCTTCGACGCACTCTACCGCTCGACAAAGGCCGAGTACCCCGGCCGCAGCATGATCTCTGTTTTCGGCTGTCCCGGCTCGCATGCTCTCCAGCGCCGGCAGGATCTCGGTGAGCTGAGCGGCGCAAACTGCTCGTTCGTCTACATCACGGAGGAGGACTCCGGTGAGGAGCCC
>CAKTOJ010000164.1 GCA_934589665.1 uncultured Oscillospiraceae bacterium | reverse complement strand
TCTGATAGGTGACCTTGTCCACCTTCGCGCCCTCGCCCCAGTAATCGGCAAAGCGCTCAAAGACAAGGTTCTGCTGCGCGGTGCGGGAGACATATTTGAACGGGCCCGTGCCGACAGGGCTCGTGCCGTCGCTCCAGCTCTCCGGCGTGACGGCCAGCGTCATATAGGAGAGGAAATCGCTGTCCGGCTGCGCAAGCACGACCGAAACGTAATCGCCGCCGATATCCACGGTCTCAATATTGTCCAGAGCTTTCCAGTTGCCGGACTCTCTGGCCTTGTTGATCGACTCGCCCACGTCCAGAGCCGTGACCTCGCTGCCGTCGTGGAACTTCACGCCGGAGCGGAGATAGAAGGTGTATGCAAGCTGGTCATCCGAAATCGTCCAGCGCTCGGCAATTGCGGGGGTCAGGTTGCCGTCCGCATCGGGCTTGACAAGGCCCTCAAAGACGTTGAAGAGTACCTCGCGGTTCGCAGCGGTGACAGAAGCGTAGGGGTCCAGGCTGTTTTCCAGGTCCTGTGCGATACCGACGACGATTTCGTTGGTGTCGCGGCGACTCTCCTGCACATTGTTGTCCTTGCTGCCGCAGGCGGCAAGAGAGCACATCAGCGCCATGGAAAGGAGCAGGGTGAGGATGCGTTTTGTCATTTGGTTTCTCCTTTGGTTGTTGTGGTGGTTGTTTGTCCGGAATCCTTCCGGGGAGCAAATAGAGTATCGTCCGTCACGCCCTTTTTGCGCAGCGACGTCTCGCTCAGCCACTTTACGGCGGAATAGACGCACGCGAAGATCGGCACGCCGAGGAACATGCCCAGCACACCGCCGAAGCCGCCGCCGACGAGAATGGCGACAACGATCCAAAAGCTGGAAATGCCCACGGTCTCGCCAAGGATCTTGGGGCCGAGGATATTGCCGTCAAACTGCTGGAGCGCGATGATAAAGATGATGAAATACAGACACTGGCGCGGACTGACAAGAAGGATCAAAAATGCGCTCGGAATCGCTCCGAGGAAGGGGCCGAAAATCGGGATGATATTCGTCACGCCGATAAATACCGAGATGATGGGTGTGTAGGGGAACTTGAGCAGCGAGCAGATGATAAAGCACAAAATGCCGATGATGAGCGAATCGAGCAGCTTTCCGCGCACAAAGCCGGAGAAAATGCGGTCGGCTTCCGCCGCGGCGCTGAGCACCCGCTCATAGTGCGGGACAGAGAGCACGGAGTAGAGCAGCTTGCGCGAGTGAAGGCCGAAGGTCTCCTTCCGCGCGAGCAGATAGACCGACACCACGATCCCCACCAGCATGTCCTTGGCAAAGACCAGCACGCTCAGTACGCCGCCCGTCACGGCGACGATGGCAACCTGTGCGCCGGGGATGAGCTTATTATAGACCCAGTTGGTAAGCTCGTTATAATAATTCCTCACCATATCGGGCACGCGCTCGGAAATATAGGGATTGTCCTCCATAAGCTTCGTGGCCCAGCTGTAGACCACGCGGTAATAGTTTTCCAGATTGGAAAAGAGCGTGCTGATACTGGCAGCCAGCTGGGGAATGAGGATGCGGAAGAGCAGATACACCAGCGCGCCCGCCAGAAGCCATGTCACAAGGATGCTCAATGCGCGCACGACCGAGGCCTTTCGTATGCCGAGTTTACCGCCGAAAAATCGGTCGAACGCATTGACGATCGGCGCAAGGAGGTAGACAAGCGCCAAACCGTAAAGCACAGGCTTGAGGATGGTGAGCAGCTTTTCCACGAACCGGAGCAGCACGCCGTTCTGGAAAAAGGTATCGTAAAACACCAGAATGGCGCAGACAGCCGCCGTAATCGTCACGCCCAGATAGAGGCAGGTCCTTTTCTTCACGGCTCTTCCCTCCCTGTTTGAAAATGCCGGGGTGCAGATGTTAAAAGAGTATCTAAT
>CAKTOJ010000163.1 GCA_934589665.1 uncultured Oscillospiraceae bacterium | reverse complement strand
GCTCATCGGCGCGTATGCCGCCGTCATGGGCGGCGTGGACGCCATCATCTTCACCGCCGGTGTCGGCGAGAACGACGTGCACGAGCGCATGCTGATCGCCTCCGGTCTTGAATACATGGGCGTGAAGATGGACGAGGACGCCAACAACGTCCGCGGCGAGGAGCGCGTGATCTCCGCCGCCGATTCCAAGGTCAAGGTCCTGCTCATCCCCACCAACGAAGAGCTGATGATCGCCATGGACACCGCCTCTCTGGTCGGCTGATTTCTTTCCCATATCACAAAAGCGCACGGCAGCTGCCGTGCGCTTTTTCCTATTCCTGTTCCATTGCCAGCAGCGCCGCGCCAAGCACACCCGCGCGATAGCCGAGGGTGCACAGCTCCAGCCGCGTGTGCCGCTTTGCATAGGCTGAACCGTAGCTCAAACGGCGCACCCTCTCCCGCAGCGGCGTGAGCAATGCTTCTCCCTGATTGGCCACGCCGCCGGAGAGCGCCACGACCTCCGGGAAAAAAATGTTGACGATGTTTGTAATGCCGCAGGCGAGATCATCCAGATACCGCTCGACCACTGTCTGCGCCGCGGCATCCCCGCGCTGCGCGGCGGCAAAGGCCGTGCGGCCGTCCGCTTCCCCGTTCTCCGCGGCAAGAGCATGCATCAGGCTGTCTGGCGCAGCAGCCATCGCACGCTTTGTCTCGCGGATGAGCGCCGTAGCGGAAGCGTAGGCTTCAAAGCAGCCGCGGCGCCCGCAAGTACAGCGCTCGCCCCCTTCGCGGATCACGATATGCCCCAGCTCACTGGCCGCGCCCGTGTAGCCGGTGAGCATCTTTCCCCCCAGCACCACTCCGCCGCCGACGCCCGTGCCGAGCGTCACCACGACCGCGCTCTCCGCACCTTTGGCACATCCCATTCGTGCCTCAGCCAATGCAGCGACATTGGCATCATTGCCGATCCGCGGCGAAATACCCGTGCGCTGCCGGATGGCCGCACGCAGGTCAAAATCCTCCCATCCGAGGTTGTTGGCATAAAGGACATGCCCGCTCGCATCGTCCACCGTTCCCGGGCAGCCGAGTCCAATGCCGCCCAGCGCCGCGTCATCAAGCCCCTCACGGAGCGAAGAAATGACCTCGGCGATCCTGTCACAAACCACTTCTGCACCATTCTCCGCGCCGGTCGGGCGACTTTCCTCGCACAGGACCGTGCCCTGTACGTCAACAAGAGCCCCTTTGATATTCGTGCCGCCGAGATCAACGCCAATATAAACCATTCCGCTCACGCTCCCACGCTTTTTCCCTATTCTACCTGTCCGCTTCGCAAAAAGCAAGGACCGGAGCTCACCCTGTGCGCAAAAAAAGAAGCAGTCCGATTGGACTGCTTCTTTCATACGACTTGAGGTAAAATTACTTGACCTCGACCTTGGCACCAGCCTCTTCGAGCTGCTTCTTGAGAGCCTCGGCATCGTCCTTGGACACGCCCTCCTTGACAGCCTTAGGAGCGGACTCGACAAAGCCCTTGGCCTCGGCCAGACCCAGACCGGTGATCTCGCGGACGACCTTGATGACCTTGATCTTGGCAGCAGCGTCGAAACCGGTGAGGACGACGTCGAACTCGGTCTTCTCCTCAGCAGCGGGAGCAGCAGCGCCAGCAGCGGGAGCAGCCATAGCGGCGGCGGAAACGCCGAACTCTTCCTCGAGAGCGTGGACGAGCTCGGAGAGCTCCAGAACGGTAAGACCCTTGATCTCTTCGATCATGGCAGTAATCTTCTCAGACATTGTAATATCCTCCTGATTTAGAATGTTGTTTGTTTTTGTAGTGTGTGAACCGAATTACTCGGCAGCGGCTTCAGCCGCCTCAGCGGGAGCGCCGTCCTTCTCAGCGATCTGCTTGAGGACGCAGGCAAGGCTGGTGATGGGCGCGAGCAT
>CAKTOJ010000162.1 GCA_934589665.1 uncultured Oscillospiraceae bacterium | reverse complement strand
GTGTGTTACAGTTCGTGATAGTAAAGGCAGATATTCTGGTACGTGCCGTCCTTCATCCGGAAGCCGCCGGGGATGGTTCCGAGCAGAGTGAAGCCAAGCCATTCATACAGGTGACGGGCGTGAATGTTGTTCTCCACAACGGCGTTGAACTGCAAGAGCCGGAAATGGAGCTTCGCGGCCTGCGCAAGACAGTCGGATACCAGCTTTTCGCCGATATGCTCGCCCCGGCACGCGGAATCCACGGCATAGCTGGCATTCGCGATGTGGCCGCACCGGCCGATGTTGTTGGGATGGAGAATGTAAAGTCCCACGACCTTGCCGTCTGCGACGGCGACGCCGCAGTAGCTTTGGGCCGCAAAGAAAGCACGCCCGCTTCTCTCATCAAGAAACTCTTCCTGAGGGAACGCGACGCCCTCTTCCACGACCTCGTTCCAGATGCGCACCATGGCGGGAACGTCGCTTTCGTTATATTTCCTGATTTCCATAGGATACCTCCGTATGCAGAATTTCTTTGCCACGGATTGTATCACAAACGCGGGGAAATTACAATCTTTCCTGTCGAAAAAAAGATGCGGTTACAAAGCCATTTAAAGCGCGGTGCCTTTTTTCGGCAGGAAAAAGCGGCGCATGTCGGCGCGCTCCAATTCCAGCAGTTGTTCCTTTTTATGGATTCCACCGGCATATCCGGTCAGACTGCCGTTTGTGCCGACCACCCGGTGGCAGGGGATGATGATGGAGATTTTGTTATGTCCGACCGCGCCGCCCACCGCCTGGGCGGACATCCGGGCAAGTCCCTGCTTATCGGCAAGCTGCCGGGCGATTTCACCGTAGGTCGTGGTTTGCCCATAGGGAATCTGCAAAAGGATTTCCCATACGGCCTTGCGGAATTCGGAACCGGTGGGGTGCAGCGGCGGCAGAAAATCCGGCTCTTTACCGGTGAAATAGATATCCAGCCAGCGCTTGGCCTCCGCGAGAACGGGGGTTTCCTGTTCAATGCGTTCGTCGGACAAATCCCGGGCAAAGTATTTCTGCCCCTCAAACCACAGCCCGGTCAGCCCGATCTCATCCGCGGCCAGCAGAATGCCCCCCAACGGGTAATCGTAATGCTGGATATATGTCATGGGTTGTGCCTCCGTTTCCTGTTTTGCAACCTTACGAGAATTATAGCATAATTTGGTGCAGTATGCTATAGGATGCCGTCTGGAAACCTTTATTTTACGAAAAGACAGCATCTATAAACCATTACCACAATATAAATGCGGGCTGTAAACAAATAAGTTTTCGCTATGTGTGGGCTACAATATAGCAAAAGGCGGTGAATGGTTATGACTGAGAAGGATTTCTCCTTGCGTTTGGCGAAGCTTCGGGAGGAAAAGGGCGTTTCCGCCCGTGACATGAGCCTGTCCATGGGGCAGAACCCCGGCTACATCAACAATATTGAAAGCGGTAAGTCCATGCCGTCGCTTTCCGGCCTTTTCTATATCTGCGAGTATCTCGGAATAACCCCGAAGGACTTTTTTGATACAGATACCGCCAGCCCTTCCAAGGCAAACGAACTCTACGCCATTGCCAAAGGGCTGAGCAATGAGCAGCTTGACAATCTGATTGCACTGGCCAAAGGCCTGCGGAAATAGATTGCGATCAGTAATACGCGGAGGCGATGAAAATGAGTGATATTGCAAAAATCATTGGCCAACGCATTCGGAACTATCGGACGCAGAAGGGACTCAGTCAGGAAAAGCTTGCAGAGCTTGCCGGCTGCCATCCCACGTATATAGGGCAGCTGGAACGCGGCGAGAAAAACGCCACGCTGGAAAGCGTGGAGAAAATTGTGTCCGCCATGGATGTCTCCCTTTCTCAGCTATTTGACAAGTTGGGCGAAAGCGGGAATAACAGCATTGCGTCCAAATGCTATGATCTGGTGGCATCGAAGACCGAAGCGGAACAGGCGCAGCTTTATAA
>CAKTOJ010000161.1 GCA_934589665.1 uncultured Oscillospiraceae bacterium | reverse complement strand
CCGCGAGTCGAACGGCATCGTGGTGAATGTGACAGACGAGGAGATCATGGCGGCGCAGAAGCTCCTCGGCACGACCTGCGGCGTGTTCGGCGAGCCGGCGGGCGTGACCGGCACGGCGGGCGTGAAGAAGCTTTGCGAGCAAGGCGTTCTTGGCGCGGACGACACGGTCGTCTCCGTCGTGACCGGCAACGGTCTCAAGGATGTGGCGAACGCCATCAAGTTCTGCGGCGAGCCGATGAGCCTGCCGAACGACCTTGACCTGCTGGTCGAGGAGTTCGATAAGCGCGGCATCGAGACGAAGTAAAAAAGAAAAGCCTTCGGAAACCGACCGGTTTCCGAAGGCTTTTTGCATTTTGAGGGTGCTTACACGTCAAAGACACCCATGATAGCAATGCCGATGACCACGAGCGCGATCATGGCGTAGTGCTTCCACGAGAGCTTCTCGCGCAGGAACAGGCGGCTCCAGAGCACGCTGGCCGCGCAGTAGGAGCTGATGATGGGCGCGGACATAGCAAGGTGCTCGGTGTCCGCAATGGCATAGATATAGGCGAACTGGCCGGCGGTTTCGCAGAGCGCGCCGATGTACTTCGGCGCTTCCTGCTTCGGGAGAAGCTTTTCCCTGCGGATGACGACCACGTAGATAAAGCAGACCACGGCGGCGAAGAGGAAGGTGAGCTCGTAGGCGGCGTTCGCGCTGCCCTCGTCCAGCGTTTCGAGCACGCGGTTGTCGGCAAAGGTGCCTGCCGCGTCGAGCAGACAGTAGGCCACGGGAAGCGCGAGGGCGAGAAAGCTCTTGGCGTACTTGCGGTTGCCCTCGGCCTGACGCGCCGCGCGCAGCTCGGGATCTTCCGTGGCGTCCACCACGCCGAGGCCGATCGCACCGATGCACACCAGAATCACGGCGAAGATGGCGAGCGGGGAATAGTCTTCGCCGCCGAGGAAGGCGAGCGTCATCACGGCGACGAGCGCGCCGGAGGAATTGCAGATGGGCGACGAGACGGACAGCTCGATGTAGCGCAGCCCTAAGTAGCCGAGCGTCATGGAGCTGATATAGAGCAGCGACACGGGCAGGTAGGTGAGGATGATGGAAAAGCTGATTTCCGTCCCGCCGACGAAGATCTCAAACGCCGCGTGCAGACCCATGACGACGCCGACGGCAATAACCATCTTGAGATGGCTGAGCGAGTCGTCCTCGTCGCGGCAGCCGATTTTGGAAAAGAGGTCGCTGCCGCTCCAGCAGAGCAGCGCAATGAGAGAAAGCCAGAACCACATATTGAATTGTTAAACTCCTTTTTCTTTGTCAGTTTTTTGTTGGAAAAAGCGGACAAAGACCGGCGGGGGTCTGCGCCGGAAATGGCGGTTGGTGAGGGGCGTCCTCCGAATGAGCATAAATCCTCCGATGAGAGTACGTCAGGGCAGCGTGACCAGCCCCGCGTCGAGCATTTTCTGAAGGGAGAGCAGCACGCCGAGCTTGGCGTGATACCACGTCAGGCCGCCCTGATAATAGACCGCGTAGGGCGGACGGATGGGGCCGTCGGCGGAGAGCTCGATGGAGCTGCCCTGCACGAATGCGCCGGCGGCCATAATGACCTGCGAATCATAGCCGGGCATGTCGCCTGGAACGGGATCAACATAGCTGTCTACCGGTGCGGCGGACTGGATACCCTTGCAGAAGGCGATCATACCCTCCGGAGACTTGAGCTCGACGCACTGGATGATGTCGTGCCGCTCCTCGGCGGAGGAGGGGACGACGCGGAAGCCGAGCGATTCATACACGGCGGCGGTGAATACCGCGCCCTTGATCGCACCGGAGACGACATTCGGTGCAAGGAAGAAGCCCTGATAAAGCGAGGGCATGAGTCCGAGGTTCGCGCCGACCTCCTGCCCGAGCCCGGGCGCGGAGAGACGGTAGGCGCAGCGGTCCACGCACTTTTGCGTGCCGGCGATGTAGCCGCCGATGGGCGCAAGACCGCCGCCGGGGTTCTTGATAAGGCTGCCGACGATCATGTCCGCACCGACGTCGCTCGGCTCGACCGTCTCGACGAACTCGCCGTAGCAGTTATCGACCATGATCGTCACATCGGGCTTGA
>CAKTOJ010000160.1 GCA_934589665.1 uncultured Oscillospiraceae bacterium | reverse complement strand
ACCTCCACGCTGCCCTTCCCCGAGAAGTACCGCGTCATGTTCGAGGGCATTCCCTGCTGGCCGAAGCTCCCGAACCTCTTCAAGCCCCTCAAGGAAAACGGCGTGAACGTTACCGCCGTCGTCTATGCGCCTGCATTCGGCTTTGTTTACAACAACATGGACGAGATGGCGCGCGCGTACTACAAGGCGCCCAACTCCGTCTGCATTGAGCAGGGCGTTGCCTGGCGTGAGGGCATCTGCCGCGACAATAAGGTCGACGGCGTGCTCGTCCACTACAACCGTTCCTGCAAGCCCTGGAGCGGCTACATGGCTGAGATGCAGCGCCGCTTCACCAAGGATCTCGGCGTGCCGTGCGCCGGCTTTGACGGTGACCAGGCCGACCCGCGCAACTTCAACGAGGCGCAGTACGCCACCCGCGTGCAGGGCCTTGTTGAGGCGATGGACGCCAACAAGAAAGATTAAGGAGGGCGCGAAAAATGAGTATCGAAGCTATCGTAAATGAATTTTCCGCCGTCGCCGCGGACCCCAAGGGCCAGCTCAAGGCCTACAAGGCCGCCGGCAAGAAGTGCATCGGCGTGATGCCCTACTATGCTCCCGAGGAGCTGGTTTATGCCGCCGGCATGATGCCGTTCGGCATGTGGGGCAGCAACAACAAGACCATCCAGCGCGCCAAGGAATACTGCGCGACCTTCTATTGCACCATCGCTCAGCTCGACCTTGAGATGCTGCTCGACGGCACGATGGATCTGCTCGACGGCGTTATCACCCCGACCATCTGTGATACGCTGCGTCCCATGAGCCAGAATATCCGCGTCGCCATGAGCGAGAAGCTGCCCTGCATCTTCCTCGCCCATCCCCAGAACCGCTTTGCCGATTGGGGCAAGCAGTTCTGCATGGATCAGTACAATGATGTCAAGGCCGGCCTTGAGAAGATCGCCGGTCATGAGATCAAGAGCGAGGATATCGCTGCGGCCATCAAGGTCTACAACAAGTCCCGCGCTGCCCGCCGTGAGTTCGTCAAGCTCGCGTCCGACCATTGCGACGTGATCGACCCCATCATGCGCTCCGCCGTACTCAAGGCCGCGTGGTTCATGGATAAGGCCGAGTACACCGCGAAGCTCGAGGCCCTCAACGCTGAGCTCCGTGCTCTGCCCGAGGCGAAGTGGAACGGCGTGAAGGTCGTCACCTCCGGTATCATCTGCGACAATCCCGCGCTGCTCAAGATCTTCAAGGACAACAACGTCGCCATTGCTGCCGACGATGTCGCGCACGAGTCCCGTGCGTTCCGCACCGACGCGAGCGAGGAGGGTGACCCGATGATGGCTCTTGTCGAGCAGTTCACCAACACCGACTATGACGTACTGCTCTACGATCCGCAGTCGAGCAAGAACCGCCGTGGCGAGTTCGTAGCCAACATGGTCAAGGAATCCGGCGCACAGGGCCTCGTGCTCTTCATGCAGCAGTTCTGCGACCCCGAGGAGATGGAGTTCCCCTACCTCAAGCGTGCGCTTGACGCCGCCGGCATCCCCTTCATCAAGCTCGGCGTTGACCAGCAGATGCGCGACTTCGGCCAGGCGGCTACCGCCATTCAGGCCTTTGCCGACGTTCTGTCCATGCAGTAAAAATGCCTGCGGCGCCGGAGAGGCGGGGAGAAGGCCCCTCCGGCACCGCATCCGTCGTTCAGACGACGTAAAGGTTTGCATCCACGCTGTTGCAATTTCACGGCGTATTGCATATAATCCACTCTAACGAAAGGGATAAGGAGAATCTATGTACAGCCCGCTTTTCGTCACCCTGATGGGTATCGGTACTGTGTTTTTCGGCCTGATCTGCATTATCTTCCTCACGATGATTATGGGATCGCTGCTCAAGAACAGTGCCAAGCCCGCCCCGGCTCCCGCCGCTGCACCGGCTGCCGCCCCTGCCGCTCCCGTGGTCAACACCGCCAAGGAGCAGGAGGTTCTCGCGGCCATCATCGCGGCTGTGACCGAGGATCTCGGCCCCAGCGCTTCCCGCATGCAGATCACCAGCATCAACAAAATCTAATTTTTTTAGGAGAGAAAACATCATGACTAAGCAGTACACTGTCACCGTTAACGGCACCGCCTACGAAGT
>CAKTOJ010000159.1 GCA_934589665.1 uncultured Oscillospiraceae bacterium | reverse complement strand
CGCCGCGGCAACGCGGCGCGTAGATAGATGACTGCCAGATACAGAACCCGGCTTATAGTCTTGCTTGCGCAAATATGGAAAGACCGGCGGTAGATCCGCCGGTCTTTTCGTTTTATGTTCTTCTCTCAGCCCGGAGGCCAGGTCATGTCGCGCCCCGCGAGCACATGGAAGTGCAGATGCTGTACGCTCTGTCCCGCCTGCTCACCGATGTTCGAGACCACACGGTAGCTTTTGATGCCCATTTCCTTGGTCAGCTTGGCAATGACCTCGAAAATATGGGCGACCACGGCGCTGTTCTCGGCGTTGATGCCGGAAACATCCTCAATGTGCACCTTGGGGACCACAAGGAAGTGCGTGGGCGCCTGTGGCGCGATGTCGTTGAAGGCATAGCACAGCTCGTCCTCATAGACCTTGTCCGACGGGATCTCCCCCGCCAGAATGGCACAGAACAGACAATCGTTCTTCATTTTTTCGCTCCTTTCAAAGAAATTGGTTTCGATTGGGATCATAATGATAATCTGCCCCGGCCAGACGCGCGCAGAGCGCATCCCTGTCCACGTCCAGCGAGGCACACAGCTCATCGAGGCTTTCGTACTCGTCGCGCAGCCGTGCGTTGCAAAAGCTCATGAGCATGATAGGATCATTCGGTAACATCAGAACGGCCTTGTCTTATTAAGCATTCTGGCAACAAAATCGTCCACCGCTGCGAGCGCATCGTCGACCTTGCTCACCTCGGTGCCGCCGCCCATGGCGGAGTCCGGCTTGCCGCCGCCCTTGCCGCCGCAGATGGGGGCGATAGCCTTGATGATGTCGCCGGCTTTGACACCCCTGGCCACAGCATCCTTGCCGCAGACCGCCAGCAGCGTAACCTTGCCGTCATGGACGGAGGCCAGCACACCAACAACACCCGGCTCCTTATCGCGCAGGAAGTCTCCCTGCTTACGCATGGCCGCGGCGTCCAGACCGTCGCGCTGCGCGGTGATGACCTTCAGCTCGCCCACGCTCTTGGCCGCCATGAGGAAGCTGCGCGCCTCGCCAAGGGACGCCTCCTCCTTGAACTTTTCCAGCTTGGTGCGGATGTCCTTCATCTCGTTGATCTGAGATTCCAGCTTATTTTCCAGCTCCGCCGGCGTGGTCTTGAGCAGCTGCGCGGCGCGGAAGATCTTCTCCTGATTGCGGCGCACCTCGACCAATGTCTGCTTGCCGGTGATCGCCTCGATACGGCGCACGCCGGAGGCGACGCTGCCCTCGCTCTTAATGCGGAAGAGGCCGACCTTGGCGGTGTTGTCCAGATGCGTGCCGCCGCAGAACTCCATGGACACATCGCCCATCTCAACTACGCGGACAACATCGCCGTACTTCTCGCCGAACATGGCGACCGCACCCTTCTTCTTCGCTTCCTCGATGGGCAGAACCTCGGTCACAACGGGAATACCGTCGAGCACAGCGTTGTTGACAAACGCGTCGACCTCGGCAAGCTGCTCAGCCGTGATGCTTTCAAAGTGCGTAAAGTCAAAGCGCAGGCGGTCCGGCTCAACAAGAGAGCCCGCCTGATGGACGTGCTCGCCGAGCACATGCTTGAGCGCCGCATCGAGCAGATGCGTGGCCGTGTGCGCACGGCGCACGCCCTTGCGGCGCTCGACATCGATGCTCGCCGTCACGGTGTCACCGAGCTTGAAGCTGCCGGAGACGACCTTACCGGTGTGCATATACTTGCCGCCCTTATTCTTCTGCACATCTGTGACCTCAAATTTGGCCTCGCCGCAGGTGATCACGCCGTGGTCGGCGACCTGACCGCCCATCTCGGCGTAGAACGGGGTCTTGTCGAGCACGAGGATGCCCTCCACGCCGCTCATCATCGCCTCGGCCTGCTCGCCCTCGACCACCAGTGCGACGATCTTCGCATCGTCGATGCTGTTATGAGCGTAGCCAACGAACTCGGTCGCAGGAATGTCCTTGCCGAACTCCACACCGGCCCAGCCGAGGTCGCCGAGCGCCTTGCGCGCCTCGCGAGCGCGGGTTTTCTGCTCCTGCATCTCGCGGTCAAAGGCTGCGCGGTCGAGCGTCATGCCCTCGTCCTCGACCATCTCGACCGTCAGGTCGATGGGGAAGCCATAGGTATCATACAACTTGAAAGCGTCCGCGCCGGAGAAGGTGGTCTCCCCCTTCTC
>CAKTOJ010000158.1 GCA_934589665.1 uncultured Oscillospiraceae bacterium | reverse complement strand
GCGCCATTTTGCACCAAAAGGTGCCTGTTTTGCTACTTCATCCTCCGATAGTTCCGCTAAGTGAGGATAGTATTTTCCACACATCGCGCCGCATAGGTCGTCAGGCGCGCTCCCTTTTCCGGCTTGTAGCTGGAAATCCCCTTGATCAGCCCGATCGTACCAATGGAGATCAGGTCATCCTGTTCCTCGGTCTGTGTATAGTATTTTTTTACAATGTGCGCCACAAGCCTGAGATTGTGCTCAACGAGCACATTGCGCGCCTGAATATCGCCGGCCGCGCAGCGCTCCAAATATTCCCGCTCTTCCGATGCAGAAAGCGGACGTGGAAACGAGCCGGGGTTTCCGGCAAGGCGCAGAGAAAAAAACAGGCTGTTGCACAAAAGCCATACAGCGGCGGAAAGCATTTTCGCATCATCTCCTCAGCCCACTCTATGAGTGCGCGGGAAGTCCCTATGCCGCCCTATTCATACGACCTGCGTCAAATATCCGTCTTGTTTTATTTTCCATTTTTCGACTTTTTGTCAAAACTTACCGCCCGTGCGGCCGCATAGCTGCGAAAATAGCGGCAAAGCTATCGTTGCGATACCCAAACACAGCAAAACCACAACAACATTTTGACAAAAGGAGAAAATCATTATGTCCAGCAAGAATTCCAACAAGCTCAACATCCCCGAGGCACGTGCGGCCATGAACAAGTTCAAGATGGAGGCTGCCAGCGAGGTTGGCGTCAACCTCAAGCAGGGCTACAACGGCGACCTGACCAGCCGCGAGGCCGGTTCCGTCGGCGGCCAGATGGTCAAGAAGATGATCGAGTCCTACGAAAAGGGCCTGTAAGTCAAAAACAGCCATTTGAAAAAGGAAGCCGGCGCGATTGCGCCGGCTTCCTTTTTTTACTTTTCTGCCGAAGATGCAAGCGCATATTTGGCCGCATAGTAAGCAAATCGCCTCTGATAGCCCGCGTCACCGCCCTTGGCTGCGCGCAGCGTTTCATGCAGGTTGAGGTCGTGCTGTGCCGCGTCGATCAGACAGCCGGCAATGTTGGAGCAGTGGTCGGAGGTGCGTTCCAGATTGGTCAGCAGATCCGACCAGACAAAGCCCGCTTCTATGCTGCACTCACCCTGCTGCATACGCAGGATGTGGTGGGTGCGCAGATGCTCCTTAAGCGTGTCGATGACCTGTTCAAGCGGCTCAACCTCTGTGGCCAGCGCCGTATCCTCCTGCTCAAACGCACGCAAGGAAATATCCAGAATCTCACGGATCGCGGCAGCAAGTGTCGCAAACTCCGCACGTGCGGCGTCCGAAAAGCTCAGCCCCTTATCGCGGACCTCCTCCGCCGAGGCAAGTACATTGACAGCATGGTCGGAAATACGTTCAAAATCGCCGATGGATTTGAGCAGCTCCGTCGTCTCCTCACTCTCCTTTACGCCCAGCCGCCGAGAGCTGAGCTTGACGAGATAGGTACCGATAATATCCTCATAATGGTCGCAGAGCTCCTCATTCTCCCGAATACTCTGCGCCAGCTCCGGCGTATAGCTGTCAAGTGCGAGCAGCGAATCCTTAAGCGCCTGCACGGCACATTCCGCCATCTCCACCGTGACTGCCCGGCTCTGCTGAATCGCAAGCGAGGGCGTGGCAAGCAGACGCTCGTCCAGCTCCACGGTTTTCTCGCTGTCCTTTCCGTCCGGAACAAGGCGGATGGCCAGCCGCTCAAGCAGATCGCCCATCGGCAGGAGCATCGCCGTGCAGAGGATATTGAACGCCGAGTGTGCAACGGCAATGCCGGAGCGCGTAGCGGCCTCATCGAGGATCGCAGGGGCAAACAGTGCGCGCACAATGCAGAATACCGTCAGCAGTACAGCCACGCCAATCACGTTGAAGAGCAGATGGACGACAGCGGCGCGGCGCGCATTTTTGTTCGTGCCGACCGAGGAGAGCATTGCGGTGACCGTCGTGCCGATATTCTGGCCCATAATAATGGGGATCGCCGCGGCATAGCTGACTGCCCCCGTAGCGGCCAGCGCCTGCAAAATGCCGACGGATGCGGAGCTGGACTGAATGATGCCTGTGAGCACTGCGCCGACAAGCACGCCGAGCACCGGATTTTTAAAGAGGATGAATAGGCTGGTAAATGCCGGGACCTTTGCAAGCCCCGCCACAGAGGCGCTCATCGTGTCCATGCCGAACATGAGCGTGGCAAAGCCGAGCAGAATCATGCCGGTGTCCTTTTTCTTCGACTCACGGCAGAACATATAGAAAATGATGCCGATGAAAGCAAGGACCGGCGTAAAG
>CAKTOJ010000157.1 GCA_934589665.1 uncultured Oscillospiraceae bacterium | reverse complement strand
GCGGATCACTGGTACATCGGCTCTAAATGGGCGGCCGGCGGCAATGCGATTCACTCCACCAGCAAAAACCCGGATGACGCAATGTCGATTATCGAACTGCTGATGACCACCAAAGGCGAAGAATTCTACAACACGCTGTGCTGGGGCTTGGAAGGAACGCACTGGAATTGGGTGGATAAAGACAACAAGCGCATTGAAACGTTGGAATTCTCCGGTTCACAAGGCGGCTCGGACGGCACCTACACAACTTGGAAATGGGCAGTCGGCAATACCTTTAACGCGTGGAAAAACCAGGCGGTTGCAGACGGTTCCAACGAATATATCCTGAACGAAATCCACAACGGAAAAACAACCGTGACTTCCCCGATGATGGGCTATACGTGGGACTTGACTGATCTGCGTGCGAAGATCGACGACCTCAAGACGATTGACGACGAATACTTCAATCAGCTGCTCAACGGCATCAACGGAGACAAATGGGAATCCGTGTACAACGAGTACATGACCAAGCTGAAAAAAGCTGGCGTGCAGGAGGTGCTGGATAACCTCACCAAGCAGTACAACGACTACACCTCTTCCAAAAAGTAACTTTTCCTCACAAGAAAATACTTCCTCTTTTCCGCCGCAAAGCACCTGCCTTGCGGCGGTTTTTGTAGGCAGGATGCACTTTCCATTGCAAAACGCCCGGCGTGGGTGTATAATAAAGAGAATCCCCCGTGAAGGAAGAGAAAAATGACGAAATACTACAATCAACAAGTGAATGTCCTGTTGCTGGACGACGAAGGCGGCTCCCGGCGGCTGATGGTGGAAGCCATCCACACCGTGCCCGGCGCGCGCGTGATCGCCGACCTGCCGGACGGCGCCGCCGCAATGCGCTACCTGAGCGGCCACGCAGTGGACCTGATTATCACCGACATCCGAATGCCGCACGTGGACGGCTTGCAGTTCGCCCAGTGGATGCAGGCGTTCGACCCCGAATGCCCGGTGGTCGTGATTACCGGGTTCAGCGATTTTTCCTACGCCCGCACCGCAATGCAGTACGGCGTGCGCGATTACCTGATGAAGCCGATTCGGCTGCGCACGTTTGGGGAGCTGATCGAGCGGTTCCGGCCCGAAATCACCGCCCGGCGGGAGTCGTTTGCCGTGCAGCAAAATATTGCCATCGCAGCGGAAGAAGCCGCGCTGAACCGTGCGATGACCGCCGATGCACCGTGCAAAATCCCGGACGAAACCGCCCGGCGCATGACCGCGCCGTGCACCGTGTATGAAGCGGAAATCCCGGAAAATACCATGACGCAGCCGGAGCTGCGGAACTATATCGCAGCGGCGCTCCCCGGACAGTATGTGCTGACTATGGGGTCGCGCGGGCGGAAAACGCTGTTCCTGCTGATTCCCGGCGCGCGGGCAAGGGATCCGGAAAATCTGGCGGAATATGCGGAAAATACGCTGGAAATCCCGTTCGGCTGGACGAAAATCGCCGACAATGTGACGCCGGAATCGCTGGCGGAAATGGATGTGCTGCGGCAGCCGTCGCCCGCCGCCAAACAAATCGCAGCGGCGTGCCGGTATATCCGGGCGCACCTGGGCGAACCGTTCTCCCGCGACGACGTCGCGAACGCAGTGTGCCTGGCGCCGTCGTATTTCAGCCATGTGTTCAAGGAATGCGCCGGGATATCGTTCCAAAAATTCGTGACCCGCGAACGCATCAAGCGCGCCAAACAGCTGCTCGCAACGCCAATGGCTGTGCAGGAAGTCGCGGCGGCCGTTGGGTTCGCCGACCGGGCGTATTTCACCGATGTGTTCGTCCGCGACGTGGGCTGCACCCCGTCCGAATATCGCCAGCGGCGCGCTGCCGGGCTGCTCACGGAGGAGGATGACGCATGAAGCAGGAACGAAAAAAACGCGAAAAAAAGGAAAGTCCCGCGGAGATGAAGCTTTTCTTCAAGAACTTCGTGAAGCTGATGATCATCCTGATCGTGATCGTGTCGATTGCGGTGGCGGTGGTGTTCAATCTGTCGGTGAATGCGCTGGAGGACGAGGTGAAAACCATGACCCAGCACACCGCTGACGAATATGCGCACCGCGTCACCGAGATTTTGGAGCAAAGCAATCGGTTGACCACCTATCTTGCGGTGGATGAACGCGTGCAGACATTTTTTAACAACGAACACCCGGAGTATATCATCGACAATTACTTCAACGAATTGCGCGGGAAGCTGCGCGTGTACAGCTACGGGATTCGGTATATCGATTCGATCATCGCGTATGCGCCGAAGCACGAACGGCTGTTCACCGATCAGGGTACCCG
>CAKTOJ010000156.1 GCA_934589665.1 uncultured Oscillospiraceae bacterium | reverse complement strand
TTGCGGTTGAGCTTCTGCTCCTTGATGATGGCGCTCTCGATGGGCATACCGTGGTTGTCCCAGCCGGGGATATAGGGGGTGTAGTAGCCGCGCATGGCGTAGGAGCGGGTGATGAAGTCCTTGAGGGACTTATTAAGTGCGTGGCCCATGTGCAGTCCGCCGTTGGAGAACGGAGGGCCGTCGTGCAGGGCGAAGCGGGGCTTACCCTCGTTCTTTTTGAGCATCACGTTGTAGAGGTCCATTTCCTCCCAATGCTTGAGCATCTCCGGCTCACGCTTGGGAAGCCCCGCGCGCATGGGGAAGCCGGACTTCGGCATGTTCAGCGTTGCTTTGTAATCCATGTTGTGTCTCCTTTATGTGAATTCATTTTGTCGGTAAAATAAAAAATGCCTTGTCTCACGAAAGAGACAAAGCATAACCATACTCTGCGGTACCACTCTTCTTGCCGTGCTTTCCGCACAGCCGCTCAAATGCTGCGATATAACGGTCGCACCCGGGCCGCCCTACTGCTCTGTTCAGACGCCTGCTCCGAGGTGATATTCATTCTCCCTGTCCCGCCGCCTTACACCATCCGACGGCTCTCTTCGCGGACAAAACGGAAAACTACTTATCCTCATCTGCGCAATTTCACATATTACGGTCATTCTACCTGCATTCTTTCTCTTTGTCAAGGCCGAAAACACTTGCGAAACAGGCAAAAATAGGCTATACTATCGGCGAAAAATACGCGAAAGCGACAAATTGCAGGAGATCACGCCATGATTCAAGATATTGAGCCGAAGCATCTCTACAACGAATGGAAACCGAGCGCCGTGCCAAAAAAGATGAGCGCCGTCGTGCAGTTCTGCGGCCGGGAACTTCTCTGCCGCATCGACGATAACGGACTTAAACTGCCAGCCCGCTCGATGTTTGCCGACGGTGACGAGGCCTTCACCTATCTCCTTGAGCTTGACGGGCGGGAATACTATCTTCTGCGCGACGAAACAAAGCGTGAGCTTGCCGGCTGGACCTACCGTGACGTCGGCCTTTTCCGCACCGAAAAGCCGAAGGAGATCGCCTATGCCGTGGTCAGCGCGTGGCATCTCTGCTCGTGGTATCGTGACGCAAAATTCTGCGGACGCTGCGGTGCGGAGATGGAGCATGACAAAAAAGAGCGCATGATGCACTGCCCGAAATGCGGCAACATGGTCTTTCCGCGCATCAATCCCTCCGTTATCGTCGCGGTAACACACGGAGACTATCTGCTGCTTACACAGTATGCCAACCGTCCCGGCGCGACGCGCACGGCGCTTATTGCCGGCTTTACCGAGTTCGGCGAGACGTTTGAGCAGACCGTCCACCGCGAGGTGATGGAGGAGGTTGGCCTCAAGGTCAAGAACCTTCGCTACTATAAATGCCAGCCGTGGGGCATCAGCGGCAACATCATGATGGGCTATTGGTGTGAGGTCGATGGCGACGACACCATCCATCTTGATGATTTTGAACTGGCTGACGGCGCGTGGGTAAGCCGGAAGGAGCTGCGCGAAACATATCATGGCAATGACGTGGCTCTGACGAGCGAAATGATCTCCCGCTTCGCCGAGGGTCGGGAGTACGAATAAGCAAAGTGAAAGCGCGGAACCGATGGTTCCGCGCTTTTTACTGCTCTTTCCTTTATTCCAGCTCCAGCATCACAGGGCAGTGGTCGCTTCCCATAACCTCGCTCCAGATCTCTGCCTTTTTGATACGCTCCCGCAGTCGCTCGGAGACAATAAAGTAGTCAATTCTCCACCCAACGTTTCTTGCGCGCGATGCGGCGCGATAACTCCACCACGAATAGGCATCCGTCCGATCGGGCCAGAGCACGCGGAAGGAATCGACAAAGCCTGCCGCAAGAAGCTCAGTCATTTTCCCGCGCTCTTCGTCGGAAAAGCCGGGATTGAAATGATTTGTCTTTGGATTTTTCAGGTCGATCTCCTCGTGCGCCACATTCAGATCGCCGCAGTAGACCACAGGCTTCTTTTTATCCAGCTCGCAGAGATATCCGCGCAGATCGTCCTCCCACCGCATCCGGTAGGGCAGCCGCTTGAGCTCGTCCTGCGAATTCGGCGTATAGCAGCACACAAGGTAGAACTCCTCATATTCCGCTGTGATGATGCGTCCCTCATGCCGGTGTTCGTCGTCGCCGAAATCATATGTGACGCTCAGCGGCTTCTGCCGCGTAAACACCGCTGTGCCGGAATAGCCGGCCTTGTCCGCGCTGTTGAAATACATCTCGTAGCCCGGCAGCTCAAAGCTCACCTGATGCGGCTGAAGCTTTGTCTCCTGCAAGCAGATCACATCCGCACCGGAGAGCGTGACAAAATCCAGAAAGCCCTTGTTCAGACACGCGCGCAGACCGTTGACATTCCATGATACCAGTTTCATCGGGAACCTCCCAGTTTGGTTTTTCTCATCATACCAG
>CAKTOJ010000155.1 GCA_934589665.1 uncultured Oscillospiraceae bacterium | reverse complement strand
CCCCAGCGCTGCAAGGCCTGCCGCGACGCTCGCAAGAACGCCGCCCGTGGTCCCCGCGAGTACTTCACCGCTGTCTGTGCTGCCTGCGGCGGCGAGGCGAAGGTTCCCTTCGAGCCCAAGTCTGATCGTCCCGTTTATTGCAGCGACTGCTTCGCCAAGATGAAGGAGCAGGGCTAAGTCATTGCTTTGACTTGTAAAAAGCGGCCGTCTTTTGACGGTCGCTTTTTGATTTCTCTGCATTCTTTTGCCGCGTTTGTATTTTTTTCTCTTGAAAAAACGCAAAAAGTGGGGTAAACTATCAGCGACAATATCCAATTGGAGGTACTTTAAAATGGTTGAAATTACCAAAGACACCATTATCGGTGATATTCTTGATGTTGCCCCGCAGACCGCGCCGATCTTCTTCGGCATCGGGATGCACTGCCTCGGCTGCCCCGCTTCCCGCGGTGAGACCGTTGAGGAGGCCTGTGCCGTGCACGGTGTGGATGTGGACAAGCTCCTTGCGCTTGTGAACGAGGAAGCGAACAAGCCTGCCGAGGAATAAAAGCGGAGCATGGAAGGCGCATACGCTCGTATGCGCCTTTTCCTGTTGCAAAGGAGGGCGTGAGCCGTGAGAAAGGAATTATCGCTTCAGCCGCGGCTCGCGCTGCTTGCCTCGCTTGTGCCGCGCGGTGCTGCACTGGCTGACGTTGGCACCGACCATGGTTATATTCCGGTCTATCTGCGCCAAAAGGGCTCGGTAGGCCGTGCCATTGCCTCCGATATCGGGCGCGGGCCATTGGAGCATGCGCGGCGGACAGCGGAAGAGTACGAGGCCGGCGGTATTGATTTCCGCCTCTGCGCGGGGCTGGATGCCATCGCGCCGGACGAGTGTGATACGGTCATTATTGCCGGCATGGGCGGGGAGACGATCATGGGTATCCTTGCCGCAGCACCATGGACGTGCGACGGCACACACACGCTGCTGCTCCAGCCGCAGACGAAGATTGAGGAGCTCAGACGCTGGCTGTGTGAGAACGGTTATGCGATCACGTGCGAGCGGCTTGTGCGCGATAAGGGGAAGCTTTACGTTGTGATGATTGTCACGGCGGGGGAGAGGTATACCCCGGACGCGGAGCAGCTTTACGGAGGGCTTGCGCTTGACGGCGATGTGCTCTATGGCGAATATCTGACCGCGCAGACCGCGCGCCTGCGCCGCCGTGCCGAAGGCCTGCGGCTCTCCGGCAGCGGAGAGACGGACAGCTTCGCCGCACTGGCAGACGCGCTGGATGAGAAGAGAAGGAAGTGGGAGCATGACAACGGCACTTGATATCGAACGCAGCCTTTACGACTGGGCGCCGCGCGCCCTCGCGGCGGAGTGGGACAATGTGGGCCTGCTCGTCGGCGATCCGGCGCAGGAGGTTCGAAGGATCCTCGTCGCGCTGGATATCACGCAGGGCGTGGCGGAGGAAGCGGTCTCCCTTGGTGCGCAGATGATCGTCTCGCACCATCCGGTGATGAACTGCGCCTGGCATGAGGTGCAGACGCTGCGCACGGACGATGAACAGGGAAGGCTGCTGCGTTACCTTGTACAGCACAACGTTGCGGTCTGCTGTATGCACACAAATCTGGACGCGGCGGACGGCGGCGTGAACGACTGCTTGGCTCATGCGCTGGGGCTTTCGGGGCTTTCTACGCTCAATGAGGAAAAAATCGGCCGTGTCGGCACACTTTCCTGCGAAATTCCTCTTGAAGAGTTCCTGCGTACTGTGGTAAAATCACTAAGATGCAGTGGTCTGCGATTCTGTGACGGCGGAAAGAGCGTACACCGCGTGGCCGTCGGCGGCGGCGCGTGCCGCGATTACATCCCGCAGGCCATCGCGCAGGGCTGTGACACCTTTGTGACGGCTGACCTGCGCTATAACGATTTTCTGGATACCCACGGCCTGAACCTCATCGACGCCGGACATTTTCCGACGGAGAATGTCGTTTGTGAGGCGGTCCGCGCATATCTGGAGAAGCATTTCCCCTCGCTTGAGGTCATATGCTCCGTGTCGCATCACGACGCCATTCAATACTACATGTAAGGAGAAAATCAACTATGTCCGGACATTCCAAATGGCACAACATTCAAAAGACCAAGGGTGCGGCTGACGCAAAGCGCAGCGCGGCGTTCACCAAGATCGCCAAGGAGATCATCGTCGCCGTCAAGCAGGGCGGCAGCGGCGACCCTGCGAATAACTCCCGCCTTGCCACCGTCATCGCCAAGGCCAAGGCAAACAATATGCCCAACGACAACATCAAGCGTACCATCGATAAGGCGCTCGGCTCCGGCAACACGGATAACTACGAGTCCGTCACCTACGAGGGCTACGGCCCCGGCGGCGTGGCCGTCATCGTCGAGGCGCTGACCGATAACCGTCAGCGTACCGCGCCCGAGGTCCGCCACTACTTTGATAAGTTCGGCAAGGGCATG
>CAKTOJ010000154.1 GCA_934589665.1 uncultured Oscillospiraceae bacterium | reverse complement strand
TCCCTGCGGTCAGCAATGGAGTCCAGAAAATCCTGAGTGTAGTAATGTGCTTCAAAATCGATCCGAACCAACATTTCCACTCCTTTCATGCAAGAATCCGATCTAGATCATATTTAGATTACGGTATTTCTGCACGAAAGTGAAATATCAAAAACGGATGGTTTTTTGCGATTTATACAACGGCTAAATAAATCAGCATTTACAGTTCAGAACTGCCCGGGTGGGCGGCTTCCTCCACCTCGCGGAGAAAATTCTGGATGCAGGGGTTGTGGTTATCCCGCCGCCAGGCGAGCTCCAGATTCGTCGGAAACTGCGATCCTTCCAGCTTCAGGGTGTGGAACCGGTCCTCTGTCCGCAGGACGGAGGTGATGAGGGAGGACAGCAGCGATACGCCCATCCCGGCCTGCACCAGAAGGAAAATCGCGCCGGGGGTGTACTCGCCGGTGACAAAATTGGGGAGAAAATTGTACTCCATACACATTTTGGTGATATTTTCCCGCAGCTCCGGTGTCTCCTCCGCGTCAAAGGTCAGGATCTGCTCGTTTTCCAGAATGGCGGGGCTGACGATTTTATAACCTGCGTAGGGGTGGGTGTTGCTGACGATCAGCTCCACCTGGCCGGTGTAGATGCGCTTGTGCTCCAGCTCGTCATCCAGCGGAGGCTGAGATGTGTGGCTGACCACAAACGCCACGTCCAGCGAACCGTCCATCAGGCCGCGCTGCGCCCCCTTGAAGGTGCTCTCCTTCAGCGTCAGCTCCACCAGCGGGAACTTCGTCCGGAAATTTTTCAGCGCAACGGGCAGAACGTCCTGCGTAAAAAGCTCCAGATAGCCGATCCGGAGAGCGCCGGAAATACCGCTGCCCAGCCGCGCCGCCCGGGACATCAGGGCGTCGTAGCGCTTGATGATCTGCTTGGCCTCATTGAGAAAGAGCATCCCCGCCGCCGTCAGGCTGACCTTTCGGGTGGTGCGTTCAAAAAGCTCGACATTCAGCGTGTTTTCCAGATCCGCGATATGGCGGCTGAGCGTCGGCTGGCTGATGTACATCTGCTCCGCCGCCTTGGTGAAGCTCAGGCAGTCCGCCACGGTGATAAACAGCCTGATTCGTTCAATGTCCATGTCGTTTTCCCCCTGTCTTTTTTAGTGCCGAATCTGTCGGCAAGGTCACAAAAAATATCAATGCGCAGGTACCGCCTGGCGGCGCCCGCGCAAAAGACTGTGCTGATTATATCACAGCATATGTGCAGATGTATCTATATTCTTTGAATATTCGAAAAAAATTAGAAGAAATGACGAAACTACTTCTCTGATTTGGCGCCTCCTCATGCCCCGTTCCCGGCTGCTCTGTCTCCGGCTGCCCGTTTTTCGCGCCGCAGCGCTTCTGGACTTGGCACGGGATTTGCATCAATATCAGGCATCAGGGGCGCCGGGCGTCCCAAAACCGAAAGGAGTCTGTGACATATGGAAAAAATCACATCTGAACTGCGGGTCCGGATGTCGGCCAAGGACGCACACTACGGCGGGAATCTGGTTGACGGAGCGCATATGCTGCACCTGTTTGGAGATGTTGCGACGGAGCTTCTCATCCGCTGCGACGGCGACGAGGGTCTGTTCTGCGCCTATGACAATGTAGAATTTCTGGCCCCCGTGTACGCTGGAGATTATATCGAAGCCAGAGGCGAGATCGTCTCCGTGGGCAACACCTCCCGCAAGATGACCTTCGCCGCCTACAAGGTCATCACCACCCGTCCCGAGATCAGCGCCTCCGCCGCAGATGCGCTGGACGAGCCTGTCCTTGTCTGCCGCGCCAGCGGAACCTGCGTTGTTCCCACCGCCTGCAAAAGAAAGTGATACATAAAAAACGGCCCGGTGCACCGGGCCGTTTTTTTACAATTTTGCCGACAAAAGAGAGCGGCTTTTTGTGTCGAAAATTGTGGACAATGCACATATTTCAGCGTATAATGAGGGGTAATTAACCGCAATCGCCCTAACTCAGACGAGACAAGGGCAGGTCAGCGTCAGGAAGGAGCGGAGCTTGTGGACACCTATGGGATCGGGCGGTCGGTAGAGCCTGCCCAGTCTGTGCCCCAGCAGGCATGGGCCGTGGACAACAGCATGACCCTGCGGGAGGATGAGCTGCTGATCGATGTGCACATCATCAACATCAATCAGATCAGCTTCAACGATATATGGGAGCACTCCGGCGGGGACGTGGACCGGCTGTGCCGCAGGGTCATGGAGATCATCCAGCAGCGCGGCAAGCTCCATAACCCCGTGACCAACACCGGCGGCATGCTGTACGGCACCGTCTCCCAGATGGGGCCGAAGTACCCCAATCTCTACGGCGTCAAGCCCGGGGACGAGATCATTTCGCTGGTGTCCCTGTCGGTGACGCCGCTGACGCTGACGCGGATCACCTCCGTGGACTATGCCTCCGCCCAGCTGGAGGTGACGGGGCAGGCCATCCTCTTTGCCAGCGCGCC
>CAKTOJ010000153.1 GCA_934589665.1 uncultured Oscillospiraceae bacterium | reverse complement strand
CGGCTGCACCTTTGCCGCCGCCATGCAGGAGGGCGTGAGTTCCGCCTACAATGCGGTCATGAAGCCCGCCGAGGGCACGATCCTCACTGTTTCCCGTCTGGCCGCCGACCGCGCGATGAGTGCGAGCGCGGAGAACAACAGCGTGGAATACGTGCTTGAACAGGCCATCGCTCAAGGCGAGGAGACGCTCAAGGAGACTGTCGACATGAACCCCGTGCTCAAAAAAGCCGGCGTTGTGGATGCCGGCGGCAAAGGCTTTCTTGTTATTTTGAAGGGCATGCTTGCCGCGCTGCGCGGCGAGGCGATGCCTGAGCTGGAATCTGAGCACGCCGTGCGCGAAAAGGCGGACTTTGCCGCCATTGGCGACGAGGACATCACCTTTGCCTTTGACACCGTTTTCATCGTCCGCAAGACGAGCAGCCGCTCGATTGAGTCGTTCCGTGCCTTCCTCAACAGCATCGGCGACAGCCTTGTCATCGGCGAGGACGATGAGGCCTTCAAGGTCCATGTCCACACCGACACCCCGGGCGTCGCGCTCACCGAGGCGCAGAAATATGGCACGCTTGAGCTTGCCAAAATTGAAAATATGCGCACACAGGCCGAGGATCTTGCCGCAGGCCGCAAGGCACAGAGCACCGATGATCTGGAGGAGGACGAGCACGACCACCACCATGCCGCGCCGCAGGAGCCGCAGGAGGTAAAGCCCTTCGGCTTTCTGGCCGTATGCGCGGGCGACGGCCTTGCCGCCGTGTTCTCCGACCTTGGCGCCGACGGCATCGTCAACGGCGGACAGACCATGAACCCCTCTACAGAGAGCATCCTCACCGAGATTGAAAAAATCGCGGCGGAGACGGTCTTTGTCCTGCCGAACAACAAGAATATCGTCATGGCCGCCCAGCAGTGCGTTGCACTGAGCAGCAAGAAGGTCGTCGTCATTCCGACCGCGACTGTGCCGCAGGGCATCGGGGCCATGATGGCCGTCGATCCGGATGAGACGGACGCCGCCGCCATCGAAGAGGCGATGAGCGCCGCCGCTTCCGCCGTCACAACCGCACAGATCACCTATGCCGCGCGCAACAGCGACTTCGACGGCTTTGAGATTCACGAAGGCGACTATCTCGCCCTGCTTGAGGGTAAGCTGTTCGGCACCGACACAAGCATTGCCGCCGTGCTCGAAAAGCTTGCCGGCGAAGCGGCGGACCGTGGCGCAGAATTTGTCAATCTCTTCTACGGCTCCGATGTAAGCGAGGAGGATGCCGCCAGAGCAGGCGAGCTCTTCGGCCGGCTCTGCAAGGGCGCGGAGGTCAACGTCATCAGCGGCGGCCAGCCGGTCTACTACTACATCATTTCGATGGAATAAACACGAGCATACCCGAAAAAGAGGGGAAGGCGCCGCCTTCCCCTCTTTACATGGTTCCCGCCAACAATCGCAGCATCGTCTGCGCATGGCGGTATTCATCCTGCGAAAACTCCAGCAGAAGCTCCTGAAGGCATGGGTCAAGCGTCTCCTGCGAGGCACGGCGGTAATTAAAGCCCCCGCAGGCCTCCTCATGATAGCGCTCACGCAGCGCGGCACGGTAGCTTTCATAGTGAAAGGTTGGAAAGCAGACTGCCGGGCAGTAGCGCTCGCCTGTGATGAGGTAGACAGCGGCAAGGAGCCTGTGCACATGGCGGTTTTCATCTGCCGCGATCGCGTGGAAAATGCTCCGTACCTCCGCTGTCGGCGCACAGTGCGCCAGACAGAGGTACGTCCGCCGATCAGCCATTTCCTCGCGGATGAAGCCCTGCAAAACCTCCAGAGAATCCATTGCCACCGTTCCCATGCAGCATGGATCGGCCTGCGCTCCCGGAAGCGAAAGCTCCGCGTTCTGCTCCGCCGCGCCGTCCTCCTGCACACTCACCGCCGCGGCGGCCCGTGCATCCGGATATGGCGTGAGCGCCGGGTCCACCCGCCGCCAGACGCGCTCACAGCGCCGGTAATCATATGCGGCATCCTGCGCCGCGAACCGTTCGTTTTCCATCCTCAGACCTCCTCGTTTTTCTCCTCCTATCCTATGCAGGAATGGCTCGTCACTTTTCATTGATTTTTTTAAAAAAAGCTGGTAAACTATATAGCGTTTTGAACTTTCAGGGAAATTTTGCGGTTCGTTTCCCGAAACAGTGGTATTTGCAACTTCAAATTGTCTGAAAATGCAGTACCATAGAGATACTCCATCCAAACAGGAGGCATTTTCATGTTAGAGCTGAAGCATATCACCTATACGGTCTCCACACCCGAGACGGGTGAGCAGACCATTTTAAAGGACGTGAGCGTCACCATTCCCGATGGCAAGCTCATCGTCTTTACCGGTCCCAACGGCGGCGGCAAAACGACGCTCGCCAAGGTCATCATGGGGCTTGTCACGCCGACGGGCGGGCAGATCCTCTGGAACGGCGAGGATATCACCGCCCTCGACATCACCGCGCGCGCAAAGCTCGGTATCAGCTACGGCTTCCAGCAGCCGCCCCGCTTCAAGGGCATCACTGTGCGCGACCTGCTGACCATCGCCGGCGGCAAAAAGCTCACGAAGGACCAGTGCTGCCGCTACCTTACACAGGTTGGACTGTGCGCGAACGACTATCTCGACCGCGAGGTGGACGTCTCCCTCTCCGGCGGCG
>CAKTOJ010000152.1 GCA_934589665.1 uncultured Oscillospiraceae bacterium | reverse complement strand
ACCGCCTCCACCCACGATTATATCCTCTTCTTCACCGATACCGGCAAGGTCTACCGCAAGAAGGGCTATCAGATCCCCGAGAGCGGCAAGGCTGCCAAGGGCACGAACATCGTCAACATCATTCAGGTGGAGACGGGCGAGCGCGTGCAGACCATGCTCCATTTCCGCGAAAAGAGCGAAGAGGAGCTTTACCTCACTATGGTCACGCGCAGCGGCACGGTCAAACGTCTGCCGGTGGAAACGCTCAAGAATCTGCGCAACAATGGTATCCGCGCCCTGAACCTCGACGAGGGCGACGAGTTAGTCACGGTCCGCGAGACAGACGGTCATCAGCGCATTCTCATCGCCACACACGACGGCATGGCTGTGGTCTTTGACGAAACGGATGTGCGCCCGATGGGCCGTACCGCCGTCGGTGTGCGCGGTATCCGGCTGCGCGAGGGCGACTATGTTGTGGGCGCTGCCCGCGCACAGGAGGGCAAACAGGTGCTCTCCATTACGGAGAACGGCTTCGGCAAGCAGACACCGGTTGAAGAGTACCGCATCACCAACCGCGGCGGTCTCGGCATCAAGAACTATATGGTCACGGAAAAGACCGGCGGCGTCGTGGGCGTCAAGGTCGTGGACGGCAGCGAGGATCTGCTGCTCGTCACCCGCGCCGGTATTCTGATCCGCACGCCGGTCGCCGACATCCGCACCACGGGACGTGCGACGCAGGGTGTGATCGTCATGCGCTTCAAGGAGGAGGGCGATCAGGTCATCTCCATGGCGCTCGCCGAGCATGAGGATGCGTCCGCCGCAGAGGAAACGCCTGCGGCAGAGAACGCGGATATCCCCAGCCCTGTGGAAAACTAAAACGAATAAAGCCAATGTAACAATAAAGTTGCGCCGAAATTTTACGGTGCAACTTTATTGTTATAGACATTTTCCAACTTTTCTGCGATACTGTGAATAGAAGAACGAAAGAGAGCAGAAATAAACGATTTTAATGAAAAGGAGAACATCTGATGAAGTACATTTTATTGGCTCTTGTGATCGCTGCTTCCTGTGCGGCCGGTAAGCTTATCGGTGGAGGAATTGCTGCCTCAGAGGATGAACGCCGTGCGAAGTGGCAGGGAAAGAGAAAAAAGGAGCTGGATGAGGATCCTGATATTCAGAGCAACATGCACGCAGAAGAGTGAGTGAAGGGGGAGATGTGAAATGAGAAGGCGGCGCATCACCCGCATGCCGACAAAGGGCGAGAGCCTTTTCAGCGGCGTTATTGCCTGTGCGATGGGCTGTTTCGGATTGTTTGTCATCCCGGACGACGCCATGGCGTTGACCGCTTTCAAGTATCTCTGGTGCTTGGTAGCGTTTGGAATGGGAATCTACAATTTTCTCGTTGCCGCGGGCAAGGTCAAAATGGGCGGCTACGAGATCACGGACGAGGATGCACCCGGACGCCGCGCCGCGGGCAGTGATGCAGAGGTGCGGTTGACGGAGCTGAAATCCCTATATGACCGCAGTCTCATCACCGAGGAGGAATACGAAGCCAAACGCCGTGATATTCTCAGCGGATTGTAAGGAAGGAAAGAGAAATGGACCTTATCATTCTCATCTTTGTTATTGTTTATGCCATTGTAAAATATGCGGATAAAAATGGGGGAGGGAATAAAAAACGCAACTCGACCGGCGCCGGACCGTCCAAGGAGGAATGGGAGCAGAGAGTCAGGCAGCTCAAGAAGGAGGCCGCTGCTTCCGGGAAAGAAAGCGCCGCCGGTTCCCGCAGCGTCATAAACAGTGCACTGGGGAAAAGTGCCCGCAGCGAGGAACGCTCCGCTGAGGCCGAGCAGGCGCGCCGAAATGCCATGGAGCGGAGCCACAGCGAACGCCGCTGGGCGGAAGCCCGCCGCAAGCAGGCGGATGCGCTTCAGGTCCATGCCGCCGGTGTAGACAGCTGCGAGGGCCGTCTGGAGAGCCTCAAGGTGCTCTATGAGGCGGGTATCCTTGACCGCGAGGAGTACACCCAGCGTGTCGCGCGTGTGAAGCGCCAGCACAGCCACTGACAGAAAATCCACGCTTGACATCCGACCTCTGTCGTGCTATGCTACGCACATTGAAAGGCTGTGAAAAAGAAGCATTTCCTCTATAAGCTTCAGAGAGGGGACGGTTGGTGCAAGTCCCTGCATGGGAGGAGAGGCGGCGCTTTTGAGCCGCGGGGCGGAAATGCCCTGCCGGTCCCCGCCGTTACCGGGAACGAAGTGCGTGTCAGCCAGACACGAATTCAGGTGGAACCACGGACAATGCTTTGTTCGCCCTGAGCCTACTAAAATAGGCTCAGGGCGTTTTTTGACTCCTGAGCCAAACATCGAAAGGAGCAAGTACTATGAAGAATACCGAAAAGACGATGGACAAGATCGTCGCGCTGTGCAAAAACCGCGGCTTTGTCTTCCCCGGCAGCGAGATCTACGGCGGCCTTGCCAACACGTGGGATTACGGCCCGCTCGGCGCGGAGCTGAAGAAAAACATCAAGAACGCGTGGTGGAAGAAGTTTGTGCAGGAAAACCCTTACAACGTCGGCCTTGACGCGGCGATTCTGATGAACCCGCAGACCTGGGTGGCCAGCGGCCACCTCGGCGGCTTCTCCGATCCTCTGATGGACTGCCGCGAGTGCCACGAGCGCTTCCGCGCGGATAAGCTCATTGAGGACTGG
>CAKTOJ010000151.1 GCA_934589665.1 uncultured Oscillospiraceae bacterium | reverse complement strand
GGCCCCATCTTCGGCGCTCTGAGCGGCGCTCTGTGGGGTCCCGTGGTCTTCCTGTGGATCACCTTCGGCACCATCTTCGCCGGTGCGGTCCACGACTATTTCTCCGGCATGATGAGCGAGCGTAACGAAGGCGCTTCCATCTCCGAGATCTCCGGCATCTACCTCGGCGGCGCGATGAAGAACGTCATGCGCGTGTTCAGCGTCGTGCTGCTGGTCATGGTCGGCACCGTGTTCGCTGTCGGCCCCGCCGGTCTGATCCAGCTGCTGTTCTCCAACGGCGGCAGCACCGGCATCCTCACCAGCAAGCTCTTCTGGCTGGTTCTGATCCTGATTTACTACTTCATCGCAACTTTCCTGTCCATTGACAAGATCATCGGCAAGATTTATCCCCTCTTCGGCGTCTGCCTGATCATCATGGCGCTCGGCGTTGCTCTGGGCATCTTCACCAAGGGCTACACCATTCCTGAGATCTGGAGTAACTTCACCAACATGCATCCTCAGGGCACCCCGATCTGGAGCTTCATGTTCATCACGGTCGCCTGCGGCGCGATCTCCGGCTTCCACGCCACGCAGAGCCCCTTGATGGCCCGCTGCATGAAGAGCGAGAAGCAGGGTCACTTCGTTTTCTATGGCGCCATGGTTTCCGAAGGCATCATCGCCCTGATCTGGGCGGCTGCCGGCTGCTCCATCTACACCGGCACCGAACTGCTCGCCCTCGGCGGCGGCGGCTCTACTGCCGTGTATGATGTCTGCTCCAAGACCATGGGCGGCGTCGGCATTGCGCTGGCCATGCTTGGCGTTATCGCCTGCCCCATCACCTCCGGTGATACCGCCTTCCGTTCCGCTCGTCTGGTGCTGGCCGACTGGTTCCATATTGACCAGAAGACCTGGAAGAACCGCCTGATCCTCTGCGTGCCCGTGCTCGGCATCGGCGCTATCCTCGGCATCGGCAACGCCCTCGGCAAGATCGACTACACCATCATCTGGCGTTACTTCAGCTGGACTAACCAGACTCTCGCCATGATCGTTCTGTGGGCCGCCTCCATGTACCTCTTCTATGACAAGAAGAATTACTGGATCACTGCTGTCCCCGCCACCTTCATGAGCGCTGTTTCCATCACCTATTTCATGCTGGGCAACGAATGCCTCGGCCAGTTCCTCAACACCAAGACTGCCGACGGTGCCACCGTGTATAACACCGCCGTTGCCTATCCGGTCGGCATCCTGTGCGCTGCACTCTTCCTCGGCATCTTCCTGTACACCATCAAAAAGCGTCACACCCAGCCGCATTACGAGACCCTGAATAAGTAAGAAACCCTGATCCGCAAAGCGGCGAGAGCATTCCTCCCGCCGCTTTGCCCACTTTGGAGGAGCATTATGAGCTTTACACCTGTACGCCTTGGAAATACCTCGCTGGAGCCGGCTGTCGTCTCTGCGGACAGACAGTCCTGCCGCCGCTTCGGCCCCTGCGGTGTGGGAAAAGAGGCGATCTATCTCAACGGTTTTTTGATTGACCGGCGCTATTATGTCGCATTTGCTTCCGTGCGCCGCGTCTTTAAGCGCGTGGCGATGAGTCAGGGCGGCTTCAGCGGCAAGGGTGTTTTCGGCTCCATTCCCTACCTTGTCGTGCAGTACGATGACGGTGCGGAAAAGCAGTGCACCTTCAAGCGCGAGGAAGACGTCGACGAGCTGCTTGCCTATCTTGAGCAGGTGCGCCCCGATATCCCGCGCCTGAGTGCGGGCGGCGAAAAGCGGCTCGCCAAAAAGGCTGCACAGGAGGCTCAACGCTACCTCAAGGAGCTCACGCCGCAGGCGCGTGAGGCGTGCAGCGTGCTGGAGCGTGCGGAAGAGCTTCTCTCCCGCTATCCGGCCATGACCCGCCGTCTGGCCACGGCCGCCAAGGCAAAGCGCGTCAACGACCGCACAAATCCCGCTCATAAATGGGTTGCGCTGGCGATCGTGCTCGCCGGTGCGGTCGCAGCGGCCTACGGCATCTATGCCAGGGTGCATGGCGATAACTCCGGGCTTTACTTCATGCTCTTCGGCCTCGCGGCCGTCTTTCTGTTCTCTGGCTCGCAGGTCCTTCCCACGGCAAAGAACAACCGTTCGGCCGTGACGCAGGAGTGGAAAGAGTCCATCTCTGCTATGGAAGCCGCACTGCCGAAGGATTTCCCTCTCCCTGCCCGCTATGCGCATCCGATCGTCGCCCGCCGCATGATCCGTATTCTGCGCGAGGGCCGCGCCCAAAGCGTTGAGGAAGCACTGGAAATGCTCAAGCGGGATCTTAAGGCGCTCAACGCCGACGTTCAGGTCGAGCAGGAGGAGTATGACGAAATCGTGGTCATCAAGCCCATGTTCCTCGTGAGCGACTACCAGTAATCCGTCTTCAAAGGGACTGCTCTGTACAGCTTGTACAGAGCAGTCCCTTTTTTTGTCTGTCCGGCTGGTGATGTTCAAAATATTAAACTTTTTGTTTATTTTATGCTTGCAATCCGCGGCACATTGTGTATAATAAGCTGGGTTTAGTAAAAATGAACCGAAAGTTTAGTAAATCGAACGCTTGGAGAATGGGAGGTATTGAGGTATTTATGGATATCGGCAATAAGATCAAGGAGTTACGAACGCGAAAGGGACTGACTCTGGAGGAGCTCGCCAGCCGAAGCGAGCTGACAAAGGGGTTTTTGTCCCAGTTAGAGCGCGACCT
>CAKTOJ010000150.1 GCA_934589665.1 uncultured Oscillospiraceae bacterium | reverse complement strand
GAGTAATCCTCGTAGGTCAGCTGGCCCTTCTCGATGGCGGCACGGAAGCGGCGGGAAACGTTGGTGTAGCCGGAGTTTGCGGTGTAGCAGTTGATATACGCCGCCACACGGCCCTCGCCGATGAGCATATCGACCTCGCCGCCGCCGGGGCCGGCATAGAGGATGAAGTCCTTCTGACCCTGACGCAGAACCTCGGCAACAGCCGCATAGGGCTTGCGGTTGGTGGTAAAGCCGCCGGTGGCAAGTACGTCGCCGTTCTCGACATACTTTGCAACGGCATCGTGCAATGTCATGACCTTATTCAAGATAAAACCCTCCCTGTTTTTTGGTTACGGTATATGATCGCCAATGAACCCCCATTTGCATGAAACCCTTCAAAATCAGCCGATAGGTGCTCATACAGGCTTCATTATAGATTATAGTGGAAGTCTTTCATTTAATCAATGAAAAAAGCAACGAAAATCAAGAAAATTGTGACCAAAAATTATCATCGTTTTTTGTCGCATCTGCGGATATTCATTCACAGCTCCTTCCTTCTCTTTTTCGCTCATTTGCAGGAAAACTTGCAATTGTCAAGATTTTAACACCCGATTTTCCCATTCTTTCCCCGCTCTCCGGCTTGCATCGCTGCAAAAAAGCTGGTATGATATTCATAAATTCCGCCGTTTTCGGCCAAAGGAGGCTTTTCCGCACACCATGGATCTTTTTAATTTCGGTATTCCCGCGCTCGACAAAACACTCAACCTTGCCGCTACCGTTTTGCTGCTGCTTGTGCTCGGTGTTCTGGTCATCCGTGCGGTTCTGCGCCTGTGCGACCGCGTGTTCGACCGCTCTGAGCGGCTTGCGCCGTTCCGCACCTATCTGCGCTCGACGCTGCGCGTCGTGCTCTATATTCTCCTGACGCTGGCCATTCTCGGCTCGGTCGGCGTCGAAATCACCTCGTTCGTCGCCCTCTTGAGCGTCGCAGGCCTCGCCATTTCCCTCTCGCTGCAAAACACGCTCTCCAACGTTGCCGGCGGCGTCATGCTGCTTCTCTCCAAGCCCTTTACGGTCGGTGACTATGTTTCCTGTGACGGCATTGAGGGCACCGTCCGCGCTGTGGATCTGGCCTACACCACCTTCACCACCGTGGACAACAAGGAAATCTTCGTTCCCAACAGCCAGATCGTCTCGGCTAAAATCACAAACTACAACGCCCTCGGCCGCCGCCGCGTTGACCTGACCTACACCGCCTCCTACGATGCGCCGACCGACGATGTCCGCGCCGCTATTCTGGAGGCCGCCGCCGCGTTCCCGCAGCTTGCCTCCGATCCGGAGCCAAGCGTTGTCATCAGTGATTACGGTGCAAGCAGCATCGCTTATTTTGTCCGTCTCTGGGTGTCCGCCGCCGACTACTGGGCGGTTTACTACGGCATGAACGAAAAGGTGCGCGAGACCTTCGCTGCGCATAAGGTCGAAATGACTTATGACCACCTCAATGTCCATATGCTTTGATCCTGTTAGAATAAAAAGGGAAGCCGCCTGCAATGCAGGCGGCTTCCCTTTTTATTCACTTTACTTTTCTTGCTGCAAGAAATTTTGACCACGCCTTCGGAATTTCCACTCGGCGAATATCTTCTGCAGAAACGCTTGGAGCGTTCTCAGCTCGAACGGTTCAGGTGTTTCTCCGCCGTATACAGACTTTTCCATCAGCACGGCGACGCGCGTATACTCACCCGCGCCGACATCCGCAAAATGCTCCGTCGCCCGTGCGTCCGTCTGTGCCGTCTCCCAGCCAAGGCAGGCATCCAGTCCCGCATCGGTAAGCGCGGCATAGATCCACTTTTCCAGCAGCTGCGCACGCTCTGCCGCATCTGCGCGAAGATAGCGCCGCTTCCTGCTCTGATCGACCACCAGATGCACCAGCCTGCCGGTCAGGAACCACGCCGTCAGGATCAGCGCAAAGAGCGCCATCAGTCCCAGAAGCATCAGTGCAGCGCTCCGCATGACCACCACCGGCTCAAGTGTCTGCCGTACCGCCGGCTCCGGCAGAGCGGAAATATCCTCTCCGCCGCCGTTACCATCCCGCAGCGGAGGACGAGAGATAATATCCCTCCACATATCGGGCCGGGATTCCGTGGGCGCGCAGCGCTTCCACCGCTGCAGAGGCATAAAGCACCGCGTTGCCGTGCCGTGTTCCGATCAGAAACTCCCGCAGGATGTCTGCATCATCGTCCGTCTCTCCGCTCCCGTCCTTCAGCTCACTGTCATAGACGGTCTCACGCTTCAAAACAGAACGGATGCGGTCGAGCGCGCTGTAAACGCCGTCGTTCTCCGGCCGATACTCCTCGCCCCAGAACATCTGCTCAAGCAGCGGCGCAAGCGAAACGTCCGGCTGCGCGTAGTTATCGTAGACAAAGCTGCGGTACACCGCCTCCGCATTTGTATAACGCTCCTGCTCCGGCGTCTGCGGCGCAGACACCCAGTCCGCGCGGACCGTCAGCTCAGCCGGCCGGACCGGAGAAAGCTCCTCCGCGCTGTACAACTCAGCGCCGCGCAGTCCGCTCGGCGAGAGCCGCAGATCCTTGTCGTCAGAGTGGGATGCAATGGTAATCTCCCCCACTGTGGCAGACCGGCTATGTATTTGTCAAGCAGAAATTTCACCTGGGATATACGGTACATAGGTCTTGTTGTCTCTCATAACGGCGTAAATGATGGAGACCATCTTCCTGCAGGCATGGCCCACGGACGCCATGTAGGGCT
>CAKTOJ010000149.1 GCA_934589665.1 uncultured Oscillospiraceae bacterium | reverse complement strand
AGCTGGTACGATAATGAGATCGGCTACTCCAACAAGGTCCTTGAGCTCATCGAGCACATGTATGAGGTCGATCACGGCCACCCCGCCAAGTAAGCGGTCAACCCACCAACTTTTGAGAGTTTCCTCCTCTCGTTCGTTGTAAAAGAAAAAACGCGGCGGGCGCCGCGTTTTTTCTTTTTGGTTGCATTTGCCGCTTTACGCTGCGGCAGAAAGCTGATAAACTATCGAAAACAAAGACAAGGGCGGGCAAGGTATGTTTCAAGGCTTTTCTCAACAATCTATCGACTTTCTCTGGGGCATCAGCCTCAATAATGAGCGCAGCTGGTTTCTGACGCACAAGCAGGAATTTATCGACTATGTGGATTCTCCCATGCGCGCCCTCGCCGGCGAGGTGTTCGACGCGCTGGCTGCGGACTACCCCCGGCAGAACTGGAAGCTTCACGTCTGCCGCATCTACCGCGACGCGCGCCGTCTGCACGGCAGGGGACCGTATAAGGATCATCTCTGGTTCACCATAGAGCGCCCGCACGAGCGCTTCGAGGGCGTTCCGGCGCTCTACTTCGAGATCGCGCCGAACTACTTCAGCTACGGCTGCGGGTACTGGGACGCAGGTTCGTCTACGATGGCCAAGCTCCGCGCACGGGTCGACAACGACCCGAAACTGCTTGAAAAGCTGGCGCGGCGCCTGAATAAATCAAAATTCACGCTCGGCGGCGAGGAATTCAAGCGTCCCAAGGGGGACGCGGGCAGGCTTTTGAACCCGTGGTACAACCGCAAAAACATCATCCTCACCTACGATGACAACCCCGAAGGCGTGCTCTTCACCCCTCAGCTCAAGGACGATATTCTTGACGGCTTCCGTTTCCTGATGCCGTACTATCAGTATCTCGACACGCTCTCCGGCGACATGGAGCCCAACCAATAACACAGAAATGAGACGGCTTACGCCGTCTCATTTCCTCATTTGCTGAGTTTTTCTCCGACCGTTGCCATCTGCGATGCATCGAGGTCAAAATTATACGGAACAAACTCCACGATACGGTTTCCATAGACGAGCAGCCACTTGTTGTACCACTCCTCGCTGCGCTCATCACAGGCGCGCCATGCGCTGTCCGCGCCCCATGGCACAGAATCGACCGCACGGTATTCGCCGCCGTATTTCACGTATTCATCCCGGATGCTCTGCACGCAGGGCGCGAGGAACAGGGAAGCTTTCACGTCAGTGACGGTATAATCCATCACCGGCGGTTCATCGATACCGGCGAAGCTGTCGTCCCAGCGCGTGCTCTGCTCGTACATGATCTGCCGGGCGAAAATGGAATTGCCGCGTCGGTGCGCCTCGCAGGAATAGCGGTCATAGTCTGTTTCGGTCAGATCCTGAACGTAGAGCGGCAGCCGGTCATGGTAAACGTAGTCCACACGGTAGCTCTGGCCGGATATATCCTTGTAAAGATATTTTTCCGCGTTGACGGGTTCGCTGCTGAACCAGCCGTGGAACATACCGAAGGTGATCAGGCCGATCATCAGCACCGCGGAGAGGGAGGCTGCGGCTCCCACAAGGAGCATTGCCTTCCTTTTCGGCACACGCTTCGCCCGCAGCCGCCGGCTGAGCAGCACGGTGACCCCCGCAGGGACCGCGCACAATCCGACCATAAGACAGAGGATGCGCAGCACCGCGGCAGAGGAGCCTGACCGCAGCATCAGCGGCACCAGATTCACCAGAAGAAACGCCCATAGCCAAGCCGACCGCAGAAAGCACAGCCAGCGGCTTGAGCGAGTGGGTGTGAAGATCCCCAGCTCGCGCGCGTTGCGCTTTGCCTTGCGCAGCCAGAGCAGATATCCGGCCACTTCTCCGCCGAACGAGAGGATCGCCGTCAGGATCAGCAGCATCATGGCAAGGTCTCGACCGTCCGCAAGAAAAGCGACCGGATCGCGCAGGGCGGAGTGCACCCAGACGAAGAGATTCATCGGCAGCGTGATGAGCACAAAGGCCGCCGTGGTGCGCACCGTGGCTTTCTTTGCGCGCTCCATCGTCTCGACCTGCACCAGCGCTTCAGTCTCAATGGGCACGGCGTCAAGGTCCTCATTATAAAAGACATGCGTATCGGAGCTGTTCGTGACGATCTGCCAGCCCACGTTCGCGCAGTAGTCCCAGAAGGTCAAGTTCTCCTTATTCGGTTCTTCGGGGTCGAACTGATTGGACTGCGGATAATAGACCACCGCAAAACGCAGCCTTCGCGGCTCGCAGCGCCGGTAGAGCAGGGTAAAATTGTTGCCGAACGACTCCAGCATCCAGCCTCTTTCCGCCATCTGCTCAAGGTGCCGTTCCAGCCCCGTGTGGTCGTAAAACGCGTAAAGATTCAGTTCCCGCTTTCTGTTCCGTCGCTCAATTCGCACGGTCTTTCGCCTCCCTTTAAAAGTCGCTGATAATCATTCACCTGCGCCGTCAGGCGGTCTATTTCGCCATGCAGCCGCTCCTCGCCCTTTTCTGTAAGGATATAGCTGCGCCGCCGGCCCTCGGATCTTGTCTCGACGATATAGCCCTCGGCGGCAAACTGCTCAAGCAGGTTATAAAGTGTGCCGGGACCCACGCTCACACGGCCGCTGGTGAGCAGACGGATGCGTTCCATCAGATCCATGCCGCAGCACTCCTCGCGCAGACCGAGCAGAACATAAAACATCTGCTCGGTGAGCGTTTGGAATTTTTCACGTGCCATTGTCCCGTCTCCTTTTATCGATATTCGATATTTCTATCGTCACTATAC
>CAKTOJ010000148.1 GCA_934589665.1 uncultured Oscillospiraceae bacterium | reverse complement strand
CGACGATAGCGGTCGTGGGAGCACCGGCGACAGTGAAGGCGGCGTCGATCTTGCCGTCCTTGAGCTGGTCAACGCCGTCCTGGAAGGTGCCGTTGACAGCCTTGATGTCGTTCTCGGTCAGGCCGGCAGCGTTGAGAACCTGCCAGGCGTTGATCTCGGTACCGGAGCCAACGTCGCCCACGCAGACGGTCTTGCCCTTGAGGTCAGCAACAGAGTTGATGCCGGGCTTGGCAAGAATCTGCACGGTCTCGTTGTAGATACCGGCAACCCACAGCGCGCTGGTCTCGGGCTCACCCTCGAAGGAGTAAGTGCCGGAGTGGGCGTAGCTGATGACGTCGGACTGAAGAATAGCCATCTGCGCGTCGCCGTCGGTGATCATGTTGACGTTCGCAACGGAAGCGCCGGTGGATTCAACAGAGATCTTGGAGAGGCTCAGCTTGGGGCCGAGGACGGTCTGAAGCACGCCGCCGACGGCATAGTAGGTACCGGAGGTGCCGCCGGTCGCAAGAACGACGTCAACAGGGCCTTCGGCGGGAGTCTGAGCATCGGGGGTATCAGGAGTGTCGGGAGTGTCGTTGGTGTCCTTCTGGCCGCAGGCAACCAGAGCGAATACCATGGCGACGGACAGGATGAGGGCTAAGAACTTTTTCATACGCAATCTCCTTTTCGTTTTCCCGCCTTGTCAGCGCTCGACCCGATCCGAGCTTCTTTGCATGGCATCACCGGATGCCATGCAAAAACTGTCGGCCGACAGTTCCGCGCCTCCCAAAACGGTCAATGTACCTCTGCGAGGTGTCCTTATTATAACTTATTGCAAGTTTTATTGCAAGATATTTTTGAATGTTTGGCTATTTTAACAAAATATTGCCAAATTAGTTTTTTAATTCGATTTTAATTATTCATTCCATCCGTTATTTCATACAAAATTCAAGATTAAGCAATATTTTTATTTTCTCTTTATATCCGAATTTTTAATGGCTGTTATGAATCATTTTGCAAGTTTTCTTTCGTCATCTGTCACATTAGCTAAATCAGGCAACAAAAAACAGCCATTCTAACGAATGGCTGTTTTTTATAAATTTTAAGCTCCTGCCGCTTATTTCTTTTCCTTATTGTCCACAACAGACTTGAGCAGGGCAGCAAAATCGTCCATGCTCATCGCGCCGAGATCGCCGTCCGCACGGTGACGCGGGGAAACGGTGCCATTTTCCATGTCGCGGTCGCCAACAACGAGCATGTAGGGGATCTTTTCCAGCTGCGCGTCGCGGATCTTGCGGCCGATCTTCTCGTTGCGGTAGTCGACGGTCACGCGGAAGCCCATGTTTTCAAGCTTCTTTGCCTGCTCGGCGCAGTAATCCGCCGCGCGGTCGGTGACGGGCAGGAAACGCACCTGCTCAGGCGCCATCCACGTCGGCAGAGCACCGGCGTACTCCTCAATGAGGTAGGCCAGCGTGCGCTCGTAGCAGCCGAGCGATGTGCGGTGGATGATGTAGGGCAGCTTCTTCTCGCCGTTCTCGTCGATGTAGTACATGCCGAAGCGTTCAGCCAGCAGCATATCGATCTGAATGGTGACGAGGGTATCCTCCTTACCGTAGACATTCTTATACTGAATGTCCAGCTTGGGGCCATAGAAGGCAGCCTCATCAATACCGACGGTGTAATCCACGTCGAGATCCTTGAGGATGCGCTCCATCACGCTCTGGGCGTGCTCCCACTGCTCCTTGGTTCCCTCATACTTGTTGTTGGGGTTCGCAGGATCCCACTGAGAGAAGCGGAATGTGCACTTGTCGAGCAGGCCGACCGTGCCAAGGCAGTACTTTGCAAGGTCAAGGCAGCCCTTGAATTCCTCTTCCAGCTGATCGGGGCGCAGGATCAAATGGCCCTCGGAAATGGTAAACTGGCGGACGCGGATCAGGCCGTGCATCTCGCCGGAATCCTCATTGCGGAACAGCGTGGAGGTCTCACCGAGGCGCATGGGCAGATCACGGTAGCTGCGGCCGCGGTTGAGGAAAACCTGATACTGGAACGGGCAGGTCATGGGACGCAGGGCAAAGCACTCCTTTGTCTCATCATATGGATCACCGAGAACGAACATGCCGTCGAGGTAGTGATCCCAGTGACCGGAAATGCGGTAGAGGTCACGCTTGGCCATCAAAGGCGTCTTAGTGAGAAGGTAGCCGCGCTTCTGCTCCACATCCTCGACCCAGCGCTGAAGCGTCTGGATCACGCGCGCACCCTTTGGCAGCAGGATCGGCAGGCCCTGTCCGATGCAGTCGACGGTGGTGAAATACTCCAGCTCGCGGCCGAGCTTGTTGTGATCGCGCTTCTTGGCCTCCTCGACCTTGGCAAGATACTCGTCCAACTCTTCCTTCTTCGGGAACGCAACGCCGTAGATGCGCTGGAGCACCTCACGGTTGGAATCTCCGCGCCAGTAGGCGGCGTTGCAGGCGGTCAGCTTAATGGCGTTGCCCTTGATGCGGCCGGTGGAGTCGAGGTGCGGACCGGCGCACAGGTCGGTGAACTCACCCTGCTTGTAAAAGCTGATGTGTGCGTCCTCGGGCAGATCGTTGATGAGCTCGACCTTGAAGGGCTCTTCCTTTTCCTCCATGAACTTGATGGCTTCCTCGCGCGGCAGCTCAAAGCGCTCGAGCTTAAGCTTTTCCTTGCAGATCTTGCGCATCTCGGCCTCGATCTTTTCCAGATCCTCCGGCGTAAATGCAAACGGCGCGAGCAGATCATAGTAAAAGCCCGTCTCGATGCTCGGGCCGATGGCGAGCTTCACCTCGGGCCACAGGCGCTTGACGGCCTGCGCCAGCACATGGGAGCAGGT
>CAKTOJ010000147.1 GCA_934589665.1 uncultured Oscillospiraceae bacterium | reverse complement strand
ATCTAATTTAGCATACTATGTTTATTGTCGAATTGCAATAGGGCAATTTTTATGTTATACTTAATTTGCTTTTAAATTTCAAGTATTTTCTTCGTCAGAGAGGATGAATGTGTTTGGATAAAAAGCTTTTGTTCATCGTCAACCCGCGCGCGGGAAAGGCAAAATCCCGTGCGCCGCTGTTTGACGCCGTCTCAATCTTTTCCGAGGCGGGTTATCTCGTGCGCGTCATGCAGACGCGCGGCCACGGCAGCGCCGCCGAATATGCCGAAAAATACGGCGGCGGCTATGATCTGGTCGCCTGCCACGGCGGCGACGGTACGCTCAACGAAACGGTGAACGGCGTGATGCGCCTGCCGAGGGATGCCCGCCCGCCGCTGATCTATCTGCCCGGCGGCAGCACAAACGACTTTGCCGCAAGCCTTTCCATCTCCTCGCAGCCGGCCATGGCGGCACAGAGCGCCATGCGGCTGATCCCGCGCAGTCTGGATGTCGGCACGTTCAACGACAGAAACTTCGTCTACGTCGCCTCCTTCGGCGCCTTCACCCGCACAGCCTACACCGTGCCGCAGGACATCAAGAACATGTTCGGCCATTTCGCCTATCTTCTGGAGGGTGTGAAGGATCTGGAAACGCTCTGCCCCTACCCCATGAAGATCACCGCCGACGGCGAGGTGTTCGACGGCGAGTACCTTTTCGGCGCAGTGTGCAACTCAACCTCCATCGCGGGGCTGATGAAGCTCTCCCCCGATGCGGTCGATATGAGCGACGGGCAGTTCGAGCTGATGCTCGTGCCTGTGCCGAAAACGCCGCTTCAGCTACAGAAAACGATCCGTGCGATCATTTATGAGGAGTATGAAAAGAGCAGCGCGCTCATTTTCCGCCACGTCCGCCATGTCACCGCCGAAAGCGACGGCAGCATCCCCTGGACGCTCGACGGCGAATATGCGCCGGGCGAGGCAAGGATCGAAATTGGCATCGAGGACAGCGCCCTGCGGATGATGATTTGAACACATAAGAGAAAAAGCGCGGCATAGCCGCGCTTTTTTCTTTTTACTCGCTTGTGAGCTGATAGATGCCCTCCGCATCGCCGAGCAGATACTGTGCAAACTCCAGAGCCTGCGTGTCGGCCGCACCGTAGCGCGCACCGTCACCATCATAGAGCCGCAGCACCGCCTGCGCCGTTTCATCGGCAGAAACAGCCTCCATCGCCGCACAGAGCGCGGCGGTAAACTCGTCGCTGTTCACAATGTCGTCCGCCGTACTGACGGCAACAACGCCGCCGCTGACCGGGCAGCTGTAAACCTCCGTCCACAGTCCCTCATCCGGCTTTCCGCTGCTGTGCAGCACCACAAGCTCCGCGTCGGAAAGCGCCGTGTCCGCATCGGTGTATTCGATCAGGTTCGGGATGCTTGCCGCAGTCATTCCATTTCCGTTCATATCCATCATGGAATCGAGGAAGCGCAGGGCGGCTTCATCATCTGCCGGCACGGCAAACACAGGATCGACGCCATTTCCCATCCAGAACCCGCCAAGGAGCGTGCTCCACGCGCTCAGCGCACTGCCGTGCGCAGCGTTCTTTTCAAAGTCCGCACGCAGCGTGCGGCTCTGGTCCGAGGCTGGCAGATAAAGTCCGATCCGCTCCACGCCGTCTGCATCTTCATTCGAAACGCAGACCGCGCGCATCGCCTCCGCGTGTGCGGCATACGTTTCCAGCGGTACAAAGCCGACCTGCACCGTACCGCGCGCAAGCGCGTCGGCAGTCGCCTCGTCGCTCGTGCCGAAGGTCACGTTGACCTCTCCGACCTTCACGCCCTCTTCACCCAGCGCCGCGATCAGCAGCGGCGGGAAGTCCTTTTTAAGCTGCATCAGCCCATCCATATCCCGCGTACCGGTGGAGAATTCCACATTCAGCTCCGCGAGCACAATTCCATCTTCTTCCGGCAGCACAGGCTCATCCGGTCTGTCCGGGGCCGGTTCCCGCTTCCGGCAGCCGGCCAGAGCGGCAAGCAGCGCAAGTGCGAGAAACAGGGAAAAAATACGCTTCATGGTCAGCGCCTCCTTATCGATCACAGCGTTATCTGCGATCAGTGTATCATAAGATCAGGAAAAGTGATGTGACGATTTGGTTACAAATGCTTGACAGATCAAAAAAACGTGCTATTATTTGAAAATGATTTTCATTTTTAAATTGGAGATTTTGTTATGGCGACCTATACGACCAAGCAGCAGAAGGCAGTGCTGGAATGTCTCGCCGCATGTGCGGATGCTCCCATGAGCGCGGCGGAGCTTGCCGACGTGCTGCGCTCGCGCGGGGAAAATGTCGGCATGGCGACGGTCTACCGGCAGCTGGAAAAGCTTGAAAAGCAGGGCGGCGTCCATAAGATCATGACCGACGAGGGCGCATACTATCAATACTGCACCCGCAGCGAGACAGCAGACTGTTTCCTGCTCAAGTGTGAAAAATGCGGACGGATTGTCCACGTCGACTGCCACCGGCTCGCGCCGCTCTACGAACACCTTGAGCGCGAGCACGGCTTCGACATCAACCCGCGCAAGACCATGTTCTACGGTCTGTGCCGCGCGTGTCAGGAGGATGCATGAAGCGCCTGTTTTCCCTTCTATCCGCCCTTGTCCTCACCGTTTCGCTCGCCGGCTGCGCCGCGCGCCCGGCCCCGGAGGACGATGGACGGCTGCGCGTTGTCACAACGCTTTTTCCCTACTATGATTTTGCCCGCGCCATTGCGGGCGGCCGCGCCGACGTGACGCTGCTCCTCTCCCCCGGACGCGAGGCGCACAGCTTTGAACCCACGCCACTCGACGCGGTCACGATCTCCG
>CAKTOJ010000146.1 GCA_934589665.1 uncultured Oscillospiraceae bacterium | reverse complement strand
CGCATCCTCCACGGGACGCTCGACGCAATCCGAACCGGACGGCACCGTTTCAAACTCACTTTTACTCAGGTGCCTTGTGTCCTGCTTGTCCTGCGCCTGTTCCCGTTTCCAATCCTGCTCAAGGAAGTCTGCGACCTCCTTTGGCACTGATACTTGCTCACCATTGTAGACGATAACGACAGAGTCGTTCATTTTGTGTCCTTTCCGCTTTCAACGGAAGGGTACACACCCGCGCTGCCGGTACAGCGCCAAAAACTGTCGACCTTCATGGAGCATCCTGCGTACAGGGGTGGTCATAATGCCCTACGGGGCCCATGAATGTCTGAGGTCACACTTACGGTGTGGACCTCACCGGAAAGCCGCGAGATTAGGCTTTAGCCTATTACCAGTATAAAGCGGACGCGAGAGGATTGTCAAGAGTGGGAAAATGCATGGTAAGCTACAGGCGTGGGCATTGTAGTCCTACAGTTTCTTCTGATATTTTTGCGAAAGTACTTGAAAATCTACTGACCGATATGATAACATATTAAAAAAAGCTGGTGACGCAAGTCACAAGCAGGAAAATCTTGTAAAACACTATGGAAAAAGATGAGAATACTATGTTCAAATTTACGCATAATTCTTTACACCCTCTCGAAGTAGAGGAACTGCGCCGCCTCCGCCATACACTCCATGAGAATCCTGAACTGTCCGAGCAAGAGCACCGGACGACGAAGCTTCTTCGCGATGAGATCCGCAGGCTTGGCCTTGAGGAGGTCGAGTTCGGTCTGCCGACCGGCCTTGCCGCTGTGTTGCATGGGGGAATACCTGGACCGATGGTCGCTCTGCGAGCGGATATCGACGCGTTGCCCGTTGCGGAAAAGACCGGCTGGGAGCACGCTTCAAAGGAAACGGGGAGGATGCATGCCTGTGGGCATGACGTTCACATGACGGCGCTGCTGGGTGCAGCGATGCTGCTCAGTCGGCACAGAGACGAGCTATGCGGTGATGTTGTTTTCGTCTTTCAGCCCGCCGAGGAGAATATGATGGGTGCGGAACATGTCATTGCCGCTGGACTTTTTGAAAAGCTCCCCATCCGCGCCATGTTCGGTATGCACGTCTGGCCGCAGTTTGATTTCGGCATGATCGGCCTACACACCGGCGCGGTCATGGCAGCGAAGGATGTTTTTACTATCACCATTCAGGGCGACGGTGGACACGCCTCTGCGCCCCAGTGCACACACGACAGCATCGTGTGCGGTGCGCACCTGATCGTTGCGTTGCAGAGCATTGTCAGTCGTAGCATTAGCCCCCTGGAGAACGCAGTGGTCTCCGTCTGCTCGGTCCATGCCGGGAGCTGTGACAATGTTATTCCCGACGAGATGACTTTGCTGGGTAGCACGCGCACCTTCTCGACCAGCGGACGGGAAACTGTGCTCCAGCGCATTGGCGAGTTGTCGGACGCAATTGCTGCCGCCTACGGCTGTCGTGCAAGCCTTTCGGTGGTGCACGGCTCTCCTGCTGTAATCAACAGCGCTGCACTTGCCGATGTTGCGTACGAGGCCGCTTCCACTGTTTTTGGCGACTCAGGCACGTTCAACTGTGGTAGCGTCTCGATTTCCGAGGATTTTTCACTCTATGGTGGAAACGTTCCTACGTACTATTATTTGTTCGGCGTCCGTGAAACGGGTACCGAAATGCCCTCGTTGCACAACCCCTGCTTCTGCCCGAATGACCGTGTGCTTCCGGCGGCAGCAGCGCTGTTGACAAATTCTGCCTGTGCTTACCTTGCACGGGCAGGAGTGCGAAGTTTATAATGTGATTCATTCTTGAGGATGGAAACCGGCATAACCGGTGAATATACCAAAGAAGAAAGGAAGATAGAGATGGTGGCAGGGGAAAAAGTTGGCAGCATAGGGAGAAACATCTTGATTCTCCGGCACCGTCTAAAGATGACGCAGGCGGAGTTCATTGACATGTTTCTTAAGAAGGAAGACGGTACACCGATGTTCAGCGTGGCGAAACTGTCCAATATTGAGACCAAGGGTAACAACGATGAGAAGCGCGTGTCGGAGATTGTGTCGGAAAAGATGGGTATCCGTTCGACCGTTTTTCGACTCGAACCTGCGGAATTTGAAAAGAGCATTGATGGCTTTTTGAGCACTCATGATACGGAAAGCACGCTGATGCTACCGTATCGTGAGGGATTGCCGACGAATCACCAGTCCTACAGCGGCAGTATTCTCGAAACGCTGAGCGACTATCTTGCAAAGAACATTACCTCCGGTAAGCTCCACGCTGGTGACCGTTTGCCGGGCGATCGCACTCTTGCCGAGTTGACGGGGATTTCCCGATCCGCCGTACGTGAGGCGCTCAAGGTGCTTAGCGCCATTGGTGTGGTTAACATCCTGCCAGGCAGCGGAGTGTATTTGGCGAAGAATACGCGCGAGATATTCACGTTGCCCTTTTCATGGACGATCCTGCTGAGCACTGATTCCAATCAGAATGTCTATCAACTGCGCATGCTGCTTGAACGCGAGATGGTGCGCCTCGCCACAGAGAAGCGCAGCGAGGATTCGTTCGACCGGATCCGTACGGTGATCGAGCGCGAGGAAGAGATGCTGATGGAGGAAAACTACGGCGAGCTTTACAAGTGCGACGCGGAGTTCCACATGGACATCGCCTATTGCGCGGGCAACGAAATCTTAACAAATTTGCTCTATACATGTCGTAAGATTCTTTCCTTTCTCAACGCCTTGGGTATGTCCACGCTTACGCAGATTCAGGAAATGCACGCGGAGCACAGCGCGCTGTTTTATGCGATGGAGCGCGGCGAGAGTGAGGAGGCCCAGAGGCTGATTGTAG
>CAKTOJ010000145.1 GCA_934589665.1 uncultured Oscillospiraceae bacterium | reverse complement strand
ACCCCGGGCAACTTCATCTTCCGCGTGCGCGAGTTCGAGCAGATGGAGCTGGAGTTCTTCTGCAAGCCCGGCACCGATCTGGAATGGTTCCAGTATTGGCGCACGTTCTGCCACAATTGGCTGCTGTCTATCGGCCTGAAGGACGAGAATCTGCGCCTGCGTGACCACGATCCCGAGGAGCTTTGCTTCTACTCCAAGGCCACCACGGACTTCGAGTTCCTCTTCCCCTTCGGCTGGGGCGAGCTGTGGGGCGTGGCCGACCGTACAGACTATGACCTCACCCAGCACCAGAACACGTCCGGCGTGAAGATGGTTTACCGCGAAGGCGAGGGCAAGGACATGATCGAGTATATTCCTTATGTCATTGAGCCGTCCCTCGGTGTGGAGCGCAGCGTGCTCGCCGTGCTCTGCGACGCTTACGACGAAGAGGTCGTCGGTCAGGATAAGAAGGGTAATGACGATGTGCGCGTCGTGCTGCACTTCCATCCTGCGCTTGCGCCGTTTAAGGCCGCGATCCTGCCGCTGAGCAAGAAGGAAGTGCTCACCGGTCCCGCGCAGGAGCTCTATGCCGAGCTTTCCAAGGAGTTTATGATCGATTACGACGAGACTGGTTCGATCGGCAAGCGCTACCGCCGCGAGGACGAGATCGGCACGCCGTACTGCATCACCTTTGACTTTGATACCGTCGGCGACGAGGCCAACGGCATCGCAGCTGACCACTGTGTCACCGTGCGCGAGCGCGACACGATGCAGCAGGTGCGCATGCCGATTGCGGAGGTCAAGGAGTATCTGCGCGAGAAGTGCGCGTTCTAAAAAGATGATGCCGCGCCGGCGCGGCACAGCATATAAAAGGGGGCCATTCTTAGCGGAAGAATGGCCCCCTTTTGATCCCCCAAGACCGCAAGGGCTGCGCCCTTGACCTGCCATTGCAAAATATATAAAAAAAGAACTGCATGCACTGTGCAAGGAAGTGCATGCAGTTTCTCTTATCGATTTTCGATTTGGTCTGCTCCTGTGTCCGCTCAGCCGTTGCCCTTGCGGGGTTACGAAGACTGTTTGCTGAAATATGCTTATCCTTTGCATTACTTTTTGCGTGGATATGGCCGCTCCTCGTCTGTCAGCCCAAGAAGATAATCAACGCTTGTTTTATAAAACGCGGCTAATGTGCAATACTGAGAAACAGGCATTTCACGCTTTCCAGTCTCGTAATTACTGTATGTACGCTGGTCGATTTTAAGAAGGGCAGCAACTTCCTTCTGCGTCAAGTCATTGTCCTCGCGCATGTCGCGCAGTCGGGAACGATACATAACTATCACCTCTGAAAAAGTATAGCTACTATCGTTTGTTCCCCTTGATTTTACTATCATACGATAGTAAAATCATAAAAAGGGGTGGGAGATATGGGGTTTTATCAGCTTTGCTTTTTGAAAATGCGCGGCAATATGCTGTATCTCTCAGACCATGCGGATACAGGAACAAGAGAAGCATTAGCTCAGATTTTAGCAGATACCCTGTCTGCGGCAGACGAAGCCATGCGGGGACAAAACTTTGCCCATTCGCCGTATCGGAAAGGAATTTCTGCTCTTGCGGCTGGTGCTGCCGCAGCGCTTGTCTGTTTGGAACGGGACGAGCGTGAGAAAATGTGTGAGGAAGTTTTATCCGCCCTGCATTGTGCGGAGCAGGGCCTTTCGTGATTTTGTCGCGGGTCATCTGCGGTCATGGGAGACATATCGAAGCGGAAGAATAGAAAAAAGAACTGCATGCACACGCATGCAGTTCTTTTTTGTTTTGCAGTGGGCAGGGCAAAGGAAGGCTGCCAAAGCGCCGCAACTGGCGTTGTAAATTCTACTTTTACTCGTCCTCGTGGGCGGTAACGGCAATGTGCAGCTCGTCGAGCTGTTTCTGCGTGACCTCGCTGGGCGCGCCCATCATAATATCCTGCGCGTTCTTATTCATGGGGAAGGGAATGATCTCACGGATCGAATCCTCGCCAGCAAGAAGCATGACCATGCGGTCCACGCCCGGAGCGATGCCGGCGTGCGGAGGTGCACCGTAGCAGAACGCATTGTACATTGCGGGAAATTTTGCCTTTACATCATCCTCGCCGAGACGCACCAGCTCAAACGCCTTGATCATGATCTCGGGATCGTGGTTACGCACCGCGCCGGAGGACAGCTCCACGCCGTTGCACACGAGGTCGTACTGGTCGGCGGTGATGGTCAGCGGGTCGATTTCGCCGCGCTCGGCCGCGAGCATCGTCTCCATGCCGCCCTTAGGCATCGAAAACGGGTTGTGGCAGAACTCGAGCTCGCCGCTCTCCTCGCCGATCTCGTACATCGGGAAGTCGACGATCCAGCAGAACTCGTAACGTTCTTTGTCCATATGACCCTCGCAGGCGGGGCCAAAGGTCTTGATGGCGACGCCGACGGCCTTGGTTGCCAGCTTTCCGGCGCACACGATAACCAGTGTGTTGGGCTTGAGCGCGAGCTTCTCGGTCAGCTCTGCCTTAATGGGGGCGGCAAACTTGCCGATGCCGCCGGCGAGCTCGCCGTTTTCATCCATCTTGAACCAGTAGCTCTTGGTGCCGCTCTGAACCTCGCAGTCGGCAAGGAGCTTGTCGATCTGCTTGCGAGTGAGGGAGCAGTTGGAAATGGGAACGGCCTTGACGGTCTGGCCGCGCAGCGCCTCGAACTCGTTCTCGGCGAACAACTCCGTCACGTCAGTGGCGGTCAGGTCGATGCGCAGGTCGGGCTTGTCGGAGCCGTAGGTGGCCAGCGCGTCATTGTAGGCGATGCGGCGGAACGGCGGCTTGGAAGCAATGTTATACGTGCCGAACTTCGCAAAGATCGGCGGCAGCACATCCTCACAGATGGCGAACACGTCCT
>CAKTOJ010000144.1 GCA_934589665.1 uncultured Oscillospiraceae bacterium | reverse complement strand
TCCCCATGGTCGGCTTCACGCTGCCCGATATTTCCTGGATTCCGAATTTCTCGCGTTTTTCCGCAGGTATTATCGCCATGAGCATCAACAGCTGCGCCTATGTCGCCGAGATCATCCGTTCCGGCGTGCAGGCCGTAGACTACGGCCAGATGGAAGCCGCGCGCAGCGTCGGCTTCAGCCATGGCCAGGCCATGCGGCTCGTTGTTCTCCCTCAGGCTGTTAAGAACATTCTCCCCGCGCTCGGCAATGAATTTGTCACCGTCATTAAGGAATCCTCTATCGTTTCCGTCATTGGTCTTGCCGACCTGATGTTCCGCACAAATGACGTCATCGCCGTGACCTACAAAAGCCTGGCCTGTCTGGCCATCGCGGCGCTGTGTTATTTTGCGATGACCTTCACGGGCGGCCGCCTGATCGCGCTGGCAGAAAGGAAGATGAACCATGGCAAATGAAAATGTCCTTCAGGTCATCGACCTGTGCAAAAGCTTTCATAAGCTTGAGGTCCTCAAGCACATCAGCGTCGAGTTCAGCAAGAACGAGGTCGTATCCATCATCGGTCCTTCCGGCGGCGGCAAGAGCACCTTTTTGCGCTGCCTGAATCTGCTGGAGACGCCGACCTCCGGTCAGATCCTGTTTGACGGCGTGGATATCTGCGCGAAGGGGCAAAGCAGGCATATCGACCAGCACCGGCAGAAAATGGGCATGGTATTCCAGCAGTTCAATCTGTTCAATAACATGAACGTGATGAAAAACCTGACCGCTGCCCCCATCCGCATCAAGGGCATGGATCAGGCGGAGGCAGAGGCCAAAGCGCTCGAGCTGCTCGGCCGCGTCGGGCTGGCCAACCGCGCTGACGCATACCCCAGCCAGCTCTCCGGCGGTCAGAAGCAGCGTATCGCCATCGTGCGTTCTTTGATGATGGATCCCGAGGTCATGCTTTTTGACGAGCCGACCAGCGCACTCGACCCCGAAATGATCGGTGAGGTGCTGGACGTCATGAAGGATCTTGCCGAAAGCGGCATGACCATGATCGTTGTCACGCATGAGATGCGCTTCGCGCGCGAGGTCAGCAGCCGCACCATCTTCCTCGACGGCGGCCACATTGAGGAGGATAAGCCCTCTCACGAGCTCTTCACGCACCCTGAAAGCCCGCGTCTGGTCAGCTTTCTCAACAAGGTGCTGTAAAAGGAAACCCTCCGGCCGTCCTTTTCCGCAGCAGCAGAAAATACTTTCTATCACCAAAAAAGGACTTCCGATCTGAGACCGGAAGTCCTTTTTGCATCTTATTTCGCGTAAGCATCGCCTGTGTCGGTGTAAATGCCGTCAATACCGGCAGCGCGCAGCGCATCCTGCTCCTCCTTCGTGTTGACCGTATGCGCGTAGAGCGGAATACCGATTCCCCTGAGCTGCTCGACATAGCCCGTGCGCGGCACCAGCTCGCAGCTGAATACCAGCGCCTCAAGATCACATTCCTCCGCGTACCGCGCCAACAGCGCCGTATCGGTCTTGATGTTCCACGGCAGCTGATAGAGCGTCAGCCAGATATGCGTAAAGCCGCACGCGCGCACCGGCTCGTTCTGTCCACGGTTATAGATCTGCACCACAAAGCGGTCGAGCAGATCGGGACAGCTTGCGCTGATGAGCCGTGCCGCCTCGACATTATTTTCCTTCACGTCGGTGATGATCCGCACATCGGGATGCGCACGCATCCAGTCGGCAAGCACCGGCAGCGTCAAGGAGGTAAAGCCGTGCGTCGTGCGCAGTGTTTCAAACTCCGCCGCACTCGGTACATGCCCGATAGGATACCAGCTCTCCCAGTCGTGGACGCAGGCAAGCTGCCCGTCACTTGTCCAGCAGAAGTCGATCTCCATATAGCGATAGCCGAGCGCGTAGGAGTAGTCGAGCGCCTCCACGCTGTTCGTCCCGACCGCGCCGTTCGGCGTCACGCCGCCCGCATGCAGCACGAAATCCGCCTTGATCTCTGCCGTGCTGCTTTCTGTCTGCTCCGGTCCAATCGGAACAGTCTGCGGCAGCGGCACGTTCAGCAGAGCGCTCATGGCCAGCGCGGTCAGCATAAGGGTTATCTGCATGATTCGTTTCCTTCGCTTTCGTCATTTAAAAGAGGACGGCTCAACGCCGCCCTCTTTTTGTCGGGGAAAATGTGCTTATTTCTTGCTCAACTGCTCGTCGATGCTCTTCGCACCCAGCTTGCCGGCGCCCATGGCGAGAATGACCGTGGCCGCGCCGGTAACAGCGTCGCCGCCGGCATAGACGCTCGCGTGAGAGGTCAGGCCGGCCTCGTTGACGACGATACCGCCCTTCTTATTGACCTCAAGGCCGGGAGTCGTATTCTTGATGAGCGGGTTCGGCGTGGTGCCGAGGGACATGATGACGCAGTCCACCGGAAGCTCATGCTCACTGCCAACCTTCTCAACAGGACGGCGGCGGCCGGAGGCATCAGGCTCGCCGAGTTCCATGTCCACGCAGGTCATGGAGGAGACGTAGCCGTTCTCGTTGCCGTTGATCTTCACAGGGTTGGTGAGGGTCTTAAAGACGATGCCCTCCTCCTCGGCATGCTCGACCTCCTCGTGACGGGCAGGCAGCTCTTCCATGCCGCGGCGGTAAACGATGTACACCTCCGCACCCAGGCGCTTGGAGCAGCGCGCGGCATCCATGGCGACGTTGCCGCCGCCGACGACCGCGACCTTCTTGCCCGCAAGAGGCATAATGGGCGTGTCGGAGCCTTCCTTATAGGCCTTCATCAGGTTGATGCGGGTCAGGAACTCGTTGGCGGAGTACACGCCGCAGAGGTTCTCGCCGGGGATGTGCATGAACATCGGCAGGCCCGCGCCGGAGCCGATGAACACGGCCTCGAAGCCGTACTGGCTCATCAGCTCGTC
>CAKTOJ010000143.1 GCA_934589665.1 uncultured Oscillospiraceae bacterium | reverse complement strand
CAACCCCAAGGGCATCGAGAGCTTTGACCAGCTCGCCGAGCTGCTCAAGAGCGGTGACGTGATGCTCGCCATCGGCAACAGCGACGTGCCGGTCGGCCAGTATACGCAGAAGATCTTTGCCTACTATGGCATTGATGAGTCCGCGATCGCGGACAAGCTGACCTACGGCAACAACGTCAAGGAGGTTACCTCGCAGGTGAGCGAGGCCGCCGCCGACTGCGGCATCATCTACGCCACCGACGCGTTCTCCGCCGGCCTGACGGTTGTCGACAGCGCTACCGCCGAGATGTGCGGCCAGGTCATCTACCCCGCCGCAGTTCTCGAGGGCGAGAAGGAAGCTGCCGCGCAGGCTTTCCTTGACTATCTCCAGACCGATGACGCCGTGGCCGTGTTCGAGTCCGTCGGCTTCAGCCCTGCGTTCTAATAGCATTTCAGAGGAGGACCATTCTTGCGGTCAAGAATGGCCCTCTTTGAGCTTGCCGCTGTCTGCGGCAAAACGCTTGTACGCCGCTGCTGCGGCGAATGAGGAGATCGCCTGAGATTTTGCGATCCCGAAACATCGGAGGTCACTATGGACTGGTATCCCTTGTGGAACTCGCTGCGCATCGCTGCGATCTCCACGGTCATTATTTTCTTTGCCGGCATTTTCGCCGCCTATTACATCGCAAAGCTCCCGCGTCTGGTCAAAGGCGTACTCGATGTGGTGCTGACACTGCCGCTTGTGCTGCCGCCGACGGTCGTCGGCTATATGCTCCTGCGTGTGCTGGGGCCGAAGCGCGTGATCGGCGCGTGGGTGCTCGAGACCTTCGGCGTGAAAATGGTCATGACCTGGTGGTCGGCGATCTTCGCCACCACGGTCGTCATTTTCCCGCTGATGTACCGCACGGTGCGCGGTGCGTTCGAGTCCTTTGACGAGACGCTGGCCTATTCGGGTCAAACGCTTGGCTTGTCCAACACCTACATTTTCTGGCGCATCCGCATGCCCTGCTGCCGACAGGGTGTGCTGGCCGGCACGGTGCTGGCCTTCGCCCGCGCGCTGGGTGAGTACGGCGCGACAAGCATGATCGCCGGCTATACGCCCGGCAAGACTGCGACCATCTCCACCACTGTCTATCAGCTCTGGCAGACGAACAACGACGAGCTGGCCTACAAGTGGGTGATCGTGAACATGGCGATCTCCGCCGTGGTGCTGCTGACGGTAAACATGCTTGAGCGGCGCGACTTCCTGACAGCGTCGAAACGCAGAAGGAGGGTGGGAGCGTGAGCCTGTATGTCGATATTGAAAAGGAGCTCGGGGCGTTCCACCTGCGCTCGCAGTTCGAGGTGAAGGACGAGGCACTGGCGCTGTTGGGCGCGTCAGGCTGCGGCAAGAGCATGACTCTCAAGTGCATTGCGGGCATTGTCACGCCTGACCGCGGGAGGATCGTGCTGGGCGGTCGTGTGCTCTATGACAGCGAGAAGAGGATCGACCTCACACCTCAGCAGCGGCGCGTCGGCTATCTTTTCCAGCAGTATGCGCTTTTCCCCAATATGACGGTGGAGCAGAATATCCTCTGCGGCATCCGCGAGGGAAGCCGTGCGGAAAAAAGGGCACTGCTGGCGGAAAAAATCCGAATGTTCCGGCTGGAGGGGCTGGAGAAAAAGCGCCCCGCGCAGCTCTCCGGCGGCCAGCAGCAGCGCGTGGCGCTCGCGCGCATCCTCTGCTCCGAGCCGCAGGCGATATTGCTTGACGAGCCGTTTTCCGCGCTTGACGGATTTTTGAAATGGAATCTGGAGCTGGAGCTGGCCGATCTGCTTGCGGATTTCTGCGGGCCGATCGTCTGGGTCAGCCATGACCGCGGTGAGTGCTACCGCAACTGCAAAAACGTCTGTGTCATGGAGGACGGCGCGACCGGCGCACTCATGCCGATGGAGGAGCTCGTCCTCCGGCCCGGGACAGTCAGCGCAGCGCGGCTTGCCGGCTGCCGCAATTTTTTCCGCGCCGAGGTGCGGGAGGGCGGCATATACCTGCCGGACTGGAACATGACGCTGGCGCTTCCGGTTCCGGAAAGACCGTTTACAACGCTTGCTGTGCCGGATGATGCGGTCAAGCGGAACGGAACACTGCCGTTTTGCGTGGTGCGCTGCATCGCGGATGTCTCGAGCGACATCGTGCTCCTGCGCCCGGAGGGAGCGGGGGAGGAGGCGCCGCTTCTGCGCACCGAGCTGCCAAAGGGAACGGCACCGCATGCGGGAGAGCGGGTGCTGCTTGATCTTCCGGCGGAAAACCTTCTGCTCCTTTGAAAATATGCTGAAAATGCTCCGCGCCGCTGAAAAAGACGGCGCGGAGCATTTTCCCATTTTTATATTATATATAACAACGCTATTTTTGAAATAGAATCACGCTTGCGCGTCTTTTTGTTGCAATTCTACACGAATGTGATACAATGAAAATGAAAAATAATAAGCACTCCAAACAAAAAGTTTGGAAAGGGGATACAGTTATGGCAACATTTACCGTGAATGGGCAGAGCGTGAGCGTGGAAAAGAATCAGAAGCTGATCCGCTTCCTGCGCGATGAGCTGCACCTGACGAGCGTGAAGGACGGATGCAGCGAGGGCGCGTGCGGCACCTGTCATGTTCTCATCGACGGCAAGGCGACAAAGGCCTGCGTTCCCTCGACAGACAAGCTGGAGGGAAAGAATATCGTGACGGTGGAGGGCCTCTCCAAATGGGAGAAGGACGTCTACACCTTCGCCTTCGGTGAGGCGGGCGCGGTCCAGTGCGGCTTCTGCATCCCCGGCATGGTCATCTCCGCCAAGGCGCTGCTGGACGTCAATCCGGAGCCTACGCGCGAGGAGGCGGCATTTGCCATCCGCAACAACATCTGCCGCTGCACGGGGTATGTGAAGATCATTGACGGTATTC
>CAKTOJ010000142.1 GCA_934589665.1 uncultured Oscillospiraceae bacterium | reverse complement strand
ACCAACATGGATAATCAGAAAGGACGAACGATATGGTCAGCTACACTCTTGCAACCGACGAACAGCGCGAGCTTGCGGAAACCGCGCGTAAGATCCTTGAAAAGAGCCTCGCCCCCCGCATTGAAGAGCTGGAGAACGCCGACGGCGGTCTCGGCATCTATCCCAAGGACGTGCATCAGGAGCTGGTGGACGCCGGTTACTTCGGCATGGACATCCCCGAGGAGTGGGGCGGCCTTGGCCTTGACCCCATCACGCAGGCCGTGATTTTTGAGGAAATGGGCAAGGTGGATGCTGGTTTTGCTTTCTCCTTCGCAGGCTCCGGCTGCCACTTTGACCGCATTCCCATGACCAAAATGCCGCAGGAGGAGAAGCAGAAGTGGGCCGACAAGATCCTTGCGGGCGCCATGGGCTGCTTCTGCATCACGGAACCCAACGCGGGCTCTGACGTGGGCGCCATGCGCACCAGCGCCGTGTACGATGAGAAAACCGACGAGTGGATCATCAACGGAACCAAGTGCTTTGCCTCCAACGCGCCCAATGCCGAGTATTTCATCGTCTCCGCGTGGACCGACAAGACCAAGCGTCCCAGTCAGGGCATCACCGAGTTCTTTGTGGAAAAAGAGCGTGGCGTGAAGATCGGCAAGAAAGAGAACAAGATGGGCCTGCACCTGTCCGAGACCTCCGATGTCATCTATGAGGATGTCCGCGTTCCCGCCGACCATGTCATCGGTGAGATCGGCCGCGGCTTCATCAATGCCCTCAACGGCATTAAGACCGCCTCCGCGCTGGTCAACTGCTGCCCCACGCTGGGCACCGCGCAGGCCGCGCTGGACCTTGCCACCGAGTACGCCAAGACCCGCCGCCAGTTCGGCAAGCGCATCATCGACTTCCAGGGCCTGAGCTTCATCCTCGCCGACATGACCATGAAGCTGGAGAGCGCCCGCGCCATGCTGTATGAGTACCTCAACTGCGAGGTCAAGGGCGTGGACTGCCACAAGCTGGACCTGATGATCAAGCCCTACATCACCGAGCAGGCCTTCTCCGTGTGCGATGATGCCATTCAGGTGCTGGGCGGCTACGGCTATATGAAGGATTACCCCGTGGAGCGCTACATGCGCAACCTGCGCATCTTCCGCATCTTCGGCGGCACCAACCAGATCAAGAGAAAGAACCTGATGAAGGCTATCGCCGGAAAGGACCCCGAGGCCAGAAAGTAAGCCACCTGTCCGCTGCTTCGGCGCAGCGAATCCTTTTCGAACAAGCGGCAAAGCCGCTTGTTCGAAAGACTAATCATAAGGAGTCAAACGTATGAACATTTTAGTATGCGTAAAGCAAGTTCCGGATACGACGCAGGTCAAGATCGATCCGGTGACCAATACCCTGATCCGGGAAGGCGTGCCCGCCATCGTCAACACCTTCGACGCCTTCGCGCTGGAAGCCGCCGCCCGCATCAAGGACAAGAAGCCCGACACCAAAATTTACGTCCTGTCCATGGGCCCCGAGAATGCCAAGAACGCCCTGAAGGAGTGCCTGGCCATCGCTGCTGACAAGGCATATCTGGTCTCCGGCCGCAAGTTCGGCGGCTCTGACACGCTGGCCACCAGCTACATCATCTCCAACGCCGTGAAGAAGATCGAGGCACAGGAGGGTATCAAGTTCGACGCCATCTTCTGCGGCAAGCAGGCCATCGACGGCGACACCGCTCAGGTGGGCCCCGAGCTTGCCGAGCATCTGGGTTATCCTCAGGTCACCTGCGGCCTTGAGGTGCTGGAGGCGGATGACGCGCATCTGGAGATTTTGAAGGAAGATCAGGACGCCAACATGGTGCTGAGCATCAACCTGCCCTGCGTGTGCACCTTCACCAAGCCCAGCTTCGACCCCCGCAACCCCACCATTAAGCGCCGCATGGCCGCCAACCGCGCCGAAATTCCTACCCTGACCGACGCGGACTTCGACGACCTGATCGACCCCACCCGCATCGGCCTGAAGGGCTCTCCCACCCACGTGAAGAAGTCCTTCGTGCCCCAGAAGAAGTCCGGCGGCATGATCATCAAAGAAGAGACGGTGGAAGAGTCCGCTGCAAAGCTGATCTCCATCCTCAGCGATACCCATGTGATTTAAGGAGGAAGAAACAATGGAAGCTATGACGAAAGATCTGTGGGTATTTATTGAAACCAAGTCTGACGGCTCCGCCAAGAACGTTGGTCTGGAGCTGCTGAATCCCGGCCGCCGTCTGGCGGACAAGCAGGGGGGCGCGCTGGTGGCCGTGGTGATCGGCAACCATGTGGATGAGGCCGTGAAGGTCTGCGCCGCCCACAATGCCGATAAGGTCTTGGTGGTGGAAGGCCCCGAGTTTGAAAACTACACCACCGACGCCTATGTGAACGCCATGTATCATCTGGTGACCAAGTTCGGCCCCACCACGCTGATGATCGGCGCCACCCCCAACGGCCGCGACTTCGGCCCCCGGCTGAGCTGCCGTTTGAAGACCGGCCTGACCGCCGACTGCACCAGCCTCGACATCGACGAGCAGTCCGGCGACATTGCGTGGACCCGTCCCGCCTTCGGCGGCAACCTGATGGCCACCATCCTCTGCTCCAACACCCGTCCCCAGATCGGCACGGTGCGCCCGGGCGTGTTCAAGAAGGCTCCCGAGGTGGCTCCCCACGCCGAGGTCATCAAGGAGGACTATCATGTCGCTCCCGAGGACATCCGCACCAAGCTGCTGCGGGTGATCCATGACGCCGCCGAGGAGATCGTGGATCTGGAAGGCGCGGACATCATCGTCTCCGGCGGCCGCGGCGTTGGCGACCCCGAGGGCTTCGAGACCCACATCAAGCCTCTGGCCGAGGCACTGGGCGCCACCATCGGCGCTTCCCGTGCCGCCGTGGACTCCGGCTGGATCAGCCACGCCCATCAGGTGGGCCAGACGGGCAAGACCGTGGCCCCCAAGCTGTATATCGCCTGCGGTATCTCCGGCGCCAT
>CAKTOJ010000141.1 GCA_934589665.1 uncultured Oscillospiraceae bacterium | reverse complement strand
CGACACGGCCGTGGAACTCGGCAAGGGAAACGGGGTTATAGGTGCCGATGAGCTGCTGCATGTTGGCCGTTTCGCTCGTGGTCTGGAAGGAGTTGTCGCGGTTGAGGTCATAGCCGCCGGAAGAGTGTCTGGTCAGATAGGTGCGGCCGTCGACATTCTCCTCGGGAACGAGGATGAAGAAGACGTCCTTGAGCAGCTCGTCCTTGACATTGACGGTGCTCGTTTCAACGGTGTAGTACTTCTCCAGATCAATTTTGCCGGACAGGCCGTTGTTGTCCGCGGTCAGATAGCCAAGGTAGCTGGCCTTGTCCTTGACGAGGTCGGGAATGGCGACGCTGCCCTCTTCGCCGGCAGGGCCCATTTCCTTGGCGAGCTGAGCCTCGCCCTCGGCGGTGAAGCCGGTGAGCATGTCGTAGGAGACGGTCTTCTCGCTGACAATCAGCTTGGCGAAGTCGAGCACGCCGTCGGTGGCGGAGGTCTCATTGGGGTGGATGTTGGAGTACATCACCGGTACGCGGATGTCGTTGAGCTTGCCGCTCTTGAGCTGGGCGAGCACGGCGTCGGGATCGGTTTCGGCCTGCTCGGTGAGCTTGAGCCAGTTATCCACGCTGGACTTGGAGTCGGCGATGATGAGATAGGGCATGTCGCGGCCTGCGGTGGACTGACCCATGGAGAGCTTTGCAACATAAAGGCCGTTCTTCGTACCGGTCTTGACGACCTCGTCAAGCTCGGTGTAAATCTCCCACATGGTGTTGAAGGTTTCATAGGGCGTGACCTTGACCGGCGCGGAACCGGCTGTCTTGCCGTTGACCGCGGCGGTGAGATCGAAGTAGCCGCACTTATCGATGAAGTAGCCGCCATCGACATGGGGAACGCTGTAATCAATGTAGGTTTCGCCCGTGTACCAGTCTTCCGCATAGAAATAATTGTTGACATGGAAGCTGACGTTGAGTACGGTCTTGCCGTCCGCTTCGCCGACAGCAAGCTTGAGATCGGTGAACTGATGCTCGTCCGTCCCCTCGGTCATCCACGAATCCAGCGGGCCGCCGGCGTAGGCGTAGGGAAAGAGTGTTTCATTCACATAGGGACGGGAGTCGTCGCGCAGGAGCGAGAGCTCCACCTGACCGGCCGCCACAGCGGCCTCCAGTGCGCTTTTGCTGACGCCGGAGATGGGAATAGACAGAGAAACGTCCTTTCCCTCCGCTGTGGTGGTCAGCGGGATGGTCGCATCCACGGCAAACTTTGTGCCGAGAAGCGGATTGTCCTTGGGGTTCATGTCCTGGACACTGACCGCACCGGCGGAGGTGACCGCCAGCGAAAGCGTCAGCACCAGTGCCATCAGCAGGGCAAGTGCCCGGTCGATGGCCGGATGGGCGTGATTCTTCATAGTTCTTCTCCTTTTCTCCGTACTGCCGCCCTGAATACGGCATGCGGTAATGTTATCAGTGTAACGCAAAGAAGTAAAAACGTCAAGTGCATGTTTATTCGCATAATGAGTAAAAATTAAAAAATAAATGATTATTTATTCACAATTTTGGCAAAAGAAAAGAATGAAAAGAGCCGCCTGCGCGATGCACGGACGGCTCTCCGAAATTACGGTGTATACTTGTTCAGTCTACATGCTCGCTTGCACGCATGGCGAGGATCGTGCGCTCAATGAGCGTGTCGAGATCCCAGCCGAGCATCTCCGCGCCGCGCTCGATGACCTCGCGCGAGCAGCCGGCGGCGAACTTCTTATCCTTATACTTCTTCTTGACGGACTTGACCTCAAGATCGTCCACGCTCTTGCTCGGACGCATGAGGGCGACCGCGCCGATCAGGCCGGTGAGCTCGTCGGTGGCGAAGAGAACCTTTTCCATCTCGTGCTGCGGTTCGGGCAGGTTGTCGAAATGCAGGCTGTAGCCGTGGCTGGCGGTCGCACGGATCAGCCGTTCATCCAGCCCGCGCTCGCGCATGATCTCCTGCGACTTGATGCAATGCTCATCGGGATACATCTCAAAGTCCAGGTCGTGGAGAAGCCCGACCGTTTCCCAGAAATAGGCTTCGTCACCGTAGCCCAGCTCGTTGGCGTACCAGCGCATGACGTCACCGACGATCTGACCGTGCTTGAGGTGAAATTCCCCCTTATTGTATTCGTTGAGCAGCTCCCATGCCTGCTCTCTGGTCAGTGCCATATAAATGCCTCCTTATCTGTTCACGGATTTTCATCCGTGAAGTGAACGTGATTGAAAATATGCTCGGAGCAGAAGCAGTGATAGCCCGCGCACTTCGAGCAGTAACGGAACTGCAGCTCCGGATTGGTGACGTCTGTGCGGCCGCAGACAGCACATTTGTGGCGGTAGCCTTGCGACTTCTGCTCGCGCTGCGTCTGGCGGACGGTGTTGTGGAAGTGCTGCGCCTGCTTTGTGCGCGTCTGCTCGCGCTTGAGGAAGCGCTCGAGCTCGGGCGCAAAGAACACAAAGAAGTTCAGCAGCGCCACGATCGGCAGCACGACGCCGATCCAGTAGTGCTGGGCGAGGCTGGAGAAGACGGTAAAGGCAAAATAGAACGCGTCAAAGATGGCCAGCCATTTGATCTTGAAGGGAATGATGAAGAACAGCAGCACCTGCGCGTCCGGGTAGAGCATGGCAAACGCGAAGAACATCGCAAGGTTCACATAGCCCGCGCCCATGATCTGCCAGTCATATCCGGTGAGGATGCTTGTGAGGATCGCGCCGACCGCCGTGAGCAGCACGCCGCTGAGGTAATAGATCGTGAACTTTGCCGTGCCCCATTCGCGCTCAAGCGTGGAGCCGATCCAGTAATAGAAGTAGCAGCTCACCAACAGCCAGAACGGCCGAGTGTCCGTCGGCAGGAAGCTGAACGACAGCAGCCGCCAGATCTGTCCCGACTTAAATCCCGCCCAGCTGAAGCTGAGAATGGAGTAGAACGACACATTGTTGAGCGTAGAGAACACGGAGAGCAGATAAAACGCGATGTTGCCGATGACGATGTAGAGCATCAGGTTCGGGATGCCGAAGTTCGGATGCAGCACGCAGAAGCGGTCGATGCGGCGGCGCAGAGAATTCAAGGTCGATCCCTCCGATCG
>CAKTOJ010000140.1 GCA_934589665.1 uncultured Oscillospiraceae bacterium | reverse complement strand
CCCATCTATGTTGACAAGTACGACGAGCTCGGCCTCGGCCGCAATATGCTCTCCCGCACGCTGGAAGACGCCGGCACTCTCTGGGCCGTTATGTTCCCCTGGACCGGCTGCGGCGCTTACCAGACCGGCGTTCTGGGCATGAGCCCTCTGGTGTTCTTCCCCTACGCCTTTGTCAACCTGCTCAACCCCATCTATGCTTACATCACCGCTCTGCTCGGCCGCAACATCTTCTGGGCTGACGGTTCCTACACCAACCTGTTCGGCAAGACCCGCGCCGGCAAGCCCGCCGGTGCTCCCGAAGAGGCGCACGAGAAGGCCATTGCCAATCTGGAAGCCCGCCGCACTGCCGGCAAGGCTCCCAAGATCAGTGCGTAAGCTGGATATCCGTTTAGAAAGGAACGTCTATTGTGAGACAACCGCTTCCCTGGGAATCTGTTGAACCGCCGATCTACGTCTCGCGGGTGCCAAAGCCGCGCAAGAAGTGGGTCACAGTCGGCGGATGGCTGCTCGTCGCTCTGCTTTTGCTCGGCGGCTTGACAACCAAATACAAAATCGCGCTCGTGTTTGCCGTGCTCTACACGCTCACCCTTCTGACGCAGAAGGAAGCCGCGGTCACCACCCGCGGGCTGGAGATCTTCTACCAGATGCAGATTACGACGCATTACGATTTCTTCCCGTGGGAACGGATCACCTCCATCGTCCGCGAGGATCGGGACCATCCCGACTTTATTCGCCTGCATTTTGGCTTTGAGGCAACGGAAAAGGCGCTGTTCTTCACCAGAGCAGATGCTGCCGGAGTCGAGAAGCTTGCCAAAATGAAGAATCCGGTGATCCGTATTGTGGACTATGAGGGTGCGTCAAAGGCGCAGCCAAGACGGAAAAGAAAATAAGCAGAGGAAGAGCTGCCGGAATACCGGCGGCTCTTCTTTTTTGCCTCCGGACGCTGTAGCGCGATAATACAGCATCGTAATATATTGATATCGCACAATAGATTATTGAATTTTAGATAAAAAACTATTGATTTTGCACAAATGATATGTTATTCTAATGACATCAGCCAAAGCGAATACGCTTGACCGAAAAAGGGAGCAGCGCGGCCGTGCCGCACGTCATGGGCAGACGTGCATAAAGGGTGCGTACCGCGCAGAAACTTCTCACGACTCACCGGGCCGTCGGAGCGTCGGTCCTTCCGCAGCCGGTGGCTGCGGAGTGACAGGCGCTTCGCGGAACAACAAAAACGAAAAGAGGCAAACGATTATGATTATGAACCCCACTGCGATCAAGCATGTTGTGGTCGACGGCCACAGCCTGACGCTTGAGTCCTTTGTTGCTATCGCGCGCTACAATGCCACAGTCGAACTGGCTCCTTCCGCTCTTGAGGCGATGAAGAAGTCCCGCGCTCTGGCGGAAAAGATCGCTGCCGAGGGCCGTGTGGCCTACGGTATCACCACCGGCTTTGGTGAGTTCCAGAAGGTCGCCGTTCCCAAGGAAATGAGCAACCAGCTTTCCACCAACCTGATCCTCAGCCATTGCACCGCCGCCGGCGAGCCTTACGCCGACGAAATCGTGCGCGGCATGATGCTCTTGCGTGCCAACGCCCTGTGCGGCGGCGTGAGCGGCGTGCGCCCCATTCTCGTTGAGATGCTCCTCGAGATGCTCAACAAGGGCGTGACCCCCGTCGTTCCCCAGAAGGGCTCCCTCGGCTCCTCCGGCGACCTCGCGCCTCTTGCGCACATGACGCTGCCCATGCTCGGCAAGGGCGAGGCCATGTATGAGGGCGTGAAGATGAGCGGCGCTGAGGCCATGGCCAAGGCCGGTATCGCCACGCTTGACACGCTCGTGTCCAAGGAAGGCCTCGGCATGACCAACGGCACCTGCGCGATGACCTCCGTCGGCGCACTGGCCCTGTATGATTCCATCTGCGCTGCCCAGCTCGGCGATGTAATCGCTTCCCTGTCCTTTGAGGGCCTCACCGGCCTGCGCAACGCTTTCGATCCCCGCATCCATCAGGTGCGCGGCCAGAAGGGCCAGATGCTTGTCGCTGCGAACATGCGCAAGCTGCTCGCCGGTTCCGAGATTCTTGACAACTGCCAGTCCGACCGCGTGCAGGACGCTTACGCGCTCCGCTGCATCCCGCAGCTCCACGGCGCCTGCCGTGATGCGCTCGAGTATGTCCGTGAGAAGGTGGAGATCGAGCTTAACGCCGTTACCGATAACCCGCTGATGTTCCTTGAGGACGAGGCTGTTATCTCCGGCGGCAACTTCCATGGCGAACCTATGGCGCTTCCGTTCGACTTCCTCGGCATCGCCGCCAGCGAGATCGCCGATGCGTCCGAGCGCCGTACCGAGCGTATGGTCAACCCCGCGCTCTCCAACGGTCTGACTGCGTTCCTCACCACGCAGGCGGGCGTCAACTCCGGCTTCATGATCGTTCAGTATGCTGCGGCCTCCATGGTCAGCGAGAACAAGGTCTACGCGCATCCCGCGTCTGTTGACTCCATCCCTTCCTCCGCCAACCAGGAGGACATTGTTTCCATGGGTACGACCGCTGCCCGTAAGGCCAAGATGATCCTGCAGAACACGCAGGACGTTCTCGCCGACGAACTGCTGACCGCCTGCCAGGCCATCGATATCCGCCGCCGCCTGAACACCCACGGTCAGGGTCTCACTCCGCTGCATGAGGCGATCTACAAGCACGTGCGTGAGCAGGTCGCGTTCTACGAGGTGGACCGCGAGATCTGGCCTGACATCCGTGCGGTGGAAAAGATGATCCGCTCCGGCGAGCTGCTCGACATCGTCAAGGAGTATATCCCCGACTTCGAGTAAGCATCAGCGAAAATTGCGGCTTGCTGAAAGCAAATAAACGATAAACAAAGCGGAGAAAACAAAAGTTTCCTCCGCTTTGTTTTTGGCTGCCGCATTGTGAAAAAAGACCGGCCGGCGCTCAATGGGCACCGGCCGCATCTGTTTCACTTGCTTTAGCTGACAGCGTTTACTTCGTAAATCTGGTGAACGCCATGACGATGACGGTGATGAGCGCCATGACGGCGAAGATGCCGAGCATCCCCTGCCACATGATCGTCAGCGC
>CAKTOJ010000139.1 GCA_934589665.1 uncultured Oscillospiraceae bacterium | reverse complement strand
AAGCGGGAGCATATCAGCCCCTCAACCATTCATGACATCCACAAGGTTCTGCGATGTGCTTTCAATCAGGCGAAAAAGTGGGAGTACATTGCGAAAAATCCGTTTTTGGATGCGACACTGCCGGAGCACAAGGAGGCTAAACGGGATGCCTTGACTCCCGAACAACTGCAAAGAGTATTGGACTTTACCGACCGCACCGACATCTACGACTTATATGTGATGCACTGTGCGATACAACTGGCGTTTGCTTGTTGTATGCGCGGCGGTGAGGTCGGTGGAACGCAGTGGGAGCGCTTTAGCCGGAGTGATCAGGTGCTATACATCGACCGTGTGATTGACCGTGTTGATAAGAAACTGATTGAAAAGCTACCCAAAATGGACATCCTTTTCCGCTTTCCAAACCTCTATCCGGGCACACGGACGGTGATTGTCTTAAAGCAGCCGAAAACGGAGGGCAGTATTCGTACTGTCTACATTCCCGAAACCGTTGCAAAGAAGCTCGAAAAGCTCAGAGAGATGCAAATGAAGCTGAAACTGGAGCTTGGCGACGACGGCTATATGGATTATGGCCTGATTATCTGCCAAGCCAACGGCCGACCGATTATGACCGAGCATCTGAATAAACGATTCAAGGAAGTCCTTATTGGTCTGAACGACCCGACAATCAATGTCGATAATGTCGTGTTTCACAGTTTACGGCATACGAGTACGGGCGTAAAACTTCGGCTCTCCAAGGGCGATCTAAAAGCGGTACAGGGTGATGGCGGATGGAACTCTCCCGATATGGTGACCAAGCGCTATGCGCACATTCTTGACGAGGATCGCCGTCGCCTTGCTGATGAGATGGAGCAATCCTTTTACAAAGGCAAGACAGAAGAAGCACCCGTTACTGCCGCACCCGCACTTGATGCAGAAGCTCTTGCGAGCCTGCTTGCCAGCAATCCCGAACTACTCAAAAAGGCTTTGGAGTCTGTCCAGCTTGCTAATAACACCTGATTTTATTAGCAGAGAGCAAATTAGCAAAACGCACCGTATTAGCAAACGGGCTGAAAACCGAATGAAAATGCCGTCGATAATGCGGTGCGTATTAGCAAAATGCCAGCTGTGGAAATAAGAAAAAGGTGATTGGTCTTGAACACGAAATGCAAATCCTGCGATTAGCAATTAGCAAGCAGCCAAACACAGCAGCAAATAAGGAAAGCCGAAAACCCTTGAAAACAAAGGCTTTCGGCGTTGTTTGTGGCGCGCCAGAAGGAACTCGAATCCCCGACCTTCCGCTTAGGAGGCGGACGCTCTATCCAACTGAGCTACTGGCGCATATTTAATTTTAAGGGCGACCGCCCCTCTGGCGGGGAACGCTCTTGGTTCTCTTAGGAGGCGTGTGCTCTATCCAGCTGAGCTACTGAGACATTTTTAAGATTTATGCAATTTTCACTGCTCGAAGGAATCGAACAATCTGCCGCTTAGGAGGCGGTCGCTCTATCCAGCTGAGCTACGGAAACAGAACCCGGTAATATCGGTAATAAGGAGGGAACGCGTCCGGCAAAAGCCGGACGCTTCGCTTTATGGTGGGCCATCGGGGACTTGAACCCAGGACCAACCGGTTATGAGCCGGTAGCTCTGACCAACTGAGCTAATGGCCCGTGCGCAGGCAGGACGACCTGCCCGCACAACACTGGAATTATACCACATCCCGGAATTTTTGTCAAGGGTTTTACTGAATTTCCGCTTTTACACTGTCCCGGATGTAGGCATCCCGTTCGGCGCCAACCGACACATAGGTGATGGGCGCGCCGACCAACTCTTCCAGGTACCTGATGTAGATGATGGCTTGAACGGGCAGATCTGCAAATGCCCGGCAACCGGAGATGTCACAGTTCCAGCCGTCCACGTATTCATATATCGGTTTTGCGCGCCGCAGGGCGGACGGTGTCGGGAAATCCGTGACACGCTTCCCGTCCACTTCGTAGGCGACACAGATGGGGATCTGCGGCAGGAAGGATACCGCATCCAGCTTGGTCAGTGCAATGGCATCAACGCCCTGAAGGCGGACGCCGTAGCGGGACGCGACCGCGTCAAAACCGCCGACACGGCGGGGCGTGGCGCCGTCCTCGTCCTCCTGTCCCAGCTCGCGGAAGTAGGTTGCCTCCTCACCCGTGATTTCAGCCGGGAACGGACCGTCCCCATGGCAGGCGGAGTACGCTTTCATAACGCCAACCACGCGGGAGAGCCGCACGCCGGGCATACCGGCACCGATGGGCGTGTAGGCTGCCAGACAGTTTGTCGGCGAGCCGTAAGGGAACACGCCGAAATCCTTGTCACGCAGAGCGCCCGACTGGGATTCCAGCAGAATACGCTTTCCGGCGTGCTCCGCGTCGTACAGATAGGCGCCCGTGTCGGCAATATAGTCGCCGAACAGTGCCGTATAGCGGCGACAGCACGCAGACCAAGCCGACATATTCGGTTTTCCGCCGTAACGGCGGAACGCATCCGCCAATGCGTTCAGATGCTCAGCCAGCATTTCGACATCCGTCAGGTCGCCCATGCACAGACGGTCGCGCGTTTCCAGCAGAAGACGCATCTGCGTCGCAGTCAGACCGGGCAGAACCAGCGCGGCACGGCGGCTGATTTTCAGATTTTCCGGCGAGATGTCTACCCCGGCATCGCGCAGGCGTGTTATTTCTTCGTTCAGGCGGTCTGGCTGGATATACATTCCGTCTCCCATGATGCAACAGACACCACCGTACAGAATGCCGGAAGGGAGCTGATTCAGCATAAAGCTGCCGCGCTCGTTCACTACCGTGTGGCGCGCCTCGCTTGTGCCCTGGCAACGGCACACGATATCCATGTCGCGGGAGAGCAGATCCGCAACGCGCCCCTTGCCCTCGTCGCCCCAGTTGATTCCAACGATACAAGTTACCATACTGTTCCGAATTCCTTTGCTACCTTTTGGAAACCTTTCATGCATTATTCTGCCGTGCGGGCGGTATCTGTGCGACAGGCGCCTGCTCAGGTACGGTGTCAGCATCAACTGCTTCCGGCAGCGCGGCGGCTGCCGGCGCCCGATGCGTGATAAGCGGTTGTCCCTCCCCGCATATGAAGGCACGGGTGATGGTTACGCTTTCGGC
>CAKTOJ010000138.1 GCA_934589665.1 uncultured Oscillospiraceae bacterium | reverse complement strand
GCGGTGGTGCTTGCCGATGAGCCCACCGGAAATCTTGACTCCAAAAGCAGCCGGGAGATCGTGGAGCTGCTGAAGGTCTCCAACGAAAAATACGGGCAGACCCTCCTTGTCATCACCCACGATGAGAGCATCGCCCTGCAGGCGGATCGCATCCTCTCCCTTGAGGACGGGAAAATCACCAGAGACGAGGTGATCCGCAGATGAATGTTTTCAGCAAGGTAACCTTAGAGAGCCTGAAGAAAAACAGAACAAGGACCGTCGTCACGATCATCGGCATTATGCTCTCAGCGGCGATGATCTGCGCCTCAACGACCTTTGTCTCCAGTATGCAAAGCTTCGTGCTGCGTTGCGAGATCTACAGCAGCGGAGACTGGCACGGAGCGGTCTATGACGCCGCATACAAGGACTATGAAGACATCCGCGATTCCGACAGGGTTTCCTCCGCCGCCTATGCACAGGTTCTGGGTTATGCGAAGATCAACAGCGCCAACGAGCGCAAGCCTTATTTGTATATTCTCGGCGGCGATGCGGCGTCCGGATATTTTGAAACCATGCCGGTGCATCTCCTGCTGGGAACACTGCCGAAGGATCCCACGGAAATTATTCTGCCGGAGCACCTGACATCAAACGGCAAGGTGAATTATACGCTCGGCGACACCGTCACGCTTGAGGTGGGTGACAGGACGCTTGACGGCAAAAGGCTGGGACAGGACACGCCCGTATACGCCTATGACAGCGAAACGCATACGGAGGTTATGAGCGGCGAAAGGCTCGAAAACGCCGAACCGAGAACCTACACGGTGGTCGGTATCTATGAAAGACCTACCTTTGAGGACTACGCCGCGCCCGGGTACACAGCGCTTACGGCAGCGGATCCCAGATCCGCCGAGCAGTCTCCGATCCATTGTTATTTCAAGCTGCACAAGCCCGCCGAGGTGTATGACTTCATGAAGGAAACGGGCTATACGCAAGCGTATGGCTATGCCTACAACACAAAGGTCCTGCTGTATTCCGGCGCAGCCCGCTTTGATTCTTTCCTCACCGCGTTTTACAGTCTTGCCGCCATCATCATCACTCTGATCGTGTTCGGCTCCGTATCGCTCATCTATAACGCATTCTCCATCTCCGTCTCGGAGCGGACAAGGCAGTTCGGTCTGCTGTCCTCGGTGGGCGCCACAAAAAAGCAGCTTCGGAGAATGGTGCTGTTTGAGGCACTGGCAGTCAGTGCCGTCGGTATTCCGCTGGGCATCCTGGTGGGTATCGGAGGTATCGGCATAACGCTCATCCTGATCGGAGACAAATTCTCCTCCATCGTCCGTGCGGACATTCCCATGCGAATTTGCGTGTCGTGGCAGGCTGTCGTCATTGCTGCGGTCATCGCGCTGGTCACGGTTCTGATCTCGGCATGGATACCGTCCAAGAGGGCAACCGGAGTTTCCGCCGTGGAGGCGATCCGCCAGAGCATGGACATCAAGGTAAGCGGCAGACCCGTCCGAACCTCAAAGCTTGCCTACAAGCTGTTCGGACTCCCCGGCGTCCTTGCCGGCAAGCACTATAAGCGCAACCGAAAAAAATACAGAACCACCGTCGTCAGCCTCTTTATGAGCATCGTCCTCTTTGTTTCTGCGGCGGCATTCACCGACTACATGATGGAATCCGCCGAAGGAGGGCTGACCTCCGATCAGTTCGACCTGATCTATGCGGCAGAGTCGGACGCTTCCTCCGCCATGACGCCCGATGCGCTTCTGGAGCTGCTTTTATCCGAGCAGAATGTCACCGGCGGCACCTATACCAAGAAACAGTTTTTGCAGGGCGATATCTCCCGCGAATATGTCACGGCAATGTATGCCGACCGTTTTGCCGACTTCGGCATGGAGCGTGAGGACGCAGCGCCGAAGGAGCTTGGCATCTCCGGTTATCTGTACTTCGTTGCGGACGCCGAGTTCAACAGACTGCTGGAAAAGTACAACCTGAAGGAAGCGGATTACTATGACCGAGACAAGCCCCTGGGCATTGCTCTGGATCGCAACATTGAGCTTGACCGCCGGCTTGAGAAGTATGTCACGCTGGACACGCTCAAGGGCGATGGGTGCGTGATCGATGGGCTTTACTATGTAGAGATCGACGGATATTACAGAAAAGACAGCCGGATCGATGAGAACGGCAATAAGGTCGTCCTCTATCAAAACAGAGACAATGAGAACGACATCATCGAGCTGCCCTACGAGGAATCCTTTGCAAAATACACGCTGCGGTCCGAAAAAACCATTGAGGAGACTCCGTTCTTTATCAGCCGCAGCACGCCGGTGGCTATCAATATGATCTATCCGTACAGCATGCTGGAGAGCGTGGTTCCCGAGGCGGCGCTGAATCAATTCCGCAATACAGAGTATTTCCTTACCTCGAGCAATCACACCGCGAGCTTTGAAAAGCTTGCGACCGTGCTGACGGAAAACGGTCTCAGCAGCCGGCAGCTTTTCGACTATGCCGCAAACGCCGAAACGAACCGGAATGTTGTGACCATCATCCGGGTGTTCGCCTACGGCTTTATCGTGCTGATCTCCCTGATTGCCGCAGCCAATGTGTTCAATACGATCTCCACGAATATCAGCTTGCGTCGCAGAGAATTTGCCATGCTGAAATCGGTGGGCATGACGCAAAAAGGCTTTAGCAGGATGATGAACTACGAGTGCCTGCTGTACGGCTCCAAAGCACTGCTTCTCGGCTTGCCGGTGTCCTGCGGCATTACCTATCTCATCTACCGCGCGGTCACAACGGCCTATGAAACCTCCTTTCATCTGCTGTGGGCAGCCATCGGTATCGCCGTACTGAGCGTGTTTCTGGTCGTTTTCGCCACCATGATGTACGCAATGAGCAAGGTGAAAAAGGACAATCCCATCGACGCCCTGAAAAACGAGAATCTGTAAGGAGGACGCGAAAATGTACAACCATGAAGCAACCGCATATGGGAAACTCAACCTGAAATCCCTGCTGATCTGTTGGGGGATCATTCTCGGCGGATATCTTCTGATCCGTGCGGTCTTTCTTGTATTCGGGCTGCAGCTGCACCTGACTGCTCAGGGAGCCTGCCTTGCGCTGCTGCCGTACTGCTTTGGGGCGCTGTATCTGTGGA
>CAKTOJ010000137.1 GCA_934589665.1 uncultured Oscillospiraceae bacterium | reverse complement strand
ACGGCATTGGCCTGCTCCTGCGCCGGATTGATTAGCCGCATTCCCGGATAACATTCTTGAAAGTTCTCTTCCACGATGGGGTAGTGTGTACAACCGAGAATCAGATTCTTTACTGGCTCGCGTGCGAGGATATTGTCCACCTGCGTTTTGATCTCGAGGTTGATATCGTGTTGATTGAAGTCCCCACGGTCTACCAGCGCCGCAAGCTGCGGTGAGCCTTTGCCAACCACATGGCAATCGGGAGCGCCTGCATGAATGAGCTCTGCATACTTGCCAGAGGCAACTGTAAATTCTGTTGCAATCAGGCCGACACTTTTCAGCTTTTCACGAATTACGTAATTGGCCGCTGCCTCGACGATGCTGATGATCTTATAATCGAAGCATGGGCGCAGCCGTTCGGCCATGGTGGAGATGGTATTACAGGCGATGGCCGTGCATTTTACGCCATTGTCGCCAAGAAACCGTAGCATATGGCAACTCAGTTCAAAGATCTGGTCTGCGGTTTTGTTGCCGTAGGGGCAGTTGGCACTGTCACCAAAATAAATAATGTCTTCGCCGGGCAGAATACGCTGAAGCTCGCGTACGACGGTCAGGCCGCCGATACCGCTATCCATCACACCGATGGGGCTGCTGGATTGAAGCATGCTATAATCCTCCTCTTTACGATGACGCTTGATGATATCATTGTATCATATCCGGGCGAAATTGCAAGGGGAAAGATCAATCAGGAAATCATATGAGATTCCCCTTCGAAACTCCTTGCAATTCTGCGAATTTCTGATACCATAGTAATTGGTGAAGATTGGCGTAGGCCGATTCCCGCTTAACAAAGGCGAATTACATCGGACATAAGATCTGAGGGAAAACTGGTGGAACTATGACGATATTCAACTTTATCTCACTTTTTGGCGGTCTTGCACTGTTTCTCTACGGCATGCAGCTTATGGGTGACGGGCTGAAAAAGGGCTCGTCCGGTGCGCTCAAGGCTGCGATGGAGCGCGTGACAAACAATCCGCTTGTCGGTTTTCTGCTCGGCCTTGCGGTGACCGCGGCGATCCAGAGCTCGACGGCGACCATCGTGCTCACGTCCGGCCTTGTTGGTGCAGGTGTACTGACGCTCCACCAGTCACTCGGAATCATTCTGGGTGCGAATGTCGGCACAACGGTCACGGGCCAGATCATCCGCCTGCTGGACCTGAATGCGGACAGCAGCTCGTGGCTCAACCTGTTCAAGCCGTCAACGCTGGCACCTTTGGCGGCAATCATCGGTATTTTGCTGCTCATGGCGGTCAAAACACGCAACAGTGATACGGTCGGCAGCATTGCCATGGGCTTCGGCATCCTCTTCACCGGCCTTTTGAATATGACTGCGGCAGTCAGCCCGTTGAGCGAGTCGGCATCGTTTGCGCAGATGTTCGTCGGTTTGGCAGACAAGCCGCTGCTCGGCTTTCTGGCCGGCACGGGTGTGGCGTTTTTGATCCAGAGCTCGTCGGCAACTATCGGCATTTTGCAGGCGCTCTCCATGACAGGTGCGCTGACTTTCGGCTCTGTTTACGCAATTATCATCGGCGTCAACATTGGCGACTGCGTGACGACGGCGATCGTCTGTTCCATCGGCTCCAAGGCGGATGCGAAGCGCACTGGCGTCGTTCATATCATTTTCAACCTCTGCGCGTCGGTCATTATCATCACGGCTCTGACGATTCTGCATCACACAGGCGTCCTCAACGAGCTGTGGGGGCAGACGATGACCTCCGGCTCGATCGCAAATGTGCATACGATATTCCGCCTGTCCACCGCTGTGCTGCTGCTGCCGGTATGCGGACAGTTTGAGAGGCTGGCACGGGTTCTGATCAAGGATGATATGCAGCTTGGCGAAAATGTTGACCATGAGCTTTCGCAGCTTGATGAAAAGTTTTTTGCCGCTCCGGCGCTGGCGCTCTCCGCCGCGTCGGATGCGATCTCCACCATGGCGCGCCTTGCGCGAACCGGCGTGATGAGTGCGGTCGAGGTGCTGCATCAGTTTGACCAGAAGAAGATCGATGTTGTCAACCAGAATGAGGATCATATCGACGCGCTGGCGGACAGCGTGGACAATTACCTCATCAAGCTCTCCAGTCATGTGCCGACCGGGCACGGCAATGATCTGCTCAATTATTACATCCAGTGCTTCAGCGAGTTTGAGCGCATCGGCGACTACGCGGTGAATCTGACGGAAAACGCTGCCGAGCTGCGTTCAAGAGGCGTGGAGTTTTCGGCCACGGCGCAGAACGAGCTCACCGTACTTGGTGAGGCGCTCGGAGAGATCCTTGACTATGCGTATAACAGCTTTATTGCGCTTGACGCGCAGACGGCCCGCCGGATCGAGCCGGTGGAGGAGGTGGTGGACGACATGGTTTCGACGCTGCGTGCCAACCATATCCGCCGTCTGCGGGACGGGCAGTGCACGGTTTACGCGGGCTTGGTCTTCCTTGATATCCTCATCAATGCCGAGCGTATTGCTGACCAGTGCTCCAATCTGGGTGTGTATACGCTCTCACAGTTCGATCCGACGATCATGAACAGCCACCACGATTATATCCACCGGCTGCATCAGGGCAACGATCCGGTGTTCAATCGGGAGTATCAGGAAAAGCACGAAAAGTATTTCGGTATGCTGGCTTCCTTCGAGGGAGAGGAAAAGAGCGAATAAAGAGAATCAAAAGAAGCGGACGGTTTCAAACCGTCCGCTTCTTTTCCTTTATAATTTACTTTTCCTTTTTGTGGGAGATCGCGGCAACGCGGCGCGTGTGCACGGCGGGGTGCACGACCGGTACGATCTTGCGCTGGTTGACCGGATGGCGCAGATTGCGCAGCTTGATAAACTTTTCGGCCACCTGCGGGAACAGGGCGAGGGAGAGCACATCCTCCTCGCTGCGGGCGAGATCCTTGTACTGCTCGCGGTACTTCGGCAGCTCAGGCTCCAAAAGGTCCGCGGGACGGCAGGTGATGACATCCTCGGGCTTGATGCCCGCCTTGGCACGAACCTCTTCATTGACCTTGCCGGGCAGCTTGCCGTATTCGCCGCGCAGCATGGCGCGGGACTCCTTCGGGAAGGTCTTATAGCGCTCGCCGAAGATAATGTTCATCACGGCCTGCGTGCCGACGATCTGGCTCGACGGCGTAACCAGCGGAGGATAGCCGAAGTC
>CAKTOJ010000136.1 GCA_934589665.1 uncultured Oscillospiraceae bacterium | reverse complement strand
GTGCACATGGTCGAGACGATCAACAAGGTCATCCGCGTTTCCCGCCAACTGCTCCAGTCCCTCGGTCACGATCCCTCTCCGGAGGAGATTTCCAAGGAAATGGGGATGCCCGTGGACAAGGTGCGCGAGATCCTGAAGATCGCGCAGGAGCCGGTCTCCCTCGAAACACCGATCGGCGAGGAGGAAGACAGCCATCTCGGCGACTTCATCCCCGACGAGGGCGCGAGCGAGCCGAGCGAGGCCGCGTCCTTCACGCTGCTTCAGGAGCAGCTTGTGGACGTGCTCTCCACCCTGACTCCGCGCGAGGAAAAGGTGCTCAAGCTCCGCTTCGGCATCGAGGATGGCCGTCCCCGCACGCTTGAGGAGGTCGGCAAGGAATTCAACGTCACGCGCGAGCGTATCCGTCAGATCGAGGCGAAGGCGCTGCGCAAGCTGCGTCACCCCAGCCGCAGCAAGAAGCTCAAGGATTTCCTGAACTGAACAATGCAAAAAGGCTGCCTGATATTCAGGCAGCCTTTTCTTTACTGCATATCCCGCAGCACGCGCGCCGTTTCCAGCGCGCACAGCGCGTTCACGCCGTCGAAATCAACGTAAGGATGATAAAGCGCTTCGAGCGCGTCGTGCTCCTGCTTCGCACGTGCAAGCGCACCGATCGTCTCCGTCTCCAGCGCGCGGCGGACGCGGCGGATAAAGCGCAGCCGCGCCTTTTCCGCATGAGAAAGCTTCTCCTCCGCCATCGCGTCGACACGGATGCGGCGGTGCGGCCTGCCGCTGTAAGTCATTTCCTCACAGCTTGTGACAAAGGCTACGCCGCGCGACGGCACCAGCAGATGCTGGGGCTCCGCCGGGCGCAGGGGATCACGGCAGACAATCGTGTCCAGTCCTGCACGGACAGCCGCGGCATGCAGGAAGCAAAGCGCCGGCGCGGCAAGGCCATAGCTGTCACAGAACGCATAGACGCGCGGACACAGGGCCTCCACACTGTCAAAGCGGCAGATCTGCCCCTTGCAGGTCAGGCCGCCGAGGAATACCTCCTCCGTCCGTCCTGTCTCACTGCCGCCTGCCTTGAACTCCCGGGCGGCGATGCCTGCCGCGCGGCGCAGCAGCTTTTCTCCGTCAAACTCTGTGCAAATGGCCGCGCGGCGTTCCTCATCCACGCCGCCAAGCGCGCGCAGAATATGGTAGGCCTGCCGATATGAAGCGCGGTAAGCGTCCGAAGCTGCGACGATCTTCTCCGCCGCACCCTTAACACGCGCGACATCATAGCATGGCGACAGATCGACATAGCGCTCCCGTACTGCCATATACCGCGGCTCGAGCACATGGGGCGCTGTGCCGTCAACGACGGCGCGGCGGATGGACGGAAAGATCACTGCATCAAGTGAATCCGGATCGCCCGAGCAATGAATATACACCGTTTCCACACCGTGCTCCTCCAGTGCCCCGGCCATACGGTGCATAAAGGTTGATTTGCCGCAGCCGGGGCCGCCCTTGAGGATCACCAGATCGTGCAGACCCGCGTCAAGCAGTTGGTCATACAGGCTGTAAAATCCCTCGGCGCTGTTTGCACCGAGGAAGAAATGCGTGCTTTTCATGAATAGCCCTCCAATGGTCATAGTCTCTGTTTCAGGCTATGCACGATGGCATGTCTACGTTTGCTTTTCCCGCAAAAAAGCTCCGCCATTACGGCGGAGCTTTTCGTTTTCCTATTAGGTTAAGTAAAAAGCTTTGCTTCCGCGCGGCGGGTATAGTCGCGCTCGAGCATGGCCTTATGGGAGAGGAACGCCGCATCGTCGAAAGATTTCGCGCCGACGGGGCAGTTTCTCACGCAGGCATGGCACTTGATGCACACGCCCGTGACCTCAGCAGGGTTCTCGCGGCTGATCGAGCCCATCGGACACAGCGCCGCGCACACGCCGCAGCCGGTGCACCTTGTCATATCCGTCACAGGCTTTGCCTTGAGAAAGTTCTTCGGCTCGCCGTCGAGGCCAAGGGGTCGGTAGTACGGCGCATCCGCATCGCCATCCACAACGACGGGCGCTGGGATCTCTGTCATTCTGCCGAGCTTTGTCACAACCGCCGCACCGAGCTGCGCAAGCACAGTCATATCCTCGCGGTCAGGACGGCCCGCGGCAAGGGTGTCGGAAAAGGCGTGCTGACAGGCAAACGCACCGGCGGCAATGGTGTGGAAGCCCGCGTTTTCCAAGCTCACACACAGCTCGGCCAGAGAATTATCAAAGCTGCGGTTGCCGAAGGTCACGACCGGAACGGCAAGCGCGCCGTTGCCGGCAAAGCCGCTCTGCACAAAAGGCAGGAGCTTATTCGGCACCTTGCCTGCATAGGTCGGCGTACCGAAGATTACGAGGTCGCCGTCCGTGAAGGAATAGCTCTCCGCCCGCGCCTCGGGCAGGGTGAAGTCAATGGTCTCCAGCGGAAGGTCGAGCGCCTGTGCGGCGGCATTGGCCAGTGTGGTAACGACCCGGCGCGTTTTTCCGGTGGCGCTGAAATAGACGGCATAAACGGTTGTGATTTCCATGATGAGTCCTTCTCTCTTTATTTTTATTTTGTTTCTCTCAGAGGGAAAAATCCTCCGGCGAATGAGCTTTGGGATCGAGCGAGGCGGGCCGCGGCGGCACGCGGCGCAGGGGATCATAGCGGAAATAGCGGCAGTGATCTGCGCTGTCCACCACACCCTTGCGTGAGCAGGCGACCTCGCGCTCGTTCACCGCCGAGCCGTGCGCGCAGTAGGCACAGCGCGGCTCAATATCCTTGCGGAACGGATTTCTCATGCGCTCTTCCCCTTTCCTTCTCTCACAGGCTCAGCACTTCGATTGCCCCGTCTTTCATCACAGCGCGCAGCTGCGTGACGGGATGGTCGTAGGAATCGATGATCTGCGTGGCGATCACATCCTCAAGCTCCTTCTGGATGGTGCGGCGCAGGTTGCGCGCACCGTAGGTGAGCGAGTAGGACTTATTCGCAAGATAGTCCGCCACCTCATCGTCGTAGGTGAAGTGGAAGCCCTTTTCGCTGAGGCTGTCCTTGAGCTCGTCGAGCATGATGCGCGCGATGGCGGCAAAATTCTTCTCGTCCAGACGGTTGAAGCAGACGATCTCGTCCACACGGTTGATGAACTCGGGGCGCAGGAACTCGCCGAGCGCCTTCATCGTGCGCTCGCGGTTCTGCTCGCTGACGCTTCGGC
>CAKTOJ010000135.1 GCA_934589665.1 uncultured Oscillospiraceae bacterium | reverse complement strand
ACCCGGACTACCGGAGCATGCTGCGCCGCGCGTTTTCCTCCCGCAATTTTTACCTTGCGTCCGACGGACTGCACTGGTTCTACCCGATGTACACCGTCGCGCCGGCGGCGGAGGGCATTCCTGATTTTGTGCTTTCCTACCGGGAGGAAGAGGGACCGTTTGCGCCGCAGGATGCATAAAAAGAGGGAAGCGGCCTTTTGGCCGCTTCCCTCTTTTTATGCCTCCCGCGGCTCAAACGGTCCCTCCTCTTCCCGGTAGGAGAGCACGAAATCAGGAATTCCCTCCGCCGCCGGCGCTGCAGTGTACATCGGGTAAAACCAGTGCAGACCGTCGGGCGCAAGGTAAAAATTGCGGGAGGAAAACGCGCGGCGCAGCATGCCCCGATAGTTGGGATAGTAAACCGCCGTACCCACGTCGATCTGCTCCGCAGCCATTGACCGCGCGCAGCGGATCAGCCGCTTTTTCACTGTCGTCCTTGCCGGAAAGAAATCTGCCAATGCAAGAGGCAGTGCCTTCTCCATGTCCCACACCTCCGCACGGCATTGGATCAGGCGCGGCACAAGCTCCTCTTCCGCGCTCCGGGTGCACACGCTCAAAATTTTCCCGCGCGCAAGCGTCACCGTATAGCCGAGCGCTGCGTGCGCGCTTTTCCACGGCGCACTGCGCTCCATTGCCGCGCGCATGGTCTCCGCCGCGCGGGGCAGAAGCTCTGTCTCGCAGTATTTCAAATACGCGCGGGCATACTGCCGGTAATACCGATCGAAGCGCCGCGCGCGGCGTCCTCCTCCGCCGCAGCGCGGCAGCGTCACCTCAGCCGTCAGCACCGTGATGCCGCCGCTCTCCCATGCCCGCCGCTCGTGCAGCGGCGTCTCCGACAGCCGCAGAAGCTCTCCTGTCATAGCGCCCCTCCCTATCCGTTTTTCCTGCCCCAGTGTATGAATCGCCGCGGAATGCGGTTCCTTTCCCCTAAAAAAGAAAAAATCACGCGCCGCCTCTTTACTTTCGCGGTTCGCGCTGTTAAACTATAAAGCAAACGTACAGGGTACGTTACTGAACTATTCGGAGGTGTCTTTCTATGGCCGCACCCGGCAACCGCATCGGGAAGAAAGAAAAGAATGAGGATTTTTATAAGGCCATTCTGCTGATAAAGGACGAGGAGGAGTGCTACAGCTTCTTCCGCGACGTCTGCACCATCGCCGAGCTGCGCGCGATGGAGCAGCGCTTTGAGGTCGCGCGCATGCTCACAGAGGGCATGGTTTACAGCGAGATCCTTGAACGCACCGGCGCGTCCAGCGCAACGATTTCCCGCGTAGCCCGCTCACTCAACGATTCTGACGGCGGATACGAGCGCATCTTTGCGCGCATGAAGAAGGACGGCGAATGATGGAAAGCTATTCCGCCCTTGCCGCGTCCTATGACGAGCTGACGCAGGACGTCGGCTACGAAAAGCGCGCGGATTTCGTCGAAAGGCTTTTCTCCCACAGCCGCATTCCCGTCCACACCGTGCTTGATCTCGCCTGCGGGACCGGTACGATGACCGCCATCTTCACTGAGCGCGGCTATGAGCTCATCGGCGTGGACGGCTCGGAGGACATGCTGCTTGAGGCACGGGATAAAGCGCAGGCGCTCACCGGCATCCCGCCGCTGTTTCTGCACCAGTCCATGCCAGAGCTGGATCTTTACGGCACGGTAGACGCAGCTTTCTGCTGTCTTGACAGTCTCAATTACCTCACCGATCCGCGCGACGTGCGCGAGACCTTCCGCCGTCTGCACCTGTTCATCGCGCCCGGCGGCGCGCTCGTCTTTGACGTGCATGCACTCGCCAAGCTTGAAGCGATGGATTCTCAGGTCTGGCTTGACGAGCGGGAGGACGTATACTGCGTCTGGCGCACGGAATATTCCCGCCGCTCGCGCCTGCTTGATTACTATGTCGACATCTTCTCCGCCCGTGCCGACGGCGCATGGACGCGCAGCTTTGAAGAGCACCATCAGCGCTATTACAGCGTCGAGGAGCTGACCGAATGGCTGACCGCCGCCGGCTTCAGCCGCATCCATGCCTACGGCGACTGCCTCCTCCGTCCACCGAAGGAATCGGATGGACGCATTTATATTTCCTGCATCAGAAAAGAGTGATTTTGAATGAATGATATTTTAGTAAGAGCTATGTCCAAAGATGGCATGGTGAAAGCCACTGCCGTCTATACCCGTGCGCTCACGGAGCGCGCCCGCCAGATCCATCATACAACGCCGGTTGCCACCGCCGCACTCGGCCGTGCGCTCGCAGGCGTCTCCATGATGGGAAACGCTCTCAAAGGCAATGGCGAGAGCGTCACACTTCAAATCAAGGGTGACGGCCCACTTGGCACCATCCTCGCCGTTTCGGACGCAGAGGGCAATGTCCGCGGCTACGTGCAGGACGCCGCTGTGGAGCTTCCCCTCCGCAAGGACGGCAAGCTGGACGTCGGCGGCGCGGTTGGTCATGCCGGCACGCTGACCGTCATCAAGGATCTGGGGCTCAAGGAACCGTATGTCGGCACGGTCGACCTGCTCGGCGGCGAGATCGCCGAGGATCTGGCCGCCTATTTCGTCGAATCCGAGCAGATTCCCTCGGCCTGCGGCCTCGGCGTGCTGGTCGACCGTGACCGCAGCGTGCTTGCCGCCGGCGGATACCTGATCCAGCTGCTTCCCGGCGCGGGCGAGGATGTGATCTCCAAGGTCGAAGGCGGCATTTATGCCGCGCCCAGCGTGACAGCCCAGCTCCGCGGTGATCCCGATCCGGCAAACCTCCTGCGCACCGTGCTCTCCGACTTCGACCTGGAAATTCTGGAAACGAGCCCTATCGAGTACCGCTGCTACTGCTCGCGCGAGCGCACGGAGCGCGCGCTGCTCTCCCTCGGCTCCAAAGAGCTGGAGGACATCCTGCACGAGCAGGGCAAGGCGGATCTCACCTGCCAGTTTTGCGACCGCATCCACAGCTTTTCTGGCGCAGAGCTTTCGGAAATGATCGAGGAACTGAAGAAAATCGGAAAATAAGGGCGCAATGCGCGCCCTTTCCTCTCCTCCAAAAAAAGTTTTGAAAACTCTCAAAAAGATGTTGACACAGCGGGAGGGATTTAGTATAATAATCCTTGCCGTTCGTGAGACGGCTTCACGTGGGGGAGCATAGCTCAGCTGGGAGAGCACCTGCCTTACAAGCAGGGGGTCACAGGTTCGAGCCCTGTTGTTCCCACCA
>CAKTOJ010000134.1 GCA_934589665.1 uncultured Oscillospiraceae bacterium | reverse complement strand
GCATTTGTGATTCCCTCCCGTTCCAGCAGCCTTCGCAGGCTCTCTTTTCCGCGATACACCATGTTGGTGATCTGCTTTACCGTTTTCCCCGTGACCTCCGCCGCCTGCGCGTAGCTCATATCTTCAAAATAGGTGAGATATAAAACCTCCCGATAGTCCGGATTCATTTCACCCATGCAGAAATGCAGAATGCGGTTTCGCTCCTCCGTCCGGATAACCTCCTCCGCCAGCAGCCGCCCGTCCGGCTCGTTGGTCAGCGCGTCGAGGCTGAACAAGGGCTTCCGCCTGCTCTTGCGGCGCAGCGCCGTGTGGCGCGCGGCCTTATAGAGATACGCCTTGAAGCCGCCGTCCCGGATGCGGGGCTTTTTGGTGAACAGATAGGCGAAAACATCGAGCATCAGCTCCTCCGCCTCGTGAACGTCGTGCAGATAGCCGTCTATATACAGGGTCAGGGGGTCGCCGTATTTTTTCATCAGGGCCTCCAGCCCCGCGTCGTCGCCATTCAGATATTGGCGGTAAAAAACCTCGTCACAGGTCATAACGTTCCCTTTCCTTTGCAGCCGTTCAGGTTGCAGGGCAGCCTGTCAGACGCTTGCCCTGCCGCGCCGCCCCTCCGTACCGAAAAAAGTACAACACAATTTCAGTATATACGAATCTCGGAAGAAAAGCAAGAGGACAAGCGGAGCGATAAAAAGCAGCACACCCGGAGAAATAACCCGGATGTGCTGCAGAAGGCCGAAACACAGAGCAGCTCAGCAGCGGGCGCCGCTGATCGTGGGGCGCCGGATGAGATGAGGCAGCGCCTTGCCCGCTTCCTTCTGTGCAATGAGCCATGCGGCCATATCCCGCAGGGTCTGCTCCAGCGGGCGCGGCTGATATGCAAAGCACTTCGATGCAGCCGCATGGCTGAAGCAGCCGTTTGAGGCAAGAACGGAAATGGAATATGGGGTGAAAAACAATGGCTTTCGATCCTTCAAGCTCCGGCGCTCGTAGTACGGAGCGGCCAGCCTTGCAAGACCCAGAGGCAAGCAGATGGGCCGATACCGCCGTTTCGCCGCCGCCCCGATGATCTGCAGCATCCTGCGAATCGTGACATAGTGGCCGGACAAAATGTAGCCTTTGCCGGGCTCTCCGCTTTCGGAACAGGCGAGAATGCCATTTGCCACATCCCGCACATCCACAAAGTCATATCCGCCGCGAACGGCGAAAGGCAGCTTCCCGGCAAGAAAGGATCTTGCCATTGAGGTGAAGCTCCCTCCCTGTAAATCTTCCGGCCCGATGATGCCGGAGGGGAATACAATGCTGGCGTTCAACCCGCACGCCGCCGCGTCGTAGACCAGCTCGGTGGCAGCGGCCTTGCTCTTGGCGTAATCACCGTCCACAAGCCCCGGCGAGAATTCACAGTTTTCTGTAATGGGGCAGCCCTTTGGCTGCTCCGGGATGGCATGAACGGAGCTGACATAGACCAGCTTGCCCACTTTATGCGCCATGCATTGCTGCAGGAGCTGCCTTGTCCCACCTACATTGACCTGATAGAGCCTCGCACCGGGTCTGGACGCGACGGAGACGATACCGGCGCAGTGAATCACACAGGTATGACTGTCGGCATCCGCAAAGAAGTCTGCCAGCGAGTTTTTGGCGCACACATCACCGATGACGGTATGGACTTCTTTGGGGAGCAAATTGATATAGGGGTCATTCTGCAGCACAAGCGCATGCACTCGTGTGCCGCGGCGTGCCAGTGCTTCTACAACAGCCCTACCGAGGAAGCCGGTAGCACCTGTAACAAGATATTTATCATACATTCAAAAGACCTCCTCTCAAGATAATCATACAGGTGTTGATTATCTTTCACAAGTATAGTATACTGGAGAGGCAGATCAGAAACAATCGGCATTTGCCCTGCAATTGAAAGAAAAGCAACACGGCGAGCCGGAGTGTTGCAGAATTTTGTAAACTTTTTGTGAGGAGCGCAAAATGGAGAAGCTGGATGCAAGGAAACGTTATACGCAAATGGTGCTCAAGCAGTCCTTTTTGGAGCTGCTGAAGGAAAAGCCGGTCAGTAGGATTACGGTGAAGGAGGTCTGCGCGCTGGCGCAGCTTAACCGTGCCACCTTCTATGCCCATTACAGCGATTGCTTCGCCCTGATGGAGAGCATTGAGAATGAACTCATCGATGCATTCGAGAAATCCCTTCGCTATGTCAATTCCTTTGATGTGACGGCGCTGATCGAGGCCATCTATGATATGGTCGATCAGAATCAGGAGGCCTGCCGGGTACTGATCCTGGGCAACACAAGCTCGACCGTCCTGATGCGGATGATCGCCTTGGCCAAGGAGGACAGCATTGCTTACTGGCGGAAAGAACTGCCCAATGCCAGCGAAACAGAGCTTGAAATGATGTATACCCATCTGTCAAACGGTTTGATGCATGTCGTTGTGGAGGGCTATGACAAGTACAGCAAAGAGGAAATGATCCATTTTGTCAGCCGGGTTGTAAAAGCCAGTCTTTCGGTGTTCCAATCGTCCCAAAAACCTCTTGCTTAACATAGGTATTATATCTGAGTGGTATAATAAGCGAAAGGATTGACGGACAAAAAAGCAGACCTTGGTCATATGGTGGAACTTTATCGGCGTAGTCGATATCTCACAACAAGAGCAAAAAGAAACGGCATAGCCTACATGATCGTAAGCTATGCCGTATTCTTTTGAGCACCTTTCGTCCTTACGTGAATGCGGACTTGGCCTGCCCTTGTGCTTTGTCCTGTTACAGCTTCGCGTAGCGCATGAGGATGGTCGCGAACTCTGCGCGGGTGGCATTGCCGGTCGGCTGGAGGCCGCCGTCCTTGCCGTTGATGATGCCCGCGCCGACGCACCAGCGCAGCGCGTCAACGGCCCATGAGCCAACCTGACCGGCATCCGGCCAGCGGCTGAGGTCGCCCGTCGGGGTCGTGTCCGTTCCCTTGACGGTCTTCGCATAGCGCTGCAGCATGAGCGCCATGTCCTGACGGCTGATCTCCTCCATCGGGCGGAACGTGCCGTCCTCGAAGCCCGTGACGATGCCCTTCTGCTGGGCCCATGCCACGGCCTCGCCGTACCACTCATTCGCCGGGACGTCCGGGAAGGCGTTCGTCGCGCTGACCTTGTCGCCGGAGAGGCGGTAGAGGACCGTGGCGACCATGGCGCGGTTGAGGGTGGTGTCCGGCTCGAACTTGCCCTTGCCCATGCCGTTCATGAGGCCGG
>CAKTOJ010000133.1 GCA_934589665.1 uncultured Oscillospiraceae bacterium | reverse complement strand
CAGGAAGGGGAATCCGATCACCGGTCCGGAGCGTTTCCGCGGCCGGCAAAGCCTTTCGCCTGACGAATGTATTTTTATTTTAACGTGCTGCTGTAGAGAATGATATGAAGAATCCGAACATCAATTTTTGATATCCTGATATTTTCGGAGAGAAATGTCCTTCTGCCCAGCCTCTATGTGCTCCTTTCTCGAGAAAGAAAGCTTGCGGTACGTGCCTGGTGACATGCCGCATTTTTTCTTGAAGCAGGCGCAGAAGTAGCTGTAATTGTTGAAGCCAACGCGATAGGCAACCTGCTCGATCGGCATTTCCGAGCGGGTCAGGAGCTGCTTGCTCTTTTCGATGCGGTACTGCGTAAGCCACTCGACGAAGGAAGTCCCGAATTTGCTGCGGAAGCTGCGGGCGAAATGTCCCTCGCTGAAGCCCATGACGCGGGCGGCATCGCCAAGGTGGATATCTTCACGATAATGTTCGGCGATATATTCACTTACCGGTGCTGTAAAGGCGAGGTCGCGGTTGCCGCCGCACTCGGTCAGCGCGCCGGTCACCTCGCTGAAATACTCACGGAAACAGGCCAGCGCGTCGGCGACATAATTGCAGTTGAGCACACGGCTGATGACGGTATCGTCATAAAGACGCATCCGGCCGGGAGGAACGCCGCAGTTGATGCAGTATTCCTCAGTCCACTGAATCAGGCGGATGAGCTCAAGCCGCACCTTCTGGGGGCTTTTCTGCGGATTTTTGTGGGTGCTGAGAATGGTTTGGACAATGCTCTGCACGCTGCGCTCGAACTGCTCGGGATTGCGGCGCATGATGGAAGCCAGAAACTCGGCATAGGAATCCGCGGGCTCTGCCTCAGCCTGCGTGTCGGTTGAATATTTTTCCACATCCTCCAGCAGAATGCTCAGCTCCTTGCCGGAAAAATAGCACCGGCTGAGCGCAACATTCATCTTGGGATACATCTGAGAATAGCGCACAAGGCGGTCACAGCGCCGGCTGATGCACACAGAGATGGTGAAGGGACTGCCCGTGCGGATGCAGGACTTGAAGCCTTCTGCAAGTTCGAGCAGGAAGGCTTTCGTTTCCTCCTCGGATTTTTCGGGAAAACAGAGAAAGCAGATAATTTTTTCCTGACCGACCTGATTGGCGGCGAAGCCTCGGATTCCGCTCTGCGTCATATAGGTCCGCAGAAGATTTAATAAAGAAGTTTTCTGAAAAAATTCCTGCGTAAAGCGCAGCTTATTGGCATAATTGTGGTAATCGTCGACTTGAATGAGAAAAAAACGGTTGGGAAGCTCGCTCAAACCGACCGTGCTCATGGCCTCTGCAACCCGGTCTGGGCGGACATTATCAAAAATCAGACTATAGGCCAGCTCACTGGCCAGAACATCATGGACAGACAAATGCCCCTTCCAATAGGACAGTACGTCCTCCAGCAGCTTGATCTTCTCCGACGGGTCCGGCACGGCATCCGCCCTCCTTTTGCCGCGGATGATCCGTCAAAATGAATCATCCGTGGCTGATAGCCGCATTTTATCAACAGCGGCAGAAAAAGACAAGGCATTTCACAATTATTGTTAGTCTACACAAGGAAACGATAAAATTTTTGCTATTTCAACTAATGACATTAAAATAATTAAAAAATATAGTTGATTTTTGACATTACATTTCCTCCTTTCGCACTTTATAATGATAGCGGAATTCGACGAGACCCACATTATGACACGGTGTATGAAAATACACCAGTGAAGGGAGAAAATCTTATGATTACCACGATTGTCGTTGTCCTCGTAATCTATTTTCTGGCAATGGTTGCCATTGGCTGGGCCGGCCGGAACAAGGCAAGCAATTTTGAAGGCTATCTCAGCATGGGTAAATCCGGCGGTGTGCTGCTGCTCGTCGGCGGCGCGGTCGGCGGCCAGATCGGCAACGGCTTTGTTGTCGGCGGCGCCGCGGAAGGCTCTGCCGTCGGTATGGCAGGCGCGGCTTATGGCATTGCCTGTGCACTCAGCTGCGTGATGGTTGCGATTTTCCTCAACGACTTCATCTACAAGGGCGGCTATCTTTCCATGGCCGACTTTACCCGCAAACGTTATCATAACGAGATTCCCGGTACGATTTACGATCTGAGCACCGCCATTTCCTCGATCGGCCTGATCGCCGGTCAGATCATGGCCGGTAAGGCGCTCTTCGTGGCGCTCGGCCTGCCGGGCAACCTCGGTGCGATTGCTATCGCGGTGGTCGTTCTGCTCTATTCCCAGATGTCCGGCCTGTGGGGTGCGTTTGCGACTTCCGTTGTTCAGACCGGCGTGATCCTTGTCGGTCTTGTCAGCACGACGCTCGTCCTGTTCAGCAAGGGCGCTGTGACCGAGATGAGCAGCGCGATCTCCGCTGGTTCTCTGGCTCCCTCCGCGCTGAACTTCTCCGGTCTGACCGCCGCGGGCTTTGCCGGCATGATGCTCCCGCTTCTGCTCGGCATGGTCACCGATCAGCCGACCTATCAGCGCATCAGCTCTGCCAAGAGCGCAAAGACCTCCCGTATCGCCTGCTATGTTGCATTTCTCATCATGATCCCGCTGGCCCTGATGCCTGCGTTCATCGGTTCCTATGGCTCCTTTGAATACGGCGTGTCCGGCAGCGACGCTTTCTTCGTCGTCATCATGAACGAGCTGCCCCCGATCGCCTGCGCGCTCATTGTTGCGGCGGTTATCGCGGCGGTCATGTCCACGATCGACTGCGGCCTCATTACGATGTCCACCGTTCTTACCCGTGATATCTGGCAGGGTGCCCTGAAAAAGACTCCCAGCGAGAAGGAGCTCACGAAGATCACGCTGGTTGTGAATATCGCCTTCATGGGCGTGTCCACCATCCTCGCACTGATGTCCAGCAGCATCCTCGGCCTGCTTAACTCTGTGTATTCCTTCCTTGCGGCGGCGTGCTTTGCTCCGTTTGTCGGCGGCGCGCTCTGGAAGAAGGGGAATACGCACGGCGCCGTTGCAGCGTCGATCGTCGGAGTGCTTACCGTTCTGGTATCCTGGTGCGGCGTCAGCTATCCGATCCCGACCCTGTTCCCGGTCATTCTCTCCAGCATCGCTTATGTGATCGTCAGCCTTGCCACTGCCGGCAAGAGCGAGGCCAAGTAAGACGGACAATCAATAGACAAAAAGCCGCAGGCATATGTTCCCCCCTCACAGGGGTAACAAGTGATTCCTGGGATACCCCGGCAGGTCATCGTGTTTACGATGCCTGCCGGGGT
>CAKTOJ010000132.1 GCA_934589665.1 uncultured Oscillospiraceae bacterium | reverse complement strand
ATCTGCTGGAACACCTTGGAGCGGTGGCTCATCTCCATGACGCACATGCCGCTGCCGCGGTAGTTCATCATCTCGTCACGGATCTCCTCGAGCACGGGCTCGGGCATCATGGCGGGGCCGGCGGAGAAGTTGTAAGTGCGATTGTACTTCATTTGTGTTTCCTCCTGAATCGTTGTTGTTTGGGTAAAAAGGCAGAAATCGCCTGATTCAACACCAGTAGTATAGTACAGCTTATGGAGATAATCAATAGAAAAAAGGAATGACCTGAATGATTTTTAGGCAACGAAATAAAAGGTTTGGCAGCCTTTTGGGAGCCGGAGCGGGCATTGGTTAATAAAAATGTAAAAGAAGCTTAAGAAAGAGGGGATTGCATATTGCGTTAAGAAAGTGTAAAATATTTACAGTAAATGCGAAAGAAGGTAACGCAATGCGTGCTGACGGAACAAGAGTAAAAGATGCCAGCGCCATCGTCTCGGCCATCCCCTACATCATGCCGAAACGCTATGACGCGCAGAACTATATTACCGAATACGCTGAGATGGAGCCGCTGCGCCGGTTTATCCGCGACAAGCGCAAGGACGGCGTCCGCATTTCCTATATGGCACTGATCCTCGCGGCCTACTATAAGGCCTATCAGGAAAATCCGAAGATCAACCGCTTCATTATGAACTCCAAGATCTACGAGCGCAATCATTTCTGCGTGAGCTTTGTCATCCTCAAGACGCGTGCGGACGGAACGCCGGACGAGACGAACGTCAAGGTGTTTTTTGAACCCGGAGATGATGTTATCTCCATCAACCGTAAGATCGAGGACGCGGTTGCGCTCAACCAGTGTGCGGCGCATAATAACAACACCGATCGCTTCGTGAACCTCATGTTCTCGGTCCCGCTGCTGCCGAAGCTGCTCATCGGCACGGTGAAGCTGCTCGACCGGGCCGGCTTGCTGCCGCGTGCGATCATTGATCTGAGCCCCATGCACACAAGCCTGTTCATCACGAATCTGGCAAGCATTAACACCGATGCGATCTACCACCACTGCTATGAGTTCGGCACGACGGGCGTGTTCGTCTGCATGGGCAAGCCCATCCCGAACTTCCTGACGGGGGAGTATGATAAGAAGCTTATGCCGCTCGGCGTGGTGATGGACGAGCGCATCTGCACGGGACATGAGTATGCGCTTTTCTGGCAGAGCCTGCGCCGGTACCTCAAGCATCCTGAGCTGACGGAGAACGGCGCCGCGGAGGAAGAGGACGAGTGCGTCACGGCGAGAGCTGCCGAGGCCTGATAGAGCGAGCAATATAATAAATTCAAAAAACGCAGCCGTGAGGCTGCGTTTTTTCCAGCTTTCGGCAGATGTGGAAAACATTTGGGCTTGCGAAAATAGTTACAAAATGTAACTATTGAAGGACGGAGGGAGCAAATCCCTGAAAAAGCACAAAAAGGAGAGAAACCCATGAAAAAACTGATTTCCCTGTCGCTGGGCCTTGCGGCTGCGGCGGCGCTGACTGTTCCGGCCTTTGCCGCCTCACATACCGTGCAGCGCGGCGATACGATGTGGAAGCTGGCTGTGCGCTATGAGGTCGGCACGAGCGAGATCATTTCCGCCAACCCGCAGGTTGCGAATCCCGACCTGATCTATCCGGGCGACGTGCTGACCATTCCGGAAACGGACAGCGCAGTGCGCGCCTATGAGCAGGAGGTCGTCCGTCTTGTGAACGTCGAACGCGCAAAGTACGGCCTTTACGCTCTGACGGAGGATTGGGAGCTTTCGCGCATCGCACGCTATAAGTCGCAGGACATGCACGATAACCGCTATTTCGCGCACAAAAGCCCGGTTTACGGTACGACATTCGAAATGATAAAGGCCTTTGGCCTGTCCTACCGCACGGCGGGGGAGAACATCGCCATGGGCTACGCAACGCCCGCGGCGGCCGTCGCGGGCTGGATGAACAGTGCAGGGCATCGTGCGAACATCCTCAACAGCTCGTACACGAAGATCGGTGTCGGTTATGTCGCTGATGGGCGCTATTGGACGCAGCAGTTTATCGGCTGAGAAAAAGAAGGGATTGACAAGCTTTACCTTAGATGTGTAAGATAGCTCTTGTTGACCGCCGGGCGGTCGGAAAGAGGAAACTATGATTCAGGCATTTCAGGCGTTTACCAACCATGTGATGGTCTATGTGAAAACACTGGTCAAGTGGCTGCTTGCCGCGTCGGTGATCGGCGTTGTCGGCGGAGCGGTCGGCTCGCTGTTCCATATCGGCGTGGAGTATGCCACCGAGATGCGCACGGCGCTGCCGGCGCTGCTTTACGCGCTGCCGCTCGCGGGACTGGCTATCGTCGCGCTTTACCGGCTCCTGCGCACGCAGGGCATCGGCACGAATGCAGTGATCGACGCGGTGCATCAGGGACGGCAGCTGCCGATCCTGCTCATTCCCGCCATTTTTCTTGCCACGCTGCTCACGCACCTTGCCGGCGGCAGCGCCGGCCGCGAGGGCGCGGCGCTGCAGATCGGCGGCGACCTCGGTGAGCATTTCGGCGCGATTTTCGGTATGGACGATAAGGACAGGCGGCTTGCGACGCTGTGCGGCATGAGCGCGCTCTTCTCGGCACTGTTTGGGACGCCGCTTGCGGCGACCATCTTTGCCCTTGAGGTCGTGAGCATCGGCGTGCTGTACTACTCCGGCCTGATTCCCTGCATCACTTCGGCGCTGGTGGCCTACGCTGTGTCGCTGCGCTTCGGCATCGAGCCGATGCGCTTTGCCGCCGCCGCGCCGGAGATCGGCGCGCTCGTGCTGGTGCGCGCGGCGGTGCTGGCACTTGGCTGCGCGCTTGTGAGCATATTGTTCTGCGAAACGCTCCACCGCACGGATAAGATAGCGGAGCGGCTGGTCAAGAACGATTATCTGCGCGCAGTGACAGGCGGCTGCATCATCATCGTGCTAACGCTGCTTGTCGGCTGCCGGGACTATAACGGCGCGGGCGGAAATATCATTGCCGCCGCCATCGGCGGGACGGCGAAGCCGGAGGCATTTGCGTTCAAGATTCTCTTTACCGCCGTCACGCTCGGCTGTGGCTTCAAAGGCGGTGAGATCGTTCCCACGCTCTTTGTCGGCGCGACCTTCGGCTGTACGGCCGGCACGCTGCTGGGCCTGCCCGCGGGCTTTGCCGCGGCGCTCGGCGTGACGGGGCTGTTCTGCGGCATGACGAACTGCCCCATTACCTCGCTCATCATCAGCATCGAGCTCTTCGGCGCGGACGGTCTGCTGTGCTATGCGGTCGTATGCGCGGTGAGCTATGTCTGCTCGGGCTACCGG
>CAKTOJ010000131.1 GCA_934589665.1 uncultured Oscillospiraceae bacterium | reverse complement strand
GTGCGGTATAGTGCTTTCCGCTATCCGCTCCCGTTGGGGTCAGCGTTTGGGTCAGAAAAAACGGCAAGTAAGTTATTGGACGCAAAAGTGCGGAAAAAGTCCTGATTTCGTGAGAAATCAGGACTTTCTGGTTGCGGAGACAGGACTCGAACCTGCGGCCTCCGGGTTATGAGCCCGACGAGCTACCAACTGCTCCACTCCGCGATATTTTAAATATGAATACTGGTGCCGGTGACCGGACTCGAACCGGTACAGTATTGCTACCGGGGGATTTTAAGTCCCCTGTGTCTACCTATTCCACCACACCGGCGGATATCGGCAACGATTAATATATCACATTCAGCCACCTCTGTCAATACAAAAAAGAAATTTTTTGTATTGCAGAAAATGCATAGGCACTCCATACATAGGAGTGCCTATGCATTTTGTCTTTTCCGCTCAAGCCTTTTCCCGTTTGGCCAGTGCGCGCAGCAGCGGCACACCAAGCAGGAAGCACATAACCGCCTCGCCAAAGCCGACGGTCAGCGCGTTATAAGCAAAGAGGCCCGCAAATGCGGCGGAGAAGCCCGTTGTCTCCCAAGCCAGCATCGCGCCCACGATCAGCGCGTTGCACACGACCGGCGGAACTGCGGCAAACCAGTCGCTGCGGCTGTTTGCCGACCAAACGGCGGCGATCAGCGTTGCCAACGTGCCAATAACCAAGTCGAGCAGGCCGTAGGGGCTGAGCAGGTTGCTGATCAGGCAGCCCACAACCAAACCCGGCACGGCTGTTTTGCGATAGCGGTACGGCAGTACGCACAGCGCCTCACTCAGGCGGAACTGAATAGGACCGAAGGCAAGGCCGAAAAGGTTGGACAGCCACGCCAGCGCGGCGTATACGGCGGCGATCACAGCGGCGCGCGCCAGATCGCGGGTCGAAAAATTCCATTTCATTGCAGCAGTATTCCTTTCTGTAAAAAACAGAGAATATTATAATAAAAATCAGGCAGCCGCGCAAGTATGCGGCTGCCTGAAAATTTCTTAAAACTCCGGGGAGGTCTTGCCGGATCGCACAGATTCGTAATACTGCGCCTCCGTCGCCGCCATGTAGGCCATGACCCACAGTGTGCCGACGCCCAGACACAGCGAACCGACGATGCCCCAGCCGATGAAGCTCAGATCGAGCACAAACTTTTCCCATTTGTGGCCCTGCATCATCCGCTGGCTCTCGTCAAGGCACTCTCTCCATCCATATTCGGGGTGGTCAGCCTTGATATAGTAGGCCATCGAATAGGCGTAAGCCTTGACGATACCGGGAATCACCAGCAGCAGACCCCACAGGGTAATGAACAGCCAGCTGAGCAGGCCGATGAGGAGCGTGCCGCCGAAATCGTCCTGAAAACCACGGAAGATGTCGTTGAGCTCAACGCTCCCGCCGCTGCGCGCCTGCGCAAGGAAGGCGCGCTTCTGCGCATAGAACATGGGACCTGTGACGACCAGCGCGCCGATGCCGGGAAGCAGGCTTCCCGCCGCGCCGACGATCGCCGAGACGATCAAACAGAACACCACGGCAAGCAGCCAGGAATCTCTGAAGATACTGCCGCCAAGCCGCGCACGGGAGGCCGCTTTCCACTCACTTCTTGTCATAATGGTTTCCTCCGGTCAAAAAACTGTGATATGTGCTTACAGAAGGCTGGGGAGATGCTTGACGACCTTTGCACAGCGCGGACACAGGCCCTCGGCGTTGGGCGCAAGGGAGTGCTTCCAGCAGCGCGGGCACTTCGTACCGGCGGCGTTTTCGACGCGAACAGCCAGCTCGCTGCCGACGGTCAGCTCGACCTTGGAGACGATGAACAGGTCAGCGAGCGCCTCAGGGCTTTCATCCGCAAGGAACACATCGCCCTCGGCAACGGTCAGGTGCACGTCGGCTTCCAGACTCTTACCGATAACCTTGGCCGCACGCGCCTCCTCCAGCGCGCCGTTGACGGCGGTGCGGACCTCGATGATGCGCTCCCAGCGCGCCATGGTTTCAGCGTCGAGAGAATAGGCGGTAAAGGGCTTGTTCATCTCGTTGAGCACCACATTGCGTGCGTCGTCCGCCTCGGTATGCGGCATAGCCAGCCAGATCTCGTCACAGGTGAAGGCGAGGATGGGCGCGAAGAGCTTGGCAAGCGTGGAGAGCGTGAGGTAGAGCGCGGTCTGGGCACTGCGGCGGCCGGCGGAATCCGCCGCCTCGCAGTACAGGCGGTCCTTGACGATATCGAGATAGAAGCTCGAGAGCGTATTCACACAGAAATCGTTGACCGCATGGGTGATGATGTGGAACTCATAATCGCAGTAGGACTGCTCGACCTTTTCGATCAGCTCGTTGAGCTTGGTGATGAGCCAGCGGTCCAGCGTGGGCATATCCTCAGCCTTCGTGAGGTGCGCAGGATCAAAGTCCACAAGGTTATCGAGCATGAACTTGCAGGTGTTGCGGAACTTGAGGTAGTTCTGGCTGAGCTGCTTGAAAATCTCCTTGGAGCAGCGCACATCCGCGTGATAGTCGGCGGAAGCCGCCCACAGGCGCAGGATGTCCGCACCGTTTTCATTGAAGATATCCGCCGGGTCAACGCCGTTGCCGAGCGACTTATGCATCGCGCGGCCCTCGCCGTCCACCGTCCAGCCGTGGGTGACGCACTCCTTGAAGGGAGCACCCTCGCCGAACGCGCCCACGGCGGTGAGCAGGGAGGACTGGAACCAGCCGCGGTACTGATCGAGCCCCTCGAGGTACATCGTGGCGGGCCAGAAGCCCTGATCCTTCTTCATGGACGCGAAGTGCGTCGAGCCGGAGTCGAACCAGCCGTCGAGCGTATCCTCCTCCTTGGTAAAGCCGGCGCTCTTGCCGCAGTGCGGGCAGATGAAGCCCTTGGGAAGAATATCGGCGGCGTCCATCTCAAACCATGCGTTCGAGCCCTTTTCAGCAAAGAGCTTGCTCACAGCCTCGATCGTCGCGTCGGTGCAGATGGGCTTGCCGCAGTCGGCGCAGTAGAACACAGGAATCGGCAGACCCCAGCGGCGCTGACGGGAGATGCACCAGTCGGCGCGCTCACGGATCATGCTCTTCATGCGGTCAATGCCCCAGCCCGGCACCCAGCGCACATCGTCGCAGGCGGCGCAGGCTTCATCCTTGAAGGAATCGACGGAGCAGAACCACTGCGGGGTGGCACGGAAGATGATGGGCTTCTTGCAGCGCCAGCAGTGGGGATAGGAGTGGACGATCTCTTCACTGGCGAAGAGCGAGCCGGCTTCCTTCATGTCGTTGAGAATTACGGGGTTGGATTCCTCAACAAGCATGCCCTCATACTTGCCGGCATAGTCGGTGTGGCGGCCCTGATCGTTGACGGGCACGACCATGTCCATGCCGTAGCGGCGGCAGGTCTGATA
>CAKTOJ010000130.1 GCA_934589665.1 uncultured Oscillospiraceae bacterium | reverse complement strand
ATGATCAAGGCTCTGGCCGAGCGCTACGGCACCCGCGTCATCGAGAGCGAGATCGTCGGTCTGACTCCCGCCAAGGCCCTCATCGACTGCGCCGAGTTCTACCTCAAGGCCAAGGACTTCGACTGCAAGAAGCAGGTCATGGAGTATCATCTGATCGACATGGAATAATTCCTCGAAAGGAGCTTCAATACAATGAAACTTGCTGAACTGACCGTTACCGGCTTTGCCGATATCGTTTCCTCCGACGCTCCCGCGCCGGGCGGCGGCTCCTGCGCCGCACTTTACGGTGCCATCGGCGCCGCGCTCACCGCTATGGTCGGCGGCCTGACCCAGGGCCGCAAGAAGTATGCCGAGTATGCCGAGCACGCCGCCGAGGTCGAAAAGGCCGGCAACGATCTTAAGACCCGCCTGCTCGACGTCATGGACCGTGACACGGACGCGTTCAACGTCGTCTCCGCCGCTTTCGGCATGCCCAAGGACACCGACGAGCAGAAGGCTGCGCGTTCCGCCGCCATCCAGAACGGCCTCAAGGGCTGCACCAAGACGCCCATGGAGATGATGGAGCTGATCGACGAGACCCTTACCCTCGCTCACTCCCTGCTTGGCCGCTTCAACGACACCTCCGCGAGCGACCTGGGCGTTGCGTTCCTCTCCCTCAAGGCCGGTATCCAGGGCGCATGGCTCAACGTGCTCATCAACGTCGGCTCGCTGAAGGATCAGGAGTTCGCCGCCGAGTACCGTGCCCGCGGCGAAAAGCTTCTCGCGCATGCTCTGCCGCTGGCCGACGAGTGCTATGCCGAAATCGTCAAGCTGATCGACGGCTGACAAAATACTTGCAAATCCACGATGGCTTCGGTAAGATGTTACCGAAGCCATCGCACTTTATTCAACAAAAGGAAAAGAAGGCCATCCTATGACGCTTACATATTTAAAGCCCGCTGATTACATCACGACCCAGTGGTCGGGCGGCACGACCACACAGCTTGCCATCGCGCCGCACGGCGCAGCGTACGCCGACCGCGATTTTCTCTGGCGGCTGAGCTCGGCGTCCGTCGCACTCGACGAATCCGATTTCACTGCTCTGCCCGATTATGACCGCATCATCTCCACGCTGCACGGCGATATGACGCTCACCCACAACGGCGGAGAGCCGCTCACGCTTCACCCCTACGAGATCCACAGCTTTTCCGGCGCGGACGACACCCATTCCTGGGGACGCTGCACCGATTTCAACCTCATGCTGCGCCGCGGACAGTGCCGCGGCTGCGTCAGCGCACACTTCCCGCAGGGAACGGAAACGCTTGCCCTCCACGCGGGCGAGACGGCTCTGCTCTTTTGCGGAGAGGGCACCGTCACGCTCCGCGCCGGCACGGAAGCGCTGACGCTCGCCGCGCATGAGAGCGCCCTCATCGAAGATGCACCCGCACAGCTCACGGTCGAAGGCCGCGGCGCGAAGCTGATGCTCGCGCAGATGTACCGTTAAGGGGGTGGCGGAGCATGACCGGAACCGACGCCGCCGCGCGTATCCACGAATATGCCTGGGTCGGGCACAAGCCGGGACTTGAGCGCACCCGCGCGCTGCTCGGCGCGCTGGGAAACCCGGAGCAGTCCTTGAAATTTATCCACATTACCGGCTCGAACGGAAAGGGCTCGACCGCGGCCATGCTTTCCTCGATCCTTTCTGCCGCCGGATACCGCGTCGGACTTTTTACCTCGCCGCATCTCTACCGCTTCAATGAGCGCTTTCAGGTCTGCGGCAGGCCGATCCCCGACGATGCGCTCGGACGCATCACAGAGCGCGTGCTGGCCGCGGCGGAGCAGTTTTCCGAGCATCCGACGGAATTTGAACTGATGACCGCCATCGGCTTCCTCTGGTTTGCCGAAATGCAGTGTGATATTGTGGTGCTGGAGGTCGGTTTGGGTGGCCGTTTGGATTCGACCAATGTTATCCCCGCGCCGGAAGCCGCGGTTATTACCAACATCGGGCTTGAACACACCGCCCTGTTAGGCAATACAATCAGCGCTATTACAAAAGAAAAGTCCGGTATCATCAAGTCTGGATGCAGTGCCGTACTCTACGGACAAGGCCGCGAAGCGGGCGAAGTCGTCGAGGATGTCTGCGGCAGCCTCAGCGTACCGCTGACGGTCACGGATGAAACAAAGCTCATCCTCCACCGCTCTGACCGCAGCGGCCAGATTTTCACCTACCGCGGGCGCGGGCCGCTGCATCTGCCGCTGCTCGGTGCGTATCAGCTCTATAACGCCCTCACTGTGCTCGACACCGTCGACGCACTGCGTGCAAGGGGCTGGACCATTTCTGAGGACGCGATCCGCAGCGGGCTTGCCACGGCAAAGTGGCCCGGCCGGCTGGAGCTGGTCCGCCGCAGCCCCGATTTCATCATCGATGGCGGGCACAATCCACAGTGCGCGCAGGCACTTGCCGCCTCTCTGCGCGCGCTCTATCCGGAGCAAAAGCTCATCTTCATCATCGGCGTTCTGGCTGATAAGGACTGGAAGACCATGGTCAGCGAAATTCTGCCGCTTGCCAAGCTCGTCATCACCGTGCGTCCGGAGAGCACGCGGGCGGAGGACGAAAATGAGCTTGCCGGCTGGGTCCGCACGAAGGGCGTTGAAGCCATCGCCCGCAAAACCATTCGGGAGGCGGCTGACGCCGCGCTTGCGCTCGCCTGGCCTGAGGACACCATCTGCGCCTGGGGCTCACTCTACAGCGTCGGTGAGCTGCGTCACGCCCTTGGGCTCTGCTGACCAGCCCTGTAAAAGGGATGCGCCTTTTCTTAATATTTGAAAAAACACCGTCTGCCGATCGGCAGACGGTGTTTTTTTACGGTGAAAACGCTTACTGCTCCTTGGCCGCGGCCTGCTGGGCCTCGATCTCAATGAGCGCATCCTTGCGGGAAAGGTTCCAGCGGCCCTTCTCGTCGATCTCCATGAACTTGACCCAGATCATGTCACCGACGGTGACCACGTCCTCGACCTTCTCCACGCGCTTCTTGTCGAGCTTGGAGATGTGCACGAGGCCGTCCTTGCCCGGGGCGATCTCAACGAACGCGCCGAACTGCATCAGGCGCACAACGCGGCCATAGTAGAGCTTGCCGACCTCGGGCACGAACACGATGTCGTCGATGCACTTCTTTGCGGCGTCGCAGGCGGCAGCATCGGCAGAGGCGATGTGGATGGTGCCGTCATCGTCAATATCGATCTTCGCACCGGTGTCAGCCACGATCTTCTGAATGACGGAGCCGCCCTTGCCGATGACCTCACGAATGCGGTCGGGATCGATCTTCATGGTGATCATCTTAGGCGCGTACTTGCTCACCTCGGGACGCGGCTCGGAAATGACAGGCAGCATGATCTGATCGAGGATCTGCACGCGCGCATCGTAGGTAATCTCCAGCGCGTTCTTGATAATGGCCATGGTCAGGCCGTCGTTCTTAAGGTCCATCTGAATGGCGGTAATGCCC
>CAKTOJ010000129.1 GCA_934589665.1 uncultured Oscillospiraceae bacterium | reverse complement strand
GAGCAGGGGGACAGTGTATGCTGCCCGCCTGAACTGCGCTTTACGGCTGAGATATTTTAACAGGGGCGTCGGATTCTTCGACGCCCCTGTTTTTTTGTTCCGCCCATGGCGGAGCGAGAGGAGGAAAGAGAACAGGGTACTAAATTTTCAGGAGGAAACCCCAATGTCCGACGTACTTCTCCCCATTGTGCAGAAAATCAACGGCTATCTCTCCGACTATATTCTTGTGGCGCTGCTGATCGCGGTCGGTCTGTGGTACTCGATCAAAACGCGCTTTGTCCAGATCCGCCACTTCAAAGAGGGCTGGAAAAGCGTGTTCGGCAATCTCAGTCTGCGCGGAAAGAAGCATGAGAGCGGTATGAGCTCGTTCCAGGCGCTGGCTACAGCCATTGCCGCGCAGGTCGGCACCGGCAACATCGTCGGCGCGTCCGGCGCGATCCTCACCGGCGGCCCCGGCGCGATCTTCTGGATGTGGGTGATCGCGTTCCTCGGCATGGCGACGATCTACGCTGAGGCTACGCTTGCGCAGGAAACGCGCCGGGTCGATAAGGACGGCAACGTCCTCGGCGGCCCTGTCTATTACATTACCACCGCGTTCGAGGGCGGCTTCGGCAAGTTCCTTGCCGGCTTCTTTGCCGTCGCTATTATTCTTGCGCTGGGCTTCTTCGGCTGCATGGTGCAGTCGAACTCCATCGGCGAGACCTTCTCCAACGCCTTCGGCGTGCCGACGTGGATCATCGGCGTGGTTCTCGTGGCTATCTGCGGCTTCATTTTCATCGGCGGCGTGCAGCGCCTTGCGTCCGTCACGGAAAAGGTCGTACCCATCATGGCGGCGATCTTTCTGCTCGGTGGTCTGGTCGTGCTCGTGGTTCGCATCAAGTATGTTCCCGCGACCTTCGGCATGATCTTCAAGTATGCCTTCCAGCCGCAGGCAATCATCGGCGGCGGCTTCGGCGCGGCGCTGAAGATCGCGCTCTCCCAGGGCGCGAAGCGCGGCCTTTTCTCCAATGAGGCCGGTATGGGCTCGACGCCCCACGCCCACGCGCTGGCGAATGTTGCCAATCCGCATCAGCAGGGCGTGGTCGCCATGATCGGTGTGTTCATCGACACCTTCGTCGTCCTGACGCTCAACGCGCTCGTCATCATCTCCACCCTCTATACCGAGGACGGCCCGCTCCATGGCTGCGGTGCTGCCGCGGCGCAGGATGTGCTCAAAAAGACCAATCTCGCCCAGACGGCGTTCGGCGTTGTGTTCGGCGAGAGCGCGGGCGCGATGTTCGTAGCCGTGTGCCTGTTCTTCTTTGCCTTCTCCACCATTCTCGGCTGGAACCTGTTCGGCAAGATCAACATGGCCTATCTCTTCGGCCAGAAGTCCACGATCGTTTACACGATCATTGCGCTGGTGTTCATCTTCCTCGGTACGCTGACCTCCAGTGACCTGGTGTGGGAGCTGAGCGATATGTTCAACAACCTCATGGTCATCCCCAACGCCATCGCCCTCTTCGCGCTCACTGGTCTGGTGGTCAAGCACGTCAACGGCACGCCCGAGGCGGACCACTGGGAGTAAGTCCGGACGAAAATACAAGTTACAGGCAGACAGCCCTGCGCCGAAATATGGCGCGGGGCTGTTTTATGCAGGTACAGAAGCGTACCGGGCAGCGGCAGGGATTTGCTCTTGCATCCTGTGGGTCTGCTGTGTAAAATAACGCCATGAGTTTCATGCCGCGTCCGGCGGCATCATGTAAAGGAGATATCCTCATGCTTTCTTTTGTCAACGATTATTCTGAGGGTGCACATCCCAAGCTGCTCGAGCGCCTGACGGAGACGAATTTTGAGCAGCTTGCCGGTTACGGTTCCGACCCGTACTGTGAGCGCGCGAAGGAGAAGATCCGCACCGCCATCGGCTGTCCGGAGGCCGAGGTGTTCTTCCTCGTCGGCGGAACGCAGGCCAATCAGGTCGTGCTCGACGCGCTGCTGCGCCCGTATGACGGGGTGATCGCGGCAGCGAGCGGCCATGTCAATGTCCATGAGGCCGGCGCGATCGAGCACGGCGGTCATAAGGTCCTCGCGCTGGCGCACACGGAGGGGAAGCTCTCCGCCCAAACGGTGCGGGAGTACCTGCGGACCTTCTATGCCGACGGCAACTATGCGCACATGGTCTTTCCCGGCGCGGTGTACATCTCCCACCCGACGGAATACGGCACGCTTTACACCAAAGCCGAGCTTGCCGCGCTGCACGAGGCCTGTGCGGAGTACCATATCCCGCTTTTCCTCGATGGTGCGCGGCTGGGCTACGGCCTTGCCGCCGGCGGCACAGATGTGACACTGCGGGACGTCGCTGCGCTGACGGATGTATTTTACATCGGCGGCACGAAGGTCGGGGCACTGTGCGGTGAGGCGGTCGTGTTTCCGCACGGCGGTATGCCCGCAAATTTCCTTACCATCGTCAAGCAGCATGGGGCTCTGCTGGCCAAGGGCCGCCTGCTCGGCGTACAGTTTGATGCGCTTTTCACGGATGGACTTTATCTGGAGATCAGCCGCAGCGCCATTGAAACGGCTGACCGCATCCGCTATGCGCTGGTGGAAAAGGGCTACCGGCTTTTCTGCCCGAACCCGACCAATCAGATCTTTCTTGTGTTGGAGAATGAGCGGCGAAAGGCGCTGGAGGAGCATGTCGCGCTCGGCTTCATGGAAAAGTTTGATGACACGCACACCGTCATGCGCATCTGTACCTCATGGGCGACCCGCCGTGAGGATGTGGACGCGCTGATCACCTTGCTGTAAAGAAGAACCCGCTGACATGTCAGCGGGTTCTTCTTATAAAAGTTCTCTAAAAAATATGGACAAGAGGCGGGAAACGTAGTATACTTCGTGCAACAGATATCATATATGATTAAGGTTAATATTAGATGGAATTATGGTATTGAACTGACAGGAGGATATGGCAATGGCATATAAAGAAAGCTACGCAGGCAGGATCAACCGGAAGCTGAACAAAAAGCTCCATGTGGTCGAGGTCGCGGCTGGACGGCAGAAGGCCGACCTTGTGCTTAAAAACGCGACGTATGTGAATGTATTCTGCAATCAGCTCAGCCGCGGCGATATCGCCGTCGCCAAGGGCCTGATCGCCGGTATGGGCGGGCCTTATGAGGGCGAGGTTGAGGTCGACATGCGCGGCAAGCTCGTGCTGCCGGGCTTTGTGGATGCGCATATCCATCTGGAAAGCTCGCTTGTAAGCCCGAAGGAGTTTGCCAAGGCCGTCCTGCCGCACGGCACGACGACCGTTATCACCGATCCGCATGAGATTGCCAACGTCATGGGAACGGACGGCATCGAGTATATGCTTCAGGCAACTGAGGACCTGCCGGTCGACGTGCGCTTCATGCTGCCGAGCTGCGTGCCCGCCACACCGCTTGACGAGAGCGGCGCGAACCTTGACTACCGCGCCATCGACAGCTTTTATGAGCACAACCGTGTCGAGGGCCTTGCCGAAATGATGAACTTTGTCGGCGT
>CAKTOJ010000128.1 GCA_934589665.1 uncultured Oscillospiraceae bacterium | reverse complement strand
TTAAGAGAATATACAGGCTGGGGGTTAGCAGAGGCGAAGGAGTTTCTCGAGAAATGTTATCATGTCGGTGCGTCACCAGAAGATGTTTCTCAAATGACATCTGCTTATAAAAATAACAAAATTCGCAATTCTGGAGGATGCTATATCGCAACTGCCGTATATGGTTCTTACGACTGCCCTCAAGTATGGACATTACGACGATACAGAGATATTAAACTTGCAGCAACTTGGTATGGACGAGTGTTTATTTCCCTTTACTATGCGATTAGTCCGACTTTGGTTAAATGGTTAGGGAATACAGCGTGGTTCAAGAAGTTATGGCGTAAGTATCTTGATTCTAAAATTACAAAATTAAAGTTGCAGGGGTTTGAAGATTTGCCATATACAGACAAATACTGCTAAATATAGTACATAGAAAGGAGGCTATTCAAATGAAAGCCTCCTTTCTTCAATAGTAAACATCCGTTGCGCAAATGCTTGCCTTTTGAACGGATGTTTGATACAATGACAGCATGATATTCTGCGGTGGTATGCGAAAAGAGGGATGTCCATGCGAATACTCGGCATTGACCCCGGTATTGCCATTGTCGGCTTCGGCTTGATCGAAGCAGAGGCCGGCTGGACGCAGATGCTCCGCTACGGTGCGATCACCACGGAGGCAGGACTTCCGCTGGCCACACGCCTTGTGCAGATCGAGCGCGACATGGAGGAGCTGATCGCGCAGCTCAAGCCCGATGCGATCGCGGTCGAGGAGCTGTTCTTCTCCAACAACATCACCACCGGCATCGCCGTCGCGCACGGGCGCGGCATCATCCTCTGTACGGCGGCCAAGAGCGGAGTGCCGCTTTTCGAATACACGCCCATGCAGGTCAAGCAGGCGGTCGTCGGCTACGGCCTCGCCGAAAAGCGGCAGGTGATGGATATGGTCAAGCGGCTTTTGAAGCTCAAAGCTGTTCCGCGCCCCGACGACGCGGCGGACGCACTTGCCATCGCCATCTGCCACGCGCGCAGCGCGACCTCGCTGCTTGCACGCACGCAGAATCCGGTCAAGCAAACGGTTTAAGAGGGGGAGAGACTCCGTGTTCTATTATGTTGAAGGAACGGTCGCGCATGTCGAGCCGTACCTTGCGGTCATCGATTGCGGCGGCGTGGGCTATGCCTGCCGCACAACGAACCATACCATCGGTCAGCTCAAGATGGGTGAAGTGAAACGGCTTTACACATATTTGAATGTTGGTGACGGCATCTTTGAGCTCTACGGCTTCGCCTCTGAGCGGGAACTGAACAGCTTCAAGCTGCTCATCGGCGTCTCTGGCGTGGGGCCGAAGGCGGCGCTCGCCATCCTTTCCGTCGGCACGCCGGAGCATTTGACCATGGCGGTCATCACGGGCGACGAAAAGGCGCTGACCGCCGCACCGGGTGTTGGAAAGAAACTGGCCCAGCGCATTATTCTTGAGCTCAAGGACAAAATCGCCAAGGAAACACAGGAGATCGGTCTGCCCTCCGCCGCCGGCGGAACGGCAGCTGGTATCGGGGGCAAGGCGGCGGAGGCCGCCGCAGCGCTCGCGGTCCTCGGCTATACGCAGCAGGATATTTCCACGGCGCTCAAGGGTGTGGACGTGGAGGGCCTGCCGCTTGAGGAGATTGTCCGCCAGAGTCTGAAGAAGATGGTGAAGTAAGGGAAAAAGGGAAGTGGCATTTTGAGCATTGACTTTGGAACCGACATTTATGAAGAGCCGATTGTGGCCAAGACCTTCCTGAGCGAGGACGCGCAGGAGGGCTCTCTGCGCCCGAAAACGCTCCGGGAATACATCGGACAGGAAAAGACCAAGGGCAACCTTGCCGTTTTCATTGAGGCGGCAAAAAAACGCAACGAGTCGCTTGACCATGTTCTGCTTCACGGCCCTCCGGGCCTCGGCAAGACGACGCTTGCGGGCATCATCGCCGCGGAGATGGGTGTCAACATCCGCATTACCTCCGGCCCCGCTATCGAAAAGGCGGGCGACCTTGCGGCACTGCTGACAAATCTGAGCGAGAATGACATTCTCTTCGTCGACGAGATCCACCGCCTTAACCGCGCGGTGGAGGAGATTCTTTACCCCGCGATGGAGGATTACGCCATCGACATCATCATCGGTAAGGGCCCAAGCGCAAATTCCATCCGGCTCGACCTGCCGCACTTCACGCTCATCGGCGCGACGACGCGTGCCGGACAGCTCTCCGCGCCGCTGCGCGACCGCTTCGGCGTGACGCTTCGGCTGGAGCTGTATACGCCCGAGGAGCTTTCCAAGATCGTCACGCGCTCGGCAGGAATTTTGAATGTAAGCATTGCGCCGGACGGCGCATATGAGATCGCGCGCCGCTCGCGCGGCACGCCGCGCATTGCCAACCGCATCCTCCGCCGCGTGCGCGACTTTGCAGAGGTCAGGGCAGACGGCATCATCACGCGCGAGGTGGCGGACGAGGCGCTGCGCGCGCTGGAGATCGACTCGCTCGGCCTCGATCCCATCGACTACCGGATGCTTCGTGCCATCATTGAAAACTACGGCGGCGGGCCGGTCGGCATCGACACACTGGCTGCGACCATCGGCGAGGAGGCCGTTACGCTGCTGGACGTTTACGAGCCGTATCTTATGCAGCTCGGCTTCCTCACGCGCACGCCGCGCGGGCGCTGCGTCACGCGCAAGGCCTATGCGCACCTCGGACTGAGCGTTCCTGTGTCTCTGACGGACGAGCCGGAGCAGCTCACCTTAAATTGATTAATTTGATAAGGAGACAATATCATGGGTAAACTCTTTGGAACCGACGGCATCCGCGGCATAGTGGGTGAAAACCTGACGGTGGAGACGGCGTTCCATACCGGTCAGGCTATTGCCGCCGTTTTGAAGGAAGAGAAGGGGAGAGCGCCGCTCATCACTATCGGCAAGGATACGCGCATTTCCTCGGATATGCTTGAATCCGCGCTCATCTGCGGCATCTGCTCCGTCGGCGGCGACGTAATGCCCTTTGGCGTACTGCCGACTCCGGCGGTCGCTTACCTGACGGTCCTCAAGGGCGCAGATGCGGGCATCGTCATTTCCGCCAGCCACAATCCCTTTGAGCACAACGGCATCAAGGTCTTTAACGAAAAGGGCTACAAGCTGCCCGACGCGACGGAGGCGAAGGTTGAGGAGAAGATCCTCTCCGGCGAGAAGATCGCCGTTGCCACCCGCGGCGAGATCGGCGTGCTGCATCACGGCCTGAAAAAGTCGAAGCTTGAATACATCCACCACCTCACGACCACCATCGATTCCGACCTTTCCGGCCTGCGCGTGCTGGTGGACTGCGCCAACGGCGCGGCCAGCGCCACGGCTCCCGAGCTGTTTGGCCGCTTTAAGTGCTACGCGGACTTTATGCACTACGAGCCGAACGGAACGAACATCAACGACCGCTGCGGCTCCACGCATCTTGAGAGCCTTGCCCAGCGCGTCGTGGCGGGCCGGTATGATGTCGGCGTGGCCTTCGACGGCGACGCCGACCGCTGCCTGATGGTCGACGAGCTGGGCCATGAGATCGACGGCGACAAGAT
>CAKTOJ010000127.1 GCA_934589665.1 uncultured Oscillospiraceae bacterium | reverse complement strand
TCTGAGAAATGCTCTTAATGGTGAGGCCGAGCTTATTGCAGATCGCTTCGGCGGCGTTCCAGGCGTAGGACGGCTCAAAGTCGGTCGGATGGGCGATCTTTGCCTCAAATTCCTCCGGCGTCAGACCGCAGCCATGCGCCTGCGCCAGCGCGATGCCATACTCGTCCACATTGTAGCTGTAAGCGCCTTTGATCTTCGTGATGTTGTGACAGCCCGCGGCCACAAGGCCGACCATATTGATCCAGAAAATGTCCTGCATCCCGCTGCCGGTGATGGTGCAGCCATGTTCCTTGGCCAGTGCGTCCAGCTTGTTGATCATGGCCGCGGACGTCGTCCAGGGATAGATAGCCTCCTCGCAGGTCGTGATGACGTTGATGCCGCGGGACACGCACTGCTCAATCGCTTCGTAGATGTCTCCGATAAAGCTGCGGGTCGTGATGATGGCGACGTCGGCGTCGCACTCGTCGAGGACCTTTTCGGCGTTGTCGGAGATGATGACGCCCGTCTTGACGCCCAGATTCGCCCAGTCGCCGATGTCCTGACCGACGGACGCGCCATGGCCGATGCCGCCCACGATCTGCGCGCCATGCTCATAGGCATAGCGGAGGGTGTACCTGCTTATTTTTCCGCAGCCGTACTGCACGATTTTAATTTTATCCATGATGATAACTCCTTTCGATTCCTTGCAATAAGATGCCCTGAAGTACTCTGTAGAATACGTTTTTTAGTCCTGCTCCATAAAGCTGCGGATATAGCCGACGAGCATCTCCGCTGTCCTTTCGCAGCCGAGCACATTGCTTTTGACCGTCAAGTCATAGCCGCGGGCGTCGCCCCATTTGGTGTCGCAGTAGTAATTGTGATAGTTCTTGCGGGAACGGTCTACGTTCCGTATCTCCTCAATGGCCTGCTCCGCATTCAGGCCAAGCTTGTTCATCACGCGGTTGAGCTTGAACTGCGGGTCGCCGCAGATGAAGATGCTGATGCAGTTCGGATTATTCTCCAACACCTGCTCGCCGCAGCGACCGATCACCACGAAGCTCTCCCCCTCCGCCGCCTTGCTGCGCAGCATGGCAAAGGTCTTCTCCGCCACGTTGACCTCAAGCGAATTGGAAAACCGTCCGATGCGGCGGGAGGCAAAAAAGTTGACGGGCTTTTCGTCCATCTCGCTCACGAGCTCTTTGCTGTAGCCGCCCGAGGTAATCTCCTTTTCAATGGAGACCTTGTCGTAGAGCTTGACTCCAAGCTCTCTTGCGATCAGATCCGCGATATAATGTCCGCCGCTGCCATGCTCGCGGCCGATGGCAACAATGATCTGCTTATTCATCAATCATGCTTCCTTTCTCTTACAGATAACGCAAGAACAAATATGCTGTGGATACAAGCATCACAAGGGCCGTAGCCGGCACGCAGTATTTGCAGTAGCGTCCCCAGCTGATGGGATAGCCGCACTTTGCCGATACCGACGTGCCGACCACATTGGCGCTCGCGCCGATGGGTGTTGCATTGCCGCCGAGATCAGTGCCAAGGGACAGCGCCCATGCAAGAACGCCGATATCCATTCCCTCCGCCGCGGCGATCGCACGGATGACCGGGATCATCGTCGCAGCAAAGGGAATATTGTCCACAAATGCGCTCGTGACCGCCGATACCCAGAGAATGATAACCACGATGACTGCCGCGCTGCCGCCGCTGACCGACGAGATGAAACGCGCGATCACGTCCAGCACGCCGGTCTCCTCCAAGCCCGCGACAGAAACAAACAGCCCGATGAAGAACAGCAGCGTCTTATGATCTATCCCTTTCATGATGCCCATGACCGTCGCTTTCCCACTGGTCAGGCCGGAAACAAGCATGGTCAGCGCCGCCACGATCACGCCGATGCAGGCGACGGACAGCTCCGTCTGCGCGTGCGTGATCAGCAGCTCCACCGCCAGCAGGAACACACCGGCGCTCGCAAAAAATGCCGCCTTGTTCGTAACTGCCGTGGACGGTGCGGGACAAGCGGCCGCTCCGCCGTTTTCCCGCTCGGCGCTTTTGAGCTCCTTGCGGAAGCAAAGCGTAAAATAGGCAAGCATGAGCACAAAGCAGATGGCCGCGACTGCACCGGTATTGGTAATGAAATCCGAGAAGGTGTAGCCGAGTGACGTGCCGATGATGATGTTGGGTGGATCGCCGCACATGGTTGCCGAACCGCCGAGGTTGGCGCAGAAAATTTCGGACAGGATCATCGGCACAGGATCAAATTTCATCGTCTGTGCCAGTTCAAGCGTGACCGTGGCGAGGAAGAGCACGACGGTGATGCTGTCGATAAACATGGAAAGCAGCGCCGAGAGCGTCATAAAGCAGACCAGCAGCGGCACGATGCGGTAATGTACGAGCCTTGCGAGCGACAGGCACAGCCAGCGGAAAAAGCCCGCCTTGCCGAGCCCCTCGACCATGATCATCATACCGGCGATGAAAACGATCGTGGACCAGTTGATGCCGACCGCGCTTTCCTCACCCGAGCCATACCAGAAGGCGCGTTGAAAAAAAGCCCCTAAATTCAGCGTCTCCCAGATGGCGCGGAACGAGTGCATACAAACGCCAAACACCAGCGTCAGCACCAATGCGCCGCTGCCGAGCGTCACATAATGGCGCTCGAACTTATCGAGGATGATGAGCAGGAACATACCAAGGAAAATAAGGATTGCAACAATCTGCGCGAACATGATATTCCTCCATAATGCTTTTGATCTCTTCTGACCTGCGCATTATAGCGCGGCCCGGCGAAGAAAGAAAATGTTTTGTTGACATGAAGGATATATCACTTTGCTATGGCAAAACGTACATACTTCCACCCCAGATGCGGCAAGCGGCTACGCCTTTTTCCGACGCAGCCGCTCGCCAAGGGGAGAGGTTTGATACTATGGAGAAGTATCTTTGAAAGGTTTCTATCGTTTGATCAGTCGAAAGCCGATTCTCCACAAACCACTGTTATTCAAGGTCCGCTGCTTTCTTTGAATGATCGTGCAGGATATTCCATGCCTGCACCGCCGTATCCGGCAGAAGATCATAGCAGATCATCAGGTCGCCGTTTTTCAGCTTCCGTGTTTCCGGTGTGATAGGAATATAGCTCAAATCATGATCGCCGCACTTGTGGTCCGCGCAGCTTACGGCGACCTCCCAGGCAGACTTTTCCAGCGCTTTTTCCTCTGAAAGACTATTATACGCCATGCGCCGCTGCCTACTTTCCTTTTCCGTATATACGATGCCGAGGACTCCGCAGATCGCCCCAGCCGCACCGCAGAGGCAAAACGCTCCTTCGCCGTTCCAAAACAAAGCCAAAATCACAATACCGAAAATCAGAATGGCGGTAAACGAAGCGAGTGCCTTTGCGTTCACACCTTTTAGGTTCTCTTGAAGCTGCTCCCGTGCGCAGCTCTCGCACACGCTGAAGCGCACCACTTCACCGAGCGCCTGAACGCGCTTTTCTCCGCTCAGGTCCCGGATATGCAACGTATGGACCTCCAGCGCGCGAAAGTGATACCGCGCCGCAGCTCCGCATTTCATACAATCCGACATACATTCCTTCTCTGTGTGGGAGAAAGCATCGCTTGCCCCCATGCTTTCTCCCACGCAGCTACGCCGCCGTCAGAGCAGCGCCCCCAAGGTAGACAGCAGCAGGCTGCCGAGGATC
>CAKTOJ010000126.1 GCA_934589665.1 uncultured Oscillospiraceae bacterium | reverse complement strand
CCTCTGCCGAGTGCTTGAAATTGTTCATCAGACCGACCCAGCGCATCTGATCTTCCGCTTTCAGATCCTCCGTCATGCCTTCCGCTTCCGCCATCTGCTTCGTCAGGCGCGACACCATGTCCGTCGCCTGCTCCTCGATCTCCGCCAGATGCTCCGTAAGTTTCCCGCTGGTTTTGAGGTTGGTATAGAGTACTCTGCGATGCTCCTTGAGGTAATTCAAACGCAGCTCTGCGTACTTGCCCAGATGGACCTCCGGCGTTTCCGGCATCAGCAGATTCGGGACCTGAAAGCCGTCCTGCTCGCGGTAAGTGATCTCCATACTCGTTGCTCCTCTCAATATTGATATGCTTTTTTCTGCCTTCATTATATCCTCTGTTTTCATTTTTTGCAAATGAAGAATGCCGCTGGGCCTGCATGACCGTCTGGCTGATCTCACGCAGCTCCATTTCCGCAATATCGCTGGTGGCGATGCCGAGGGCATTGATCGTGGGCGTGGTGTTAAATTCAAAGACATGGGCAAACTCGTCCGGTGTGAAATAATCGTCTGCCCGCAGGCCAAGACGCGTGAGCAGCATATAGGCCACGCTGACCTCCAATGTCTCACGGTAGAGCACCTCCAGATTGAGGTCGTCCAGCTCCTCCAGCAGACTATCCTCGCGGCAGTCGCGGAGATCTTGCAGGTAGTCCGTGATGTTGTCCGCCACGGCATTGTGGCAGGCGGAGCGTACGGCGTCTACAAGATTTCCTTTTTCGGCAAGGTCGCCAAAGGTGGCTTCTAATGTTTCGATGACCTCCGGCTCAAACGCGGGCTGCATTGTCCAGATAGGCAGCGGGCGGGAGAACTGGGACGTGTGGGTATCCGAAACATCAAAATAGAGCTTCAGGCAGTTTTGACCATCGTCTCCAAACACGGCAATGCTTTTTGCACCGCAATTCACCCAGCGGCCAAACTGCCGGTTCCAGCGCTCCATTTCGAGGACTGCAGTGGCGTCCGGACGCTGAGCGTAGATCAGGATCTGCTCGTCAAAGGGGCATTTGTAGTTATAACAGGCCGAGCGCAGAAAGCCGGTCCAGCTTTCATAGCTGCTGGTGACATTCTGCACGCTTTGGTCATATAGCTCGACTATCAGCTGGAATTTATTTTTTCTCACCGGATTTAATCCTTTCTGTTGCCGAAGTACAGCTTCAGCGCTTCCTGAATGGTTTCTCTGATTTCTTTCTCTGTCGTGTCGGCCGGGAAATACTGCTTGATCGTTTTGTATTCCAGGCGGATCTTCCGCAGCGGCTTTACGGCAGGAGAGAGAAAAATTTCACGCAGACGAGCGTTCGTCAGGTCTTCTTCCTGCTCCAGCTCCCGGAGCCGGTCCGCTGCACGTTGGTCGATGGAGATGTGCTGCTCACCAAAAAAGTTTTCCACAATCTGCTGGTTTTTGTCTTGTAAGTAGCTCAGAGTTTCCCCAACTGTAAAGCCTATTTTTTTCTCGTCTACCATGTCCAGTAAGGAGGGGATCAGATAGGTCAGGCGGATGTAGCGCTGAATTTGATTGCGACTCTCCCCGGATTGCTCTGCCAAAATTGCATCAGAGCGCATTTGTGTCCCAACTCGGGACACATTTTCTTTTGATGGCCGCCCACCCCGCCTTTTTATCGCTTCCATCTGCATTTTATAGGCAAACGCCTTTTCCGACGGACGGAGATCCTGCCGCTGCTGAAGGTTAGTCGAGATCATCTGGAGCAGCGCTTCGTCATCGTCCAAACGCCGAATAATACAGGGGAGGACGGCATAGCCTGCCGCCCGTGCCGCGGTACAGCGGTTGTGGCCAGAGATGATCTGGTAGGCATGGTCGCCCAGCGGGCGGACGATCAGGGGCTGGATGATGCCCCGCGCGATGATATCCTCACGCAGCGCGTCCAGTTTTTCTTGGGTGTAAGGCCGAAAGGGATGCTTTTCCGCCGGGAAGTCTTGCAGCAGCTCGACAGGCAACTCCTGCAAAGTATCCCCGGCAGGAGCCGGCGCGGCAGCGGACGGCGCCGGATCACGGATTTCTACCGGCGCATTCAGTGCGCCGCTGAATAAGAGGTCCAGAGCATTGTCGCCCATAGTGTGTTATCTCCTTCTTAACGAAAACGCCGCTGCCCTGAATAGAGCGGCGGCGTCTCATATTGCTTTTTCACGGGATTTCATCTCTCTGATGTAATCGTCAATAACTGCCCGCAGGCGGGTTTGCAGCTCCTCGTCATCAGCAAGCTTTTTGACGATCTCGCGGGGATAGTCGATCTGGAGCTTCAGGCTCTGCGGCTTCACACTGCGTGCGGCTTTTCCCAGTATCCGGAGGATGGTGTTGTCATCGAGCCGGTCCCGAAATGCTTTCAACTCCTCGGCTTGAGAGCGGGAGATGCGGCCAACATGATGTGCCTGCATCAGGCGAATCAAACGCTCCTGCGCTTCGGCAGGCAGAAACGAAATGCTTACTCCGGCGGTAAAGGGGATCGTCTCCGCATCTACCATGTCCAGCAGGGGAGGGCAGAGGTAGGTAAGGCGAATAAAATTTTGAATTGTCCGGGCGCTGACTTGTGCATTGGCAGCTACCGCTTCACGGCTTTTCTCCGACTTACGGCAAACATTGCCACAGGTTTCTCCGGCAGCATCAGGTTCCGTGCAAACTTTGCGCGACATTTCTTCGTCAATATCTGACTGGTGGCAAACGTTGCCACCAGTTAGGTCCGTCCGCTTCCCCTGATGTTTCAGTGTATCCAACTGCATTTTGTACGCAAACGCCTTTTCGCTGGGCAACAGGTGCTCCCGCTGGTACAGATTGCTGTCCACAAGGATCAGCTTGGCCTCGTCATCGGTGGCTTGGAGTGTGATGGCGGGGATCGTGGCCAGCCCTGCCAGCTTGGCGGCCGCCACACGATTGTGTCCGGCGAGAATTTGATAGCGTCCCGGCACAAAGGGGGAGGAGCGAACGCGGATAGGGGAGATCACGCCGTTTTGACGGATGTTCTCCGCCAGCTCGGATAACTCCTTCACCGCATAAGGCTTAAAGGGCTGCACGCTGTGCGCCTCGTCCTGCCACGGGTCGAGCAGATCAAGCGGCAGGTCTTTGACCGCCGTTTCTGCGGGCGGCGGGGCGACGGCGGTGGAAAACATCGCTGAGAAGAAATCCGTGGGAGGTGTGCCAGCGCTGTTGTCGGGAGCTGCGGGCGTGTGTCCACGCTCTTTCAGGCGGGCAAGGCTCTCTCTCATCGTGCAAGCACCTCCCGCGCGACTTCCATATAGAGCTGCCCCAGCCGCAGGCCGGGGCAGTTTACCAGACTCTTTTTCTCATCCAGCGCCTTCGCCGCGTCGGCCAGATTGGGAATCACTGTCTGATAGACCAGATCCCCGAAAACCTCTCGGAGCTGTGCCTGTGCCAGCTTTGTTTTCTTTCGGCTCATGTTGGCGCGGGTGATGAGGATGCCATTGATTTTCAGGCCGGAGTTGATGGTTTCGCGCACCCGGTCCACCGTGGACCAGAGATCCGCAAGTCCAACAATCGCATAGTCCGCGGGTTCAACGGGTACGATCAGCTCGTCACTGGCTGTGAGCGCATTGATAACCAGCAGGTCGAGAGAGGGCTTGCAGTCGATCAGAAGGTAATCATACCGTTCCCGGAAGTAGGCGGTGCAGAAAACACGAGCGAGGAC
>CAKTOJ010000125.1 GCA_934589665.1 uncultured Oscillospiraceae bacterium | reverse complement strand
CAATATGACGATTATAGATGATGCATAGATTTTGACAAAATCATTACATATATGTGTTAAGAATGTACAATTTTCGGCAAGGGCTTGACAAGACATGAGTGAGATGCTATCCTAACCGTACTAATACGATTAATACAGTCGAGGTGATGCCGTATGATATCCTTCAGTATCCTGTACGCCGGCATCGGCGCGATTCTTTTTGTTCTGCTTGTCGCTCTTGTGATCCTGATGAACCGATAGGAGTGGGACTATGATCACTTTGAATTACCGCGATGCGCGCCCGATCTATGAGCAGGTGCGCGATGGGCTGCGGCGGCTGATCGTCTCAGGTGCGATCGCCGATGGGGAGAAGCTTCCCTCGGTGCGTGCGCTGGCCAGCCAGCTTGCCATCAACCCAAATACCATTCAGCGCGCCTACAGCGAGCTGGAGACGGAGGGTTACGCCGCCTCCGTGCCGGGCAAGGGAAGCTTTGCCGTGCGGGGCGAACGCTCGCAGGACGATGCGCGCCGCCTTGCGCTGACCGAGACGCTGCGGGAAACACTGCGCGAGCTCCGCACGCTCGGCATGACGCACGAGGAGCTGGAACAGATCATCAGGGAGGGTGAGACGCTATGATCGAAATTCGGGATCTTGTGAAAACCTTTGACGGCTTTGCCGCGCTTTCGGGCGCGAATGTGACCGTGCCCCAGGGCGCGATCTACGGCCTTGTCGGTCCGAACGGTGCGGGAAAGTCCACGCTTCTGCGCCACCTGACGGGCGTGTACCGGCAGGATTCGGGCACGGTGACGGTGGACGGCGCGCCGGTGTGGGAGGCACCGGAGGTCAAATGCCGCATCGCGTCCATTCCGGACGACTGGCACTATTTCATGCAGTCGAGCATCCGCGACATGATGAAGTTTTACCGGGGCTTTTATCCGCAGTTCAATATGGAACGCTACGAAAAGCTGCGCGGCATTTTCTCCCTCGACGACAGGCAGCTGATCCGCCGCCTGTCCAAGGGCATGCAGAAGCAGGCGGCGTTCTGGCTGACCATGTGCTGCATGCCGGATTATCTGGTGCTTGACGAGCCGGTGGACGGCCTTGATCCCGTGATGCGCCGCCAGGTGTGGAGCCTTATCATGCAGGACGTGGCCGAGCGGGGCACGACGGTGCTCGTCTCCAGCCACAACCTGCGCGAGCTGGAGGATGTATGCGACCATGTCGGCATTATGAATCAGGGTAAGGTGCTGCTCGAGCGCAGCCTTTCCGACCTGCAGGAAAACACCGTTAAGATGCAGGTGGTCTTTCGTTCCGAGAGCGCTCCGCCGCTGCCGCCGGAGCTTACGATGCTCCATGAAAGCCATCTCGGGCGCGTGTTTACCATTATTTTCCGCGGCAGCACGCAGCAGATCACCGAGCGGCTGAGCGCCTTCGATCCGGTCTATATGGAGGCCGTGCCGCTGACGCTGGAGGAAATCTTTATCTATGAGCTGGGAGGTGCCGACTATGCAGTCCGTGACATCGTACTTTAACGCGTCTCTGTTCCGCGGCAGCCTGCGGCGCGCATGGCCGCTCTGGTTCGGCTATACGCTCGTCTGGCTTATGATCCTGCCCCTGCCTCTGCTCAACGAATTGATTGGCCGCACCGGCTACAGCACAGTACAGGACGTTTCGGAGTATGTTCTCCGTGTAGGCGCCTATGGTGGGATCGCCATGGCGTTCGTTTTTGGTATCTTCTTCGCCATGACCATGTTCGCCTACCTCACGAGCCCCCGTTCCACGCAGGGCTTTCACTCCATGCCCGCGCGGCGCGAAACGCTTTACATCAGCGGCTATCTTGCCGGGCTGACCTACATGCTCTCCACGCTTGTACTGGCCTTTGCCGCCGCCGGCATTACAACGCTGTGCTTTGACCGGTTTGATTCCGTGGCGCTTGGCAGGGCGCTGCTGGCCGCTGTGTTCACCGTTATGTTCTTCTATTCATTCGGTGTTGTCTGCATGATGTTCACCGGCCAGATCCTTGCCGCCCCGGTGTTCTATGGGATTCTGAACATCCTTGCCGTGGGGATGGAATACCTTGTGCAAAACTTTGCGGGCAATTTTCTCTATGGCTACGGCGGCTATTCCGGCGAGTATCCGCTCGACATTTTTTCGCCTGTTTTCAAGATGGCCGCATCTGTATATGTGAGTGGGTATTCATATGAATATGACAGCTACGGCAATCTCATTTCCGAGGTGGAAGCGGCCGAAATGAGCGGGCTGTGGGTGCTCGGCGTCTATGCCGCCGCCGGCGTGCTGCTCGCCCTGCTCGGCCTGCTGGTCTACCGCCGCCGTGCAAGCGAGGCAAGCGGCTCGACCGTGGCGATCGCATGGGCGCGCCCGATCTTCAAGTACGGCGTGGCGCTGTGCACGGCGTTTTCGCTCGGCCAGCTGATCTACACGCTGCTCTTCGGCGTGAACCTTGCCCGCGGCGACTATTCCCTTGCGGGCACCATCGCCTGCATGCTCTTCGCTGGCCTGCTGGGCTATTTTGCGGCGGAGATGCTGCTCAAAAAGAGCTTCCGCGTCTGGCGCTCCGGCCGTGCGGGTGCACTGGTGTTCTCTGTGGTGCTGGTGTGCTTCGGCGTCGGCATGTCGCTCGACCTCACAGGCTATGAGGGCTACGTCCCCGCCGCGGATGAGATTCAGTCCGTCCGTGTTGATCTGTCTGTTCCCGGTGAGTCCTTCTATGGAAACGTGGAGCAGTCGGAGAGCATTGAGCTTGTCCGCGCCGCGCATTACGCGCTGATCGCGGATAAGGACCGCACGCTTCACGAGAGGACGGACTATGACAGCGAGACCGGCGATGGCACGGCCTATCTCTATCTCACTATTTCCTATACCCTCACCGACGGGCGCGTCGTGCGCCGGACCTACGATGACGGCACGGCCTATCTTTCTGAGCTGGACGAGGCCGGCTCCGTCGCCCAGACGCTCACGGCCCTCATCAACTGTCCCGAGGCAACGTATAAGCGCGTGTTCAGCAATGCGGATTACGGCGAGGCCCTCCGCTACCATTTCACCGGCGGGTACTGCCAGCTCTGGACGGAAGATAAATATGCTGATACCGCGTCAGCGGACCAGTACAAGTATGATGGCGATCTGACGGCGGCACAGGTGCAGGAGATCGTCGGCGCGCTCGAACGCGACCGGCTGGCAGGCCATGCGTCCAATGCCTCGATCTTCCGGGAACGGTGGGATGGGAACGGAAGCTATGCCAATCTGGAACTGTGGTACATTGATCCGAACGACAAGCGGACCAGCAGCCGCAGCCTGTATATTACCGTCACGGATAACCTGACGGAGACGGTGCAGACGCTCAGAGACATGGAAATATGGCCGGCAGAGGGCAAGTGAACGGAAATGAGCGGTTTTCGGAATAATTTCGCAAGTTTTGCTTTACAATGAGCGCAAAGCATGGTATGATACCAAAGCACGCGAAGGCGCGCAGAGAGCATACCCGGGCTTGGAGCGCGGATCATCACCTGTCCCACTTCCCAGCTCTGGGTGAATTATATTGAAAGGTGGAACTATAACCATGATGCTCAAAGACCAGAAGACTGCCATTATCGAAGCCAACCGCACCCACGAGAGCGACACCGGTTCGCCGGAGGTCCAGATCGCCATTCTCACTGAGCGCATCAACCAGCTCACCGAGCACCTCAAGGTCCATGCGCACGACAACCATTCCCGCCGCGGCCTGTAC
>CAKTOJ010000124.1 GCA_934589665.1 uncultured Oscillospiraceae bacterium | reverse complement strand
GCCTGCCTCTGTTGGATAGCAACAATCCTTTCCTGCACCCGGTTCATTTCACTTTCACAGCGGGCTTTGGCCCGTTGATAATCGGCCTTGGAGATGGTCGCGTCAAAGAAACGGTCATAAATGGTATCATTACGGGTCTGGAGCTTTTCAAACTCCAGTTCCAGACGCCGCAGCTCATGTTCACCGCTATCCTCGCTGGACACCAGAACGCTTTCTACGATGCGGGTGAGGTTTGCTATGATGGCTTTTTTATCCAGCGTCACGGCGTTTACAGAACGCCGCAGAATGTCCATGGCAACATCGTCCCGTATCTGCCGCCCAACGCTGCATCCCATCGGATTTCCGGCACCATCGGTGCGCCGTAGGCCCTCGTTGGTAGCGGTGAAGCAGCACCAGCGCTTATAGCCGCTGCCATCCTTGCGCTTTTTTGTGCGGCTGACGAAGCTCTTGCCGCACTCACCGCAGCGAATTTTGCCGGACAGCGGGTAGCGGTTGCCGTGTCCCCCGCTGCCATTGGCCGTGTTGCGGCGGGATAGCTCCCGCTGTACCGCCTGCCACGTCTCACGGTCGATGATGGCCGCATGGTGGTCTTTCAGTTCTACCAGCGGTTCCTTGCCATGGTTGTACTTCTTCTCGTGGGTCAGGAAGTCCGGCGTATAGGTCTTTTTCTGGATCAGGTCGCCGCAGTATTTCTCATTTTTCAGTATTTTCGTTACTGTGGCTGATGACCACAAACAGTTGCCTTTACTGCTGAGAATACCAGCCTCCCGCAGCTCCCGTGCGATGGTACTGCACCCCTTGCGCTCCTGTAAATACTTACGGAAGATGAGCCGGACGATCTCTGCCCCCTCTGGATTGACGATCATTTTGCCGCCAATCACATCGTAACCCAGCAGTGATCCGCCAAAGACTACCCCTTTTTCCATGCTGCGCGTCTGCCCCCATTTGGAGCGTTCAGAGGTCTTTCGGCTTTCGTCCTGGGCAACGGAACTCATGATCGTCAGCCGCAGCTCCCCATCATTGGTACGGGTATCCAGACTGTCATTCAGAAACAGCACCCCTACGCCCCGCCGCCGCAGATTGCGGGTGATTTGCAGAGCGTCCACCGTGTTTCGGGTGAACCGGCTGACTTCCTTGGTTACGATCAGATCGATTTGTCCCATCTCCGCCGCATGGAGCATTTTATTGAACTCCACACGCTTGTGGGTAGATGTACCTGAAATGCCCTCATCGGCATAGATGCCCTGCAGCTCCCAATCCGGCTGACGCTCGATGTAGTCATGGAAATATCGCTGCTGGGCTTCAAATGAGTTCGCCTGATCCTCTTTATCCGTGGATACGCGGCAGTACGCCGCTACTTGTAACATAGAACCGCCTCCTTTGCGGGTATCATACGGCGAATATCATGCCTCTGCAACTGTGCGGATACTGAAAGGTACTATTACTTTATAGAATTTGATTTATCTGATGTTCTTGCTTGTTTCTGTAATTTCTGTACACAGTCTTTGAACTGCATTTCGTTGAGGAAGCCTTGCTGCTGTAAGGTGAGCAGGACGGTTCGCTGATACGCGAGAAGAAAGTCCTGCCCGATCTCATCTGCCGCTTGATATTCTAACAGCTCCGGCTTGCTTGCCATCCTGCCCCCTCCTTTCCTTTGAGATTATGCGGAGAGGTCGGCGAACTTGTTTGCCGTTTTCCCGGCAGCGGTTTCCGGCCTGACGGAAGCTCGATCCTATGTTATACCTTTGGTCTGAACGCTTGCACGCATAAAAAGTATCCGCTGGAAAGTTCCAGCGGATACTTTTTCGATATATTCCTTACGCCGCGTTTTCGCGGCGGCTGCCCCATGTGTTGAGCGCTACATCCATGCAGATCAGCGCAAAACCGAGAAAAAAGCTCGAATGGAAGTGCTCCTTGAGGATCATCGCGCCCAGCAGAGCGGAAAACATTGCCTGAAGCGGATAAAACAGTGAGCAGGTGCTTGCCGGCAGAATAGAAAGGGATTTTGACCATGTATACTGCGAAATGCCGGTTCCCGCGATCCCGAGATAGAGGATCACAAGTATGTTGAACGGTGTAAACACCGCTTCCTGCGCAGCGAGCGAAGCGATACCCGTTGGGATATGGAACAAAAGACTGATGCACAGCCCGTAGGCCGTAACCAGAACAGGCGGGTATTTCGCCGTGAGCTTGCGAAGATAGACGGAAGCAAAGCCCCATGTGGTGACGGCGCCCAGCATGGCAAAAATTCCCATCAGCTCTCCGCGGCTCTGCGTTCCTCCCGTGATGATGACGGTGCCCGCCAGCGCCAGCGCAAGACACACGACCTTGGCCGGCGTGATCTTCTCATGCAGGATAAGCGCGGCCAGCAGAGTCACCGATACCGGTGTCAGCGCATTGATCAGAGCCGCAACGGATGCACCTGTCAGGGCAATGCCGATCTGGACAAGGTTCACGGTGGCATAGTAGCCAAGGAAGCCAACGAGCAGCAACAGCCAGAGATCTTTTCTTTCGATATGGATATGACGGTACTGCCATGCCATAAGGCTGACGCACGCAGCGCCCGAACAGGTGCGCAGACACGCCAGCAGCGACGGTGGGATATCCCCCGATATCAGCTTTGCGCCGACATATACGCTGGCCCATACGAAAAACGTAAGGAACAGCAGGGCAAATGCTCGACTTTTCTCTTTTTCCATACAAACTCCTTTAAAAGCAGAACATTCCAAATGCAGTCACGCGTAATACTGCCGCAATAGGCCGGCTTTTCATTCCGTCAGCGCCCGGCTTTACCGCAGCGCGAAATCCGCGCCGACCTCATTGAATTTCTCATAGAAGCGCGGGAACGAAACCGCAGCACATTCGCCGTCCAGAATCTCCATCTCACCGTCGCACATAAGGCCGCACACGGCCATCGCCATCGCCACGCGATGGTCGCCATAGCTCGGTACTGTGGCTCCATGCAGGGGCTTTCCTCCGTGAACCGTCATGGTATCATGCGTGCTTTCAACCTCCGCACCACAGGCAGCAAGCGTCTCGCTCATCACCGCCACACGGTCGCTCTCTTTGATCCGCACGTGCGCCAGATTGATAAAGTGGGTATCCCCCTCGGCATAGGCAGCCGCAACAGTGAGAATCGGAAGGCTGTCCGGGATCGCATTCATATCGATCTCAACGCCATGCAGAGGCTTGCCGCCGCGGATGTGCAGCGTTCCATTCTTTTCATCCTTGGTAATATCTGCACCCATGCGGATCAGGATGTTCACGACCTCTTTATCGCCCTGCGTATCCTCAAAGTTCACACCGGTGATCGTCAGATCGCTGGGCGTGCATACCGCAGCCACCAGCGGGAATACCACACTGGACCAGTCCGGATGAATGAAAATCTCCTGTGCCGTATAATGCTGGCCGCCCTTTACCTTGAAGTATTTGTAATCCGGCGTATACTCGATCGTTCCGCCGTATTTTTTCACCCAGTCGATTGTGAGCTGAATATACGGCTGCTCCAGCGGATGATCCACATGTAGCTCCACACTCTCCCCCTCGTTGAGCATCGGTGCGGCAAGAATAATGCCGGAAATGTGCTGGCTGTTCAAACCATCCAGATGCGCCACGCCGCCGTGCATGGGACCGCCGACCACCACAGGCGGCGACACATTGCCGATTCTGGTATGAATACAGGTAGCGCCCAGCTCCTCTAATGCTTTTGTCTCGACTCTCCATGGACGGCGGCAGATCTGTTCATCGCCGGTAATGACGACA
>CAKTOJ010000123.1 GCA_934589665.1 uncultured Oscillospiraceae bacterium | reverse complement strand
CGCCATGAGCGCCTTGTCCGCATTGCGCGGCACGCCGACGGCGATGGAGTCGGCGAGGGTGTTCTCCTCCATCGGCTGCCACGGCTTATCCTCCGCGATGGCGCGGTTGATGGGGTGGCAGCCCTCCGCCTGCGCGGAGATCAGGCGCGGGAGCTTATCGATGAAGCCGATGGCGTAGAGGTCCTTGAGGCCCTTCCACACGCCCGCGATGGTACAGCCGTCGCCGACGGAAATCGCAAGATAGTCGGGCATCTTCCAGTCAAGCTGCTCGGCAATCTCGAGCGAAACGGTCTTTTTGCCCTCGGAGAGATAGGGGTTGATGGCGGCGTTGCGGTTGTACCAGCCCCACTTGTCGATGGCCTTTTTGGAAAGCTCGAAGGTTTCTTCATAGTTGCCCTGCACGGAAATGACATTCGCACCGAAGGTCATCAGCTGCGCGACCTTCCCCTTGGGCGCGCGGGAGGGCACGAAGATAAAGGTCTTGAGGCCCGCCGCCGCGGCATTGCCCGCCAGCGAGCTGGCCGCGTTGCCGGTGGATGAGCACGCGATGATCTCCGCGCCGGCTTCCTTTGCCTTGGCAACCGCCATGGCGGAAGCGCGGTCCTTCAGGCTTGCGGTCGGGTTCTGACCGTCGTCCTTGACCCAGAGCTTTTTGAGCCCCAGCTTTTTGGCAAGACGGTCCTCCTCATAGAGCGGGCTCCAGCCCACGCGCAGGGGCGTATCAGGTGTCGTCTCCTCGACCGGGAGCAGCTCGCGGTAGCGCCACATGGTGTTCGGGCGGCTCTTGAGCTTTTCTTTGGTAAGGTTCGACTTGATGTAGTCGTAATCGTAGATGATGTCGAGGATGCCACCGCACGAGCAGTTCGTGAGGTTCGGCACAGCCTTGTATTCCTTGCCGCACTTGACGCAGCGCGCGCATTTGACGTTTTTTAACATTTTCTGTTCTCCTATTCTTTTCGTAACCCCGCCGCGGCAGCGACAAAGCGGACATAGACGCTGTATCAAATCGAAAGCCGCTTTAAAATTGGCAGGCATTTCTTTGCACAGCGCGTGCAGCATCGTCCACGCAGGAACAAGCAATGCGCCGTCAAGGGCACAGCCCTTGCGTTCTCTTGGGGTCGCGCAGGGGTGGTTCTCTTTCGGAAAGAGAATCACCCTTGCGAAATCCGCCGCCGCGGGCGGCGATTGCATCGTCCCGATGCGAAAAGGGGGCATCTCCGTGGAGATACTCCCTTTTGGTTCAAGCAGGGAGCCTGCTCCCTATTTTTACAGCGCCTTGAGAAGGCCGGTGGCCTCGTTGAACTCATTGATAAGCTCGTCGAGCTCGCTCGCCTGCGCATGGACGGCATCCCAGGTACCCTTGGTGTCGTACCAGAGGGCGTTGAGATCCTTGACGTCACGCGCCTGCTGCTCGACCCAGGTGTAATACTTGAGATTGTGGATGCGCTTGCGGTCGGTGTAGGTCAACTCCATGAGATTGTCGGTCTTGAGTCCGAGCATATGGAGGTTATGGTCGAGGCGGGCCTCCTCCTCGCTGTAAGCACCGTGCATCTCGTTGAGTTCCTCGATGCGGCTGCCGTACATCACGGCGGAGTCGGTCAGGACGGTGGCGACCACGTCGTTCTCGGTCAGCTCATAATACTTGGCCATCTTGATGCAGCAAAGGACGTTGGCAATACCGGAAATGCCCAGCCAGGTGAGCTTTTCGATCATCTCGTCGGAGAGCTTGAGCTCTTCCTTGAGGTACTTCTGGCCCTCCTTGGTGTTGAACAGGCGCAGCAGGCGCTGAGAGTCCTCGTCGTCGATGGCGATAGCCATGTCGGTGTTCTTAACGTTGTGAATCCACGGAATGTGCTTATCGCCGATGCCCTCGATGCGGTGACCGCCGAAGCCGTTTTCCAGAATGGTGGGGCACTGCAGCGCCTCGCCAACACCGAGCTTGAGGCCGGGATAGCGCTCCTTGAGGAGGTCGCCCGCCGACATCGTACCTGCGGAGCCGGAGGTGAAGCACGCGCCGGCAAAGTTCTGACCGGGCTTCTTGATGGCCTCAAAGAGGTCAGCGAGGGCGTAGCCGGTGACATTGTAGTGCCAGAGGGGATTGCCCATCTCCTCGAACTGGTTGAAGATCATCATGCTCGGGTCCTGCTTGAGCTCCCAGGTCTTGTCGAAGATCTCCTTGACGTTGGACTCGCAGCCGGGAGTGGCGATGACCTGACCGGCAATCTTGGAGAGCCAGTCGAAGCGCTCCTTGCTCATCTCGGCGGGGAGAATGGCGACGGAGTCGACGGCAAGCAGCTTGGAGTTGAACGCGCCGCCGCGGCAGTAGTTGCCGGTGGAGGGCCAGACGGCGTGATGATAATTCGCGTCGAACTGTCCGGTCACCAGACGCGGGGCGAGGCAGCCGAAGGACGCGCCGACCTTGTGGCAGCCGGTGGGGAACCACTTGCCCGCCATGGCGACGATGCGGCACGGCACACCGGAGAGCTCAGAGGGGATCTCGACATAGTTCGGAACCGCCTGATAAAGGCCGCCGAACTCCTTAGCCTCGTTCTTCCACGTGATGCGGAAGAGGTTGAGGGGGTTGACGTCCCACAGTCCGACATTTTTCAGCTTCGCCTGAATCTTTTCAGGAATCGTCTCAGGATGCTGCATCTGCGCGATGGTGGGGATGATGACATTGTTCTCCTTGGCCTTCTGGATGTTATGCTCCAGACCGACCTTGTTGATGCTCAGATCGATTTTACCCATTTTGCTTGTCCTCCTGTTGTTTGTCGATATAGGAATATAGTGTATATTTTGAGATTCCGAAATATTTGGCGACCTTATCGCCGGACTTGGTGACAAGGAACGCGCCGCTCTGGCTCAAAAAGCCGATGGCCCGCATTTTGTCCTCCTTGTTCATCAACGCCGCGGGCTTGCCCACGAGGGCGACCGACTGGGCGATGAGCTCGTCGAGCACATCGTTGACGTTCGTAATCCGCTCCGGCTCGGTCTGCGTGCCGTCGCCCGTTGCTGTGAGCTCATGGACCGCATTCTCGATCATCAGCAGCGACGAAATGTCGTAGTTGATGCCGAGGATGGCCACGACCTTGCCATTCCTACCGCGAATGTACATCGTCGAGGACTTGAGGATCTTGCCGTCCGGCGTTTTCGTCAGATAGCTCAGATGATCCATCGGCTGTGCGTCAGCGTTGCGCACCTGCTCCATGGCGACATGGGACGCACCGTCACCGACCTTGCGGCCCGTGACATGTCCATTTTCAATAATAACGATTGAGTGCTCGGGATGCTTGGCAGCCACGTCGTGAACCACAACCTCGCAGCTGCTGCCGAACTGCGCGGCGATCCCCTTTGCGATCTGCCGCAGCGTTTCCAGTCTGGACGCTTCGATAGCCTATCCCCTCCCCGTTTGCTTTTCTTCGTTTTCCATCATACCATAGTTCAAATAAAAAGCAATGTTTTTTTCAGAATTTTTTTCAGATTTGCAAATTTTTTGTTTGACTTTATCGCCGCTTATGCTATGATAAGGGCAGAAGAAACAGAGCGTGTCTTGCACAATAAACAAAAATTCAACGCTGTATGGAGGTTTCCCATGGATTTTGAAGCGATCAAAAAGGCTGCTCAAGGCTATCAGGCGGACATGACCCGCTTCCTGCGTGATATGATCGCCATCCCCAGCGAGAGCTGCGAGGAAAAGGGCGTCGCCAACCGCATCGCCGAGGAAATGAAGAAGCTTGGCTACGACAAGGTTGAGTTCGACAAGCTTGGCAACGTCATCGGCTGGATGGGCACGGGCGATAAGATCATCGCACTCGACTCCCACATTGACACGGTCGGCATCGGCAATA
>CAKTOJ010000122.1 GCA_934589665.1 uncultured Oscillospiraceae bacterium | reverse complement strand
ACTGCGGACTGCGTATTTCCGAGCTCTGCGCGCTCAATATCACGGATATTCAGGATGACGCGCTGCGTGTGCTCGGTAAGGGAAACAAAGTTCGCATCGTCTATCTCAATGACGCCTGTAAGGACGCGCTCCAAAGCTATCTTGCCGTGCGCCGTCCCATCGTTGGACGCGACCAGAACGCCCTCTTTCTCTCCTCCCGCAACGAACGCATCAGCCGCTCGACGGTCCACGCGCTGGTGAAAAAGCATCTGAGCGAGGCGGGACTGGATGCGTCGCAATACTCCTCCCACAAGCTGCGTCATACCGCAGCGACACTGATGCTTCAAAACGGCGTTGACGTAAAAGCCGTGCAGGAGGTTTTGGGACACGAGCATCTGAATACAACGGAGATCTATACGCACATCGATAACGAGGCGCTGCGCGTTGCCGCAAAGGCAAATCCCCTGTCGCGCGTAAAGCCGCCGAAGAAAAAGACGGAAACACCTTAAAAAAGAAGAGGCGGAGCTTAATACGCTCCGCCTCTTCCCTGTTCCCCGCGCCCGGTCATTCCGGGCGGTACACCCCCTCTATATGAAGAAAGCGCGCCCGCTGAAATTCGTAGGTCGACAGCGGTCGGTTATCCGCGTTATAGCTGTGCGCCGCGACAAGGATATCCGCATAGCCGCGCGGCCGGTTTGCCGCGACGACGACCGGAGAGTGCTGCCATCCGCTCCCGTCAAAAGAGAGCTGAACAATATCGCCCGGCTGGATGCGGGAGAGCGCGCTCTCCTGCGCATACGGCCCGACGTAGGGCTCTGCGCGCGTGAGAAAGCGATAGAGATACTCTACTCCCGTCCACGCGGGCGCTTTGTCGCTGGCATTGATATAGTACCAGCCGAACGTCGGTGTGAAATTCATGATTCCCCCGCCGGCATAAATGCATTGTGAGGCAAAATTCGTGCAGTCACCGCCGATATTTTCATAATCATAAAAGCGCGGATTGCGCCCATAGGCCCAAAGGTGTGCATAGCGCACGGCGGCGGCACGGTCATACGGCAATAGAAACAGCATAGCGTACCCACCTCCTGCCAGAATATGCGGATCATGCAAAAAATGTACATAATCCAATTGCAGATTGAATTGACTTTGTCTCACTCGTTCGATATACTGAAATAGCTGAATGTAAGGCATTATATGCTTTAATGCAAGGAGGTTTTCCATGAACACGCAAGAGCTTTCCACCATCTGCCGGCAGGTGCGCCGCGACATCATCACGATGACGGCCAACGCCGGCAGCGGTCATCCCGGCGGCTCCCTGTCGGCTGTCGAGCTGATGACCAGCGTTTTCTTCAACCATATGCGCGTCGATCCCAGCAATCCGCACGATCCCAACCGTGACCGCTTTGTGCTCTCCAAAGGCCATGCCGCGCCGTGCTACTATGCCGTGCTCGCCGCCAAGGGATTTATTTCCCGTGACGAGTATGCGAATTTCCGCCAGCTCCACTCCATCCTCCAGGGCCACCCCGATGCCAAAAAGATCCCCGGCGTGGACGCTTCTACCGGCTCGCTCGGTCAGGGCGTGTCTATTGCCGTCGGCATGGCCCTTGCGGCCAAGCATCTCGGCAAGGATACGAAGGTCTTTGTCCTCGTCGGCGACGGCGAGAGTCAGGAGGGCCAGATCTGGGAGGCCTATATGGCTGCCGCCCACTATAAGCTGGACAACCTGACGGTCATGATCGACAACAACGGCCTTCAGATCGACGGCACGAACGATCAGGTTATGAGTCTCGGCGACCTGCCCGCAAAGCTGCGCGCGTTTGGCTTTGATCTCATCGAGCTGCCCGACGGCAACAACCTCGACGCGATCGAAGCGGCGCTCTCCAAGCCCACCATGCCCGGCAGACCCAAGGCGATTCTCGCCCACACGGTCAAGGGCAAGGGCGTTTCGTATATGGAAAATCAGGTCGGCTGGCACGGCAAGGCACCCAACGCCGAACAGCGCGATCAGGCCTTGAAGGAATTGGAGGGTTAAGGACATGAGTGATAAAATTGCAACCCGTCAGGCTTACGGCGAAGCGCTGATCGAGCTGGTGGAAAAGAACGACAAGGTCGTTGTGCTTGACGCCGACCTTGCCAACGCGACGCAGACCTGCAAGGTGCAGAAAGCGCATCCCGAGAAGTTTTATAACTTCGGCATCGCCGAGGCCAATATGGTTTCCGCCGCTGCCGGCATGAGCACGATGGGCCTTGTCCCCTTCTGCTCCACCTTTGCGATGTTTGCCTCCGGCCGTGCCTATGAGCAGATCCGCAACTCTGTGGCCTATCCCCACTTCAACGTCAAGATCTGCGCCACCCACGCCGGTGTTTCCGTCGGTGAGGACGGCGGCAGCCACCAGTGCATCGAGGATATTGCCCTCATGCGCGTGATCCCCGGCATGACCGTCGTCTGCCCTGCTGACGCGAACGAGGCCCGCGCCGCGACTATGGCGCTCGCCGAGTTTGACGGCCCGGTCTATATGCGTCTTGCGCGTCTTGCCACGCCCGTTTTTGAGGGTGATATGGTCAAGCCCTTTGTTCTCGGCAAGGCCAACGTCCTGCGTGAGGGCAAGGATGTTGCCATCTTTGCTACCGGATTGATGGTCAACGAATCCATGATGGCCGCGGAAGCACTTGCCAAGGATGGCATCGACGCCGCCGTCATCAATGTCCACACCATCAAGCCCATCGACGCAGAGTGCGTGACGAAGTACGCCGAAAAATGCGGCAAGGTCATCACGGTCGAGGAACACAGCGTCATCGGCGGCCTCGGCGACGCCGTGGCGGATGTTCTCATGGGCAAGGTGAACTGCAAGTTCCATAAGATCGGTGTGAACGACCAGTTCGGCCAGTCCGGCAAAGCTGCCGACGTGCTGCGTGAGTATGGCTTGACTGCCGACCGGATCGCTGCGACCGTCAAGGCGAATATCTGAGCCAACTGAAAAAAGAGAGACAAAGCCGTTGTTTTGTCTCTCTTTTTTGAAGAAATTCCTCGCTTTCCCCTTGCATTTCTTTTTTCCTGTGATACAATATTGATAGTACCAAATGTACCAATCATTTGAAATAACTTTACCAAAGGAGACGACACCATGCCACTCGTAACCTCAACCGAAATGTTTAAGAAGGCGTATGACGGCGGATATGCCATCGGCGCGTTCAACGTCAACAATATGGAGATCGTTCAGGGCATCACCGAGGCCTGTCAGGAAGAGCACGCGCCCGTGATCCTTCAGGTGTCCAAGGGCGCGCGCGCCTATGCCAACCACACCTATCTTGTCAAGCTCGTCGAAGCGGCGGTCGCGTGCTGTCCTGACATTCCCATCGTGCTCCACCTCGACCACGGCCCCGATTTTGAGACCTGCAAGAGCTGCATCGACGGCGGCTTTACCTCGGTCATGATCGACGCTTCCTCCAAGCCCTTTGCCGAGAATATCGAGATCACCAAGAAGGTCGTTGAATACGCGCACGATCACGGCGTGGTCGTTGAGGCTGAACTCGGCACGCTTGCCGGTATCGAGGATGAGGTCAAGGTCGCGGCCCACGAGGCGTCCTATACCCATCCCGAGGAGGTCGAGGAATTTGTTTCCAAGACCGGCTGTGACTCCCTCGCCATCGCCATCGGCACCAGCCACGGCGCCTACAAGTTCAAGCCCGAGCAGTGCACCGTCAACGAGCAGGGCATCCTTGTTCCGCCCCCGCTGCGCTTTGACGTGCTTAAAGAGGTCTCCAAGCGTCTGCCCGGCTTCCCCATCGTGCTCCACGGCTCCTCCTCCGTCCCGCAGGAGTATGTCAAGATGATCAACGATCACGGCGGCAAGATGCCCAACGCCATCGGCGTGCCCGAGGAGCAGCTGCGTGAGGCGTCGAAGCTCTCCGTCTGCAAGATCAACATTGACTCCGATCTGCGCCTTGCCATGACCGGCACCATCCGTCAGTTCATGGACGAGCATCCCGACAAGTTCGATCCCCGCGAGTACCTCAAGCCCGCCCGCGCCAACATCAAGGAGCTCGTCCGTCATAAGCTCGTCGACGTGCTCGGC
>CAKTOJ010000121.1 GCA_934589665.1 uncultured Oscillospiraceae bacterium | reverse complement strand
GATGAAGATGCCGCGTTCAAACCAGAAGTTGTGGAACAGCTTGCGGCTGACGAACAGCAGGTACATGAACACAAAAATCGTGCCGATCAGGGACAGCACCAGCAGCGGAACGGCGTATTTTACCACAACGGAGAGCTTGATTGTTGCAACACCGAAGCCGACCAGATAATCGGTAACAGAGCTGCCGATGCGGGAAACGACTTCGCGGTCAACATACTTGTTGAGCTTGAACAGCTTAAGGATCTGCTGGAGGACAACACCGCAGAGCATACCGACGGAGAACATGGGGATGCTGAGCTTGGGGAACATACCCTGCAGCCAGTTTGTTACGAAGTAACCGGCGCCGGCAGCGATAAGAACTAATGCAAGATGCCAGGTGAGAGGATCAATCGCCATGGGATTGACCGTATTGCGACCCATAGAATCCTGCTCCTCTTCGGGAACCATGCCGGTGCGCATGCTCTCGGGAAGTTCTTTCGCAGATTTGATAAAGCGGGTCGCGCCTTTTTTCGCTGCGACATTGATGCAGATAACACCGCAAATAATACCGACAAGCAGACCGATGGTGGCAAAGGTCTGGCCGATGGGCAGCGCTTCATCCCAGCCGATCAATTCCTCAAAGGCGCCGCCGAAGGCCGCGGCAGTACCATGGCCACCGATGAAACCGCCAGGCATAAGCAGGGAAAAGCCATCTTCAACAGCGGGATAGAAGGCTGCCATAAATGCGCCGCCGATCAGCAATGCAGACGCATACTGACCAAAGTAGCAGGCGGAATTGATCAGAAAGGTGTCGCCCACTTCGTTCATGGTCTTCTTAAAGCTGCCCTTTGTTTCATTACCAATGAACAAGGACGAGAACAGAACGACGACCAGCATATAGGCATAAGAGGAAATACTGCCGGAAAACGGAAGTACATTAAGAACCTGCGGCCCCAGGATCAGACCCAAAAAACCGGCCAGCAGCGAACTGGGAATCAAAAGCTTCTGAATCAGCTTGATGCGTGCACGCATAAACTGTGCAACAAAAAGCAGCAGAGACATCAATGCAAAATCAATTAGAAAATCATAAGGTGTCATTGTATAATCTCCTTTTTTCTTTTTTGGGGACGCCTTGCGTAAAGGTGTGCCGAACAAATGCAGGAGAATGAAAGGAGCGCACAGCGCCGCACCCACACATATGCTGGGCTGTGCGCTCTGTTTCCATTGACATCAGGGAATTTCTGTTGTATTTTTAATAAATGGTCAAAATATGTTCTCTTGTATATCAGACCTCTTGAACGCTGTGAAGCTGCAACTTCGCAGCGTTTTTCTTATTTATGTAAAATACCTTTCCTATTCACCTGATTCCTTGACTGTGCTGCGGATGTATGTGGCTTTTTTAGCGATTATACACGCCGTCGTTGAGGTAGGCAAGCAGCTCTTCCTTGCTCATGCCGTCGATGCCGAGGTAAGCGAGGTTGTAGCGGCTCTCCTCAAAGAAGTTCTTCTGATGCATCGCGCCGGCCAGCGTAATCATGGAATCGATAATGGGGGTCTTAACTCCATAGGCCACGCCCAGATCGTGATATACCTTGCAGCCGATGGGGACATCCTCGGTCATGTAGCGGTGGTGGATGTTGTTCGGACCGGTGTTGCCCTCGGTGGAAGGCTGATCGAGCGGGAAGACGACGTTGTCGTTGCCGTTTTCGTCGAGACCCATGTACTCCTGCGTCAGTACGCTGCGGCGGGAGAAGAACATTTCCTTCTTGTACTTCGGGGTGCCGACGCCAATGGCCTCAGCCAGCGCGATCTCTTCGTTATAGAACTGGTACTGTACCTCGCAGATGGACGGGCACAGACCGTGAGAATACATTGAATAGGTGGTCTTGTCGTGGCCGCCGAAGATCACGCCCCAGTTTTCCATCGTGGAAACGCCGAGGATCGTGGCGGGAACATGGATAACAGGGTTGACATTCGCAAAGTCAACATCAAGGACGGTGTTGGCCTTAGAGGGACCGTCACCGTTCGTGACGGCGTCCATGCAGGGCAGATACTTGGAGGCCTCAAGGAAATCGTCCGTGTCGATCATGGGCAGGGCCGCGCCGCGCAGTGTGATGGCGCGATACTTGGCGCTCACGTGCGGGAACACGCACTTGCCGATGCTCTCAAGGCGCGTGCCATAAGGGGCAGAGGACCAGCCGCCGACGATGACCTTTTTCGTGCAGCCCATCTCGCGCATCAGGCGACGCAGGAGCAACGCGCCAAAGTTATCCGCGAACACGTTGACGACCTGACCGTCTTCGAGATAGGGAATCATGGCGCGGAACATGGCCTCATGGCCCCAGGAGCCGCAGGAGACGACGATGTGGCCTGCACCCTTGATCGCCTTTTCGATGTCGGTGGTTACGACATCGATGAATGCGCGGCCACTGCGCTCAAAGCAGTCGCGGTTGCGCTGGATGCCATCAAAAAGAATTCCAGTTTTATCGAGGTCTTTGAGGGATTTTTCAGCAAACGGCATTACATCGTACAGACGGACTTCGCGGCCCGCAAGCTTGATATCCGCTGCGCAGGTCTTACCGACAGCGCCGCCGCCCAGAACGGCGACCGGCAAGTTTTTCAGATATTCCATTTTGCTCATTATCGCATCTCTCCTTGCAAGCATATTGTTAAATAGCACAATTAATCTTATTTGCTATTTACAATGTTAGTATAACATGCTAATATTGATTTGTAAAACAGACGATTTCGATTTTTCAAATCGCTTTTTTCAATCGTTAAGGAGAGTAAGCCAATGGACATCAAAAACATCGAGACCTTTCTGCACGTGGCGGAACTGGAAAACTTCACCAAAGCCGCCGAGGAACTCAGCTATGCGCAGTCCACCGTCACCACGCAGATCCAACAGCTTGAGCGCGAACTTGGCTTTCCTCTCTTCGATCGCGTCGGCAAACATGTCTCCCTCACGCAGCTGGGCGAAAAATTCCGCGCACACGCCGACGACATTCTTCACATCTGGTTTCAGGCCTGCATGCTCGGGCGCAAGGAGGAAGAAATGAGCGGTACACTCTATGTCGGCGCGCTGGAATCGCTGCTCTTCAGCGCGCTCCCCGATGTGCTGGAGCGTTTCCGTTCCCGTTACCGGAACGTTGAAGTACAGATCCGGATGGGACAGGCCACCGAGTTGGCGGCCCTACTCAAGCAAAACCGGCTGGATCTGATCTACATCTCCGGCAACCTGAGCACCGAGCCGGGTCTCTCGCGGCGCTACGCCCGCAGGGAGCGTCTGGTCTTTTTTGCCGCGCCCAATCACCCATTGGCAAGCCGGAAGCGCATCCCGCTAAGCGAAGTTCTCGAGTACAACATTATTGCTACGGAGCACAGCGGATTTTGCTATACCCGGCTCAATGAGCTGGCATCCGCCCAGCGCCTGCTGCTCAAGCATTGTCTGCTCGTAGACAGTACTGTCGCCGTTGCCGAGCTGGTCAACCGTGGCATGGGACTGTCCTTTTTGCCTGAATACTCCATTACCAAGCATCTGCAAGAAGGTCATCTTGTAAAACTCGACATTGATGTTCCTCCACAAAGCTATTTCAGCCAGATTCTCTATCATAAGGATAAATGGATTGCCCCGTTTGTGGATGGTTTTGTGGATATTGTGCGGGAACTGCGCCCCGAAGTCATAAAGTGAGTTTTCGTATCTTGGCACCTCCGCAGGTTCACTTTATATCAATAGTAGGCTAAAGCCAAATCTCGCAGCTTTTCGGTGAGGTCCACACCACAGTGTGGCCTCAGACATTCATGGACCCCGTAGGGCATTATGACCACCCCTGTACGCAGGATGTGCTCCATGAAGGTCGACGGTTTTTGGCGCTGTACCGGCAGCGCGGGTGTGTACCTTTCCGTTGAAAGCGGAAAGGACACAAAATGAACGACAATGTCGTTATCGTCTACAATGGTGAGCAAGTATCGGTGCCAAAGGAGGTCGCAGACTTCCTTGAGCAGGATCGGAAACGGGAACAGGCGCAGGAGAAGCAGGACGCAAGGCACCTGAGTAAAAGTGAGTTTGAAACGGTGCCGTCCGGTTCGGATTGCGTCAGGCGACCCGTGGA
>CAKTOJ010000120.1 GCA_934589665.1 uncultured Oscillospiraceae bacterium | reverse complement strand
CCATCACGCGGTCACAGAGCTGGTAGACGACATTAAGGTCATGGGAAATAAAAAGGAAGGAAATGCCAAGCTCGTCACACACCGAACGCATCAGCTCCAGAATCTGACGCTGAATGGTCACGTCGAGCGCGCTGACCGGCTCGTCGGCAATGATGAGGCGCGGCTTTTGAATCAGGGCCACACCGATGCACACACGCTGACGCTGACCGCCGGAGAGCTCGTTCGGCCGGCGCGTCAGGCACTCGGCGGGAAGACCTACCTTCTCCGCGATCTCCGCAACGCGGCGGCGGCGCTCGGCAGCGTCATATTTGCCGTAAATGCGCAGCGGTTCTTCAAGCATCCAGCCGACGGTATAGGCGGGATTGAGCGAGGAATAGGGGTCCTGAAAGATCATCTGCGGGCGCTTGGTATAGTGAATGATCTCGCCCGTATGCGTTTTGACAAGGCCGAGAATATTCTTCACCAGCGTCGTCTTCCCCGTGCCGCTCTCACCCACCAGGCCCAGGATCTCGCCCCGGCGGAGCGTAAAGCTTACATCATGGAGCACGGTCTGATCGTACCGGCGGCCGCGGTCGTCCGCGGCGCGGTACCAGCTCGTCAGGTTTTTAACTTCTAAAACAAGGTCGTCCATGCGGTTTATCCTCTGCGCACGCGGCGCGGAATAGCGTTAATCAGCTCGACGGTATAGGCGTTCTGCGGATTTGTGAACACGCGCTCCATCTCGCCCTCCTCCACAATGTGCCCGCGCTGCATCACGGCCACGCGCGAGCAGATGCGGCGCACGACCTGAAGATTATGGGAAATGAGCAGCATCGAGATGCCGCGCTCACGGTTGAGCCGTCCGAGCAGGGAGAGGATCTGCGCCTGCACCGTCACGTCGAGCGCGGTGGTCGGCTCATCGAGCAGCAGCAGATGCGGGTTTGTCACGATGGCGGCAGCGATCATCACGCGCTGGAGCTGACCGCCGGAGCACTCGTGCGGATACTTGCGGTACAGCTCCTCCGGCTCCGGAAGGTCGACATCACGCAATGCCTCAAGAGCACGGATGCGGCGTTCTTCCTTTGTAAGCTTCGTGTGGACGGCGAGCGCCTCCTCGACCTGCGGGCCGATGCGCATGAGCGGGTCCATCGCGGTCATCGGCTCCTGAAACACCACACCGATCTCACGTCCCTGAACGCTTCTGAGCTCCGCGCGCGGCAGGCGCAGGATATCGCGTCCGTCAAAAAGCACCTCTCCGGAGAGCGTGACCTTCTTGCGCTCAATAAGGCCGGAGAGCGTCATGGCGGTGACGGTCTTGCCGCTGCCGCTCTCGCCCACCAGTCCCAAAATCTCGCCGTCATGAATGGTCAGGTCGACGCCCGACACGGCCTCGCGCAGAGCGCCGTGAAAACGGACGTGCAGATCACGAATTTCGACCATGGAGCGTCTCCTTTCCGAAAATCAATTCTCGCCGCGCTGAAGCCCCTCACCGATCAGGCTCACGCCGAGAATCAGCAGTACAATGACTGCACCGGTGCCGAGGGCATACCACGGTGCGGAATCCAGAATGCTCTGCGACTCCGAGAGCATGTAGCCAAGGCTGGCCTCATCGGGCGAAACGCCGATGGAAAGGTAGCTCATGGCCGCCTCGGCCAAAACGGCATTGTTAAAGCCGATGGTAATGGCAGAAACCAGTGTGTGCCAGATATTCGGCAGAATGTGAATAAAGAGGATACGCGCGGTCGACGCACCCATCAGCTCCGCCATGCGGACGTAATTCTGCGTGCGCGCACGGGCAAACTCACTGCGCACGATGCGCGCATAGCTGGGAATGAACACGATGCCGAGCGCGAGCGTCATGTGCCCTCTCCCCCCGCCGAGCAGGCTGACGAGCACAAGCAGAATGAGGATGCTTGGAAACGACGCGAGCGCGTCGTTCAATCGCATGAGCACCTCGTCCACCCAGCCGCCGTACCAGCCTGTCAGCGCGCCGACAAGCGTCCCGGCGATGGTGCCGATCACGACCGTACCAAGCGCAATAAGGAGCGTATCACCCGCGCCGACCATGACGCGGCTTAAAATATCACGACCGAATTTATCTGTCCCCATCGGGTGCGAAAGAGACGGCGGCAGCATGCGGGCGAAGTCCATCGCGCCGGGCTGATACGGCGTCCAGAACAAGCCGAGGACGATGAAGCCTGCAACCAGCGCAGTGAGCAGCAGGCCCACACGCAGATAGGTATTCTTTTTCATGCGTCACCTCCCACGCCGGAGGCAAGCCTCGGGTCAATGCGCCGCGCGAGCAGATCGGCGGCAAGGTTGCAGAGGATCACGGCAAAGGCCAGCAGCGCAACAATGGCGCGCGCAACCGGCTCGTCGCGGTTTGAGATGGAGGTGAGCAGCAGCCGTCCGAGCCCCGGCACGGCAAATACCTGTTCAATGACCACACTGCCCGCCAGAAGATCGGCCACGGTCATGGCCAGAAAGGTGACGAGCGGGACGAGCGTATTTTTCAGCACATGCCGGTAGAGGATGCCGCTGCGCGAGCGTCCGCGGCTCATTGAAGTGCGGACATAGTCGCGCTGCGCCTCGTCAAGGATGGACGTGCGCAGGAGCTTGACCGTCATGGCAATGCGCGGCAGCGCCACGGCAAGGGCGGGGAAGAAAAGGTAGCTGAGATAGCTGCCCGCACCGCCGGTCGGAAATGCGCCGGCGATGAAAAAGTGCAGCACCAGCCCGAAAAAGTACGTGAACAGGATGCCGGTAAAAAACGGCGGAACCGCCATCACAATCTGGTTGAGCACCGTGATCGTGCGGTCGAGCCGGCCGCCGGCGTATTTCGCCGAAACAACGCCGAGCGGAATGGAGATCACGACGATCAGCGCAAACGCAAGCGCCGTAAGCGTCAGCGTCGGCCCCAGCCGCTGCGCGATGAGCGCGGTGACGGGCAGGCCGTACTGATACGAGGTTCCGAGGTCGCCGCGCACGGCACCGGCCAGCCAGTGTCCGTAGCGCACCGGAAGCGGGTCGTTCAGTCCCAGCTGGATGCGCAGGGCCTCCAGCTTTTCCGGCGTGGCCTCCGTACCGAGCAGGCGTGTGGCCGCATCACCGGAGAGAAGGGAAAAAGCAACAAAAGTCAAAAACGAGACGATCACCATTGTCAGCAGCATCGTCGCAACTTTTTTCGCTGTATAACGCATGGTGTCCGCCTCGCTTTGTCCGGAATCAGGGGAAACGATCCGTTCCCCCTTGAAGATCAGGTGTAGGTAACTGTGCTCAGGTCAATGGCGTAGAGAGGATAGAACTGATAGCCGTCGATCCCCTTGCGCACGGCAACGAGATCCGCCAGATCCTGAATGTAAACATTCGCAGCGGTCTCGGCAAGGATCTCCTCGCAGCGCAGATACGCATCGGTCGCGTCCTCGTCCGTCTCCGCGGCGAGCGCCAGAGCAAAGACCGCGTCGTAGTCCTCGTTGGAATAGTTGGTGAAGTTGTTGCCCGCGGCGGAGGTGAAGCGCTCGAGCATGGCGCGGGCAGTCAGGGTGCTGGCATCTACGCCGACGACAGTCGCCTGATACTGGCGGCCCATATACACGTCGTTGAGCCAGCTGGCCCACTCGACCGGCTCGATGGTCACATTCACGCCGATGGCGCGGAACTGCTCGGCCACAACCTGTGCAGTGTCCATATGCGGCTGATAGTTGCTGGGAACGGTGATGGTCAGGTCAAAGCCGTCGGGGTATCCCGCCTCGGCAAGCAGCGTCTTGGCCTTTTCCACATCATGCGGATAGAGGTCGGCAAGTTCAGGCAGGAAATACTTGCGGAAGTTGGGATACATGCTGCTGCCGACCGCCGTACCGTGACCGCCAGCAACCACTTCGAACACCTGCTCGCGGTCAAGCGCGTAGCACAGCGCCTCGCGCACCTTATCGTTGGCAAGCGGCTCATAGGCATGGTTGAGATATACGGCCTGCACAAGGTTCATCGTGCCCTCAAGAATATTGAAATTCTCAGTGAGCTGGTCGGCCTGCGTGGCGGTCAGATGGGCGCACACGTCCACCGCGCCGCTCTTGAGCGCGAGGACGAGCGCCTCGGCGTTCTCATAGATCTGATAGGTTACCTTGTCCACCTTCGCACCCTCGCCCCAATAATCGGCAAAGCGCTCAAAAACAAGGTTCTGCTGTGCAGCGCGGGCGACA
>CAKTOJ010000119.1 GCA_934589665.1 uncultured Oscillospiraceae bacterium | reverse complement strand
CCGCGGCACTTTGTGGCGCAGAGAATGCGCGTTTCGTTTCCGTCAAGCTTTTTTCGTCTCTTTTCTTGCGCAAAGGACGGCCTTGCGCCGCCGCGCTGCTTTTGATACAATACATCGTAATATAATGAGTATCTGTCCGCCCCGCGGCAGTGCGTCCAAAGGAGTCCCGACATGAACATCAGCTATGACAGCTACCGTGTTTTCTACTACGCGGCCAAATACAAAAGCTTTTCGCAGGCTGCCGCCGCGCTCTACAATAACCAGCCGAACGTGACGCGCATCATCCGCCGTCTGGAATCCGAGCTGCACTGCGCGCTCTTTTCCCGCTCGCCGCAGGGCGTGCGCCTGACGCCGGAAGGAGAGAAGCTGTACGCGCACATCGCCCTCGCCTTCGAGAGCATCGAGGCCGGCGAGCAGGAGCTGCTCTCTGACCAGAGCCTTCAGGGAGGCATCCTCCACATTGCCGCGAGCAGCCTTGCGCTTCAGGGGCGGCTGCTGCACGCGCTCGCGCGCTACCGGCGGGAATACCCCCATGTCCGTCTCTGCCTGACCAACCGCTCCGCCGCACAGGGCATCGCCGCCGTACAGGACGGTCTGGTCGATCTCGCCGTCGCCGCAGAGGGCGCTGCCGTTCCGGATACCCTCAGTGCGCAGAAGATCGGCGAGATCCGGGAGATCCCCATCTGCGGTCCGGCGTTTGCCGGGCTGACCGAGGGGCCGGTATCTCTGCGCCGCCTTGCCGAATATCCCATCATCAGCCTGATCGAGGGCACATCCTCGCACGATTTTTACGCTGATCTTTTCATGCAGAACGACCTGACATTCAATCCCGACGTCGAGGTGGAGACGACCGCACAGGTTCTGCCCGTGGTACAAAGCAACCTTGGCATCGGCTTTGTACCGCGTGAGATGCTCTACGGCACACCCGAGCTGACCGGTATCTATCCGCTCACGCTGGACACTCCCATCCCACCGCGCAGTCTTTACCTTTTCCAGCGCAAAGCGCAGCCGCTGAGCGTTGCGGCCAGGCAGCTGCGTCAGCTGCTGCTTGAGGGCGCGCCGTGCGGCGAATAAAGCCATATGAAGCAACAGCGGGACAGCCTTCGGACTGTCCCGCTGTTCCCTTTTTACGGCTCTCTTGGAAGCAGCCATAGCTTCTGTGCGGCGGTTTTCGCCTCACCGCGCCGGCTGACGCCGAGCTTATCAAGAATATGGCTGACATGCGTTTTCACCGTCGCCAGCTTGATGTTCAAAATTGCGCCGATCTCGGCGTTGCTCTTATCGGCACACATGAGCCGCAGAACCTGAAGCTCCGTGGCGGTCAAAGCCTCGCCGGGCGGCAGCAGCGGCCGGAGGAAATCCGGATAATTCGCCGCCTGCATGCGCACGGCGGCCAGCATACGCCGGAACCAGTGCCGCTCCGCATCCGCAGCATCCCACTCTTCCAGCAGCGGCAGCAGCGCCGCGCCGTATCCGCTCAGCGTCCGGATGAACTCATATTCCGCCGCCTCCGTCAGCGCCTGTGCAAGCTCCACGCGCCACGTCTCCTTCTTCTGCCGGCGCAGCGCGATCGCGCGCAGCACATGCAGATGAATGCCGTCGATATGCCGCGCGCACTCGCGGCAGTATGTCTCCATCGGCGCAAGGGTGAGCAGTGCCGCATCCGGGCGGTTTTCCGCCAGCTCGACCATAGCCTGCGTGACGTACCGGTATCGCAGCATGACATGGATGCTCAGCGTGTCACGCGGCGCCTTTTCCCGATACCACGCGTCCGCCGCATCCAGATCTCCCATATGAAGCGCGATACGGCAGAGCATTGCGTCGATATTGGGAAGAAAGCGCCGCTTGGCGTCCTCGTCGGCAAAGCGGGCACGCAGCGTTTCCAGTGTACGGCGTGCGTCGGCGGCATTTCCCGTATCCAGCTGGCTCCGCACCAGCAGGCCGACCGCGGCAAACTCAATGTCCGGCGTGCCGCTGCGCTGGATCTCAATGAGCCGCGGCATCAGCGCGAGCATCCGTGCAGTGATGTCCCCACCCTTTTCAAATTTACTCTCGGCAATGGCGCAGTCAGCAAGACAGACGCCGTCGCGGCCGAGAACGGCCTCGACCGGCGTGCGGAGCGTTTTGTAAAGGAAGTCGTCCTTTTTACTCCAATCGGAAAAATCCTTGCCCCCGTTCATAATGCTCGGCAGGCTGCTTGTCACGGAAAACGCGGGCAGACGCAGCTTGCGCTCGCGCATCAGCCGGAACACCGTCGGGATCGTCTCGATCAGGCTGCCGACGCCGCGCTGCGGCAGCGAGATGTCCAGCCACGCAATGCGGCTGTGTGCCTGTATGCGGGCAGCATCCTGCCGCGCGCAGCGGTCCGCGAAAGCCACCAGAGCCCGATACCACCGCTCGGAGCCCTCGTAATCCATCGAAAGCGCGCAGAGCATGCTCATACCCTGCATGAGCGCAGGCGAGGCCAATATCTCTTCCTCAGGCAGGCTGCGGTAATACTTCTCCATTTCGCCGTAGTGTCCCATTCCTGGGTGCAGCTCGGCATTGCGGATCAAAAGCTCGGACACCTTGGAATGGTCGCCGCTTCTGGCGTAGCAGTCGAGCGCGTGCGGGTAATCCTCACGCAGTTCGTAATACAGTCCGCCGCGGCTGAAGAGTGCGCGGCGCTTTTCATCGGTGTACTCGCGGTCCATCTCCCAGAGCAGGAACGAGCGGAACTGCGGCCAGAAGCGAAAGCGGCGGATATCGTCGCAGCGGATCATGGTCGTATTGCGCCGCAGCCAGTCGAGCAGCGCGCCGGCGTTGTTGTCGCCGCTGACCATGCGGGCCATTTCCAGATCAAAGCTTTCAAAGGGGGCAAGCTCAAGCAGGAAGCGGCGGATCGGCAGGTCGAAATGAAGATAGACCGCCGTTTCAAAGTAGAGGAACACCTCATGGAACGCCTGCGCCACGACCGCGGGACCAAAGGGCTTTCCGCCCGCCATGAGCTTTTCCGTGATGACAACGCCCAGCGGATAGCCGATGGACTCCTTCAGGATGCCGTTCACATCTGCGTCCGTCACCGGCACGCCGCAGCTGTCAAACATCCGGCGGATATCCTCACGGTCAAAAAGCAGCTCATCCGCATCCAGCACATTCATCACGCCTGCATACTGAAACGCCGCGAGCCAGCCCGGCTGCGCGCCGCGGGTGAGCAGGACGAACCGCCGTCCCGGTTCGGTGCGGATCAGCTCGCAAAGCGCCTGCCGGTCATTCTCCTGCAAAAGCTGAAGGTCATCAAGCAGCAGAACGTCCCAGTCTGCATCGGCCGCGGGCAGGATAAAGCCCGGATCGCCCGCGCTGCGGCGGCAGACGCTGCGGCCGGAGAGCAGCGCATCCGCCAGAGTGCTCTTGCCGAAGCCGCACGGCGCGCTTATCAGCAACACGCGCCCGTGCTCCATGGTTTTCTCAAAGCGCTCCTTCACGAGCGGCCGCACGATCACTGGAGCCGTCATGGCCTTTCTCCTTCTCTCCGCCCGCCGTTTCCGTACCACGAGGGGCATTTTGTATTTTAAGGTTAGTATACCAGTTCCGCTTAAAAATGTAAAGCCGTCCAAGGTATGAGGATTGGAAAATATGATCTTTGCACTTCCCTCGCTTGCATTTTTCGACAAATGGAGTACAATAGCAGAATACCTTTCATACGGAGGAAATCATCATGACCTATCAGGAAATTCTATCGAACGCCCGCACCTGCATGGGGCCTTACTGCAAGTCCTGCCCCATCTGCAACGGACTTGCCTGCAAAAACACCGTGCCCGGCCCCGGCGCCAAGGGCATCGGCACCGGCTTCATCCGCAACTATCAGAAGTGGCAGGAGCTGTGCGTCAACATGGACACCATCTGTGAAAACAAAGACGTAGACACCTCGTTCGACTTTTTCGGCAAGAAGGTCGTTCTGCCCGTGTTCGCCGCGCCCATCGGCGCGATGCAGCTTCACTACGGTGATAAATATACCGACCTTGCCTATAACGATATTCTGCTCACCGCCTGCGCGGATGCGGGCATTGCCGCCTTTACCGGCGACGGCACTGATCCCGCCGTCATCGAGGCTACGGCCCAGGCGCTCGCCAAGGTCGGCGGCTGCGGCGTCCCCACCGTCAAGCCGTGGGACATCGGCACCATCGAGAAGAAGATGGCGCTGGTCAAGGCCTCCGATCCCATCGCCATTGCCATGGATATTGACGCGGCGGGTCTCCCCTTCCTCAAGAACC
>CAKTOJ010000118.1 GCA_934589665.1 uncultured Oscillospiraceae bacterium | reverse complement strand
CCGTGCAGCGACCACGAGAGCGCCACGGCGGAGGAAGTGGTGGAAAAGCTGCGCTGCGGCATCCACGTGAATCTCCGGGCCAGCTCTCTTATTGACAATCTCAAGACACTGGTGGCCGGCTGCCGGAACCATCAGTGGAAGGATATGGTCTCCATCTGCACTGACGATGTGCACGCCAAGGATCTGCTCACCGTAGGCCACATCAACAAGGTTGTCCGCAAGGCGGTGCAGGCGGGCCTGAGCGGCTGCGAGGCCATCAAGCTCGCCACCTTCAACGCCGCCCGCGAGTATGGCTTCGACGATCTGGGCGCAGTGGCTCCCGGCTACATCGCCGACATGCAGCTTGTGGACACGCTGGACGGCTGCCAGCCTGCCGCCGTGTTTGTCGAGGGCCGTCTGGTGGCGGAGCACGGCAAGTATGTCGGCCCTGACTGCAAGGAGGGCGATTACGACTTCCCCAACACCGTCAACATTCCTCAGATCCATTCCGTCGAGGACTTCCGCCTGAAGGCTCCTGCCTCCGGCGACACCGTGAAGATCAAGGTCATTGTCCCCCGCGACGGCAACCGCATCCTGCGCGATACGCAGGTGGTGGAGCTGCCGGTCAAGGACGGCTGCGTGGACATCAGCGGCCATCCCGATCTGGTGTACGTGACCGTCATCAACCGCTTCGGCACCGGCACCCAGACCACTGCCATCTACAAGGACTTCGGTCTCAACCGCGGCGCTCTGGCCACTACCATCTCTCACGACAGCCACAATCTCACCGTGGTCTACCGCAGTCCGGAGGAGGCCTATCTGGCCGCCGAGGCCATGCGCAAATGCGGCGGCGGTGTGTGCGTCGCAGACGGCAGCGAGGTGACGCTCCTGCCCCTTCCGGTGGCGGGCCTTATGTCTCAGATGGTCTGCTCCGATGTGGCGAAGCAGATCGAAGCCGTCCAGAAGAAGCTGGACACCATGACCGACGGCACCGTTTCCCTGCTCTCCGCCTCCGTGATGGCTCTGCCGGTGCTCCCCGGCGTCATCATCACCGACCGCGGTCTGGTGGACGGCCTGAGCCAGCAGTTTATCAGTCAGTTTGAGGCTTGACCCTCTTACGAAATAAAAAATCTGTATACGGGAGAAAACAATGGATAAGATTTTCAAACTGAAAGAGCACAACACCGACGTCAAGACCGAAATTCTGGCCGGTCTGACCACCTTCATGACCATGGCCTACGTTCTGGCCGTTCAGCCCGGCGCTATCGTTGGCGCAGAAGCCACCATCACTGACTGCAACGGCGACGTCATCAGCAAGTCCGCCATTCTGGTCATGTGCGCGCTGGTCAGCGGCCTCGTCACCATTCTGATGGCGTTCTACGCCAACATGCCCTTTGCCCTTTCCACCGGTATGGGCACCAACTTCCTGCTCGGCGCCATGATTCAGGGCGGCACAATGTCCTTCGGCTCCGCCATGGTCATCACCCTCATCTCCGGTCTCATCTTCGTAGCTCTGACCGTGCTGGGCCTGCGGGATATTATCGTCCGCATGATTCCCAAGAACATTAAAACAGCCATTTCGGCCTCGATTGGCTTCTTCATCGCCTACCTCGGCTTCAGCAACACCGGTATCGGCAGCTTCAACGGCGGCATCGGCATGGGTGATTTCACCCAGCCCAGCGTGATTCTGTCCGTTCTGGGTCTGGCCATCATCGGTGTTCTGACCGCCTACAACGTTAAGGGCGCTATCCTCATCGGCATCGCTGTCATCACCGTACTGGGCATCCCCTTCGGCATCACCGTTCTTCCCGAGCATCCCTTCGCCATCCCCGATTTCAGCGATCTGAGCACCGTCTGCTTCAACTTTGATTTCAGCAGTCTGTTCACCTCCAGCGCCGCCATCTGGATCTTCATTGCTTTCTTCGGTGACTTCTTCTCCACCCTCGGCACCGTGCTCGGCGTGGCCGGCAAGGCCAAGATGCTGGATAAGGACGGCAACCTCCCCGGCATCCAGAAGCCCTTCCTCGTAGACGCCATCGGCACCTGCGTAGGCGCCTGCACCGGCAACACCACCATCACCACCTTCGTTGAGTCCACCTCCGGCGTGGAAGCCGGCGGCCGCACCGGTCTCACCGCCCTCACTACCGGTGTGATGTTCCTGCTGACCATCTTCGCCGCTCCCCTGTTCGTAGTGATCCCCTACGCCGCCACCGGCCCGGCTCTGATCTTCGTGGGCTTCCTGATGATCGGCGGCCTGACCGAGATCGACTTCTCTGACTTCACCGAAGCCTTCGGCCCCTTCATGATGATCGTCTTTGGTGCGTTCACTGCCAACATTGCCGCCAGCATCGGCGCCGGCATCATCGCCCACATCATCATCAAGGTTTTCACCGGCAAGGCCAAGGAGATTCACCCCGGTCTCTATATCCTCTGCATCCCCATGGTTCTGTACTTCATCTACAACTGATCGGGCAGTGAAAGGGCTTTCTGCCTTTTCTGAATATCTTTACAAAAAAAGGGACGGATCTGATGATCCGTCCCTTTTGTTCATTCTGAAAAGCAAGCTCCGCCGCTTTTCTATCCCATCCAATCGCGGCATCCCGCCGCGCCGCCGCAGTCATGCGCACAGCCTATCCAAAAAGCCTGCCGCACAGGGAGACGGGAATCTGTATCATTTTTCCAAAGTCGGCAAAATGGCAAAAAGAAAGACCACAACTTTCGTTGTGGTCTTTCTGGTGGAGATAAGCGGGATCGAACCGCTGACCTCTTGACTGCCAGTCAAGCGCTCTCCCAGCTGAGCTATACCCCCATCCGGTTGTGTTCTCGCGTTCGGAACAATAGAGAGTATAGCATAGCACATACTGCATGTCAAGACTTTTTTCAGCTTTTTCTGTTATTTTTCTCCCAGGCGGTCTGCATCCCCGCACATATCCGCTTACTGTGGCTTAACGATCAGATTGACGAGCTTATTCTTGACGAAAATGACCTTGACGGTCTGCATGCCGGCCAGCGCCTTGGCGACCTTTTCGACCTGCTCCGCCGCCGCAACCACAGCGTCCTGATCGCTGTCGACCGCGACCGTGACGGTGCCCTTGAGCTTGCCGTTCACCTGCACGGCCATCTCGACGTGCGCGGCGACGGTCTTGGACTCATCGTACTCCGGCCAGGGCATCTGCATGGCCATCTTGCCGTACTCGGCGGCGCAGCCGGTCTGCTCCCACAGCTCCTCGACCATGTGCGGCGCGAAGGGCGAGAGCATGAGTAGCAGCTTCTCCAGATCGCCGCGGGTCAGGCCGTTGGCGTAGAACTCATTGACCATGGTCATGAGCGCGGCGATGGCGGTGTTCATCTTGAGCGTGTCAATATCATCCGTAACCTTCTTGATGGTCTTGTGGATGATCGGCTCGTTCTTCTCGGAAACAGCCTTGTCCGCCGTCGCCATGTCCGCGAGATTCCAAACGCGGTCGAGGAAGCGCTTGCAGCCCTTCACCGCGTCGTCCGACCATGTGGCAACCTTCTCGAAGTCGCCGATGAACATGATGTAAAGACGCATGGTGTCCGCACCGTAGGCCTTGACCACATCGTCGGGGTTGACGACATTGCCGAGGGACTTGGACATCTTCACCGCCGGGCGCAGCGCCTGATTGCCGTACTTGGCGATGAGCGCTTCCTTCTCCTCCTCGGTCTTGACGTTGCCGACATAATGCGGGTTCTGTCCAAGGATCATGCCGTGGCTGGTGCGCTTGGCATAGGGCTCCTTCGTGTGAACGACACCGATATCATAGAGGAACTTGTGCCAGAAGCGGGAGTAGAGCAGGTGGAGCGTGGTGTGCTCCATGCCGCCGTTGTACCAGTCCACGGGGCCCCAATAGTTCTCCGCCTCGTGGGAAACGAGCTCCTTATCATTATGCGGGTCCATATAGCGCAGGAAGTACCAACTCGAGCCTGCCCACTGAGGCATGGTGTCCGTCTCGCGCTTGGCCGGGCCGCCGCACTTCGGGCACTTGGTGTTGACCCAGTCGGTCATCTTCGAGATGGGGCTCTCGCCATCGTCAGTCGGCTCATAGCTCTCCACCTGCGGCAGGACAAGCGGCAGCTCCTCCTCGGGAACCGGCACCCAGCCGCACGTCGGGCAGTTGACCAGGGGAATGGGCTCGCCCCAGTAGCGCTGGCGGGAGAACACCCAGTCACGCAGCTTGTAGTTGACCTTCTCGCGGCCCCAGCCCTGCTCGATGGCATACTGCTTCATCGCGGGGATGGCCTCCTTGACGGTCATGCCGTTGAGGAAGCCGGAGTTGACCATGATGCCCGTATCGTCCTTGAGGGTAAAGGCTTCCTTGGTGATGTCGCCGCC
>CAKTOJ010000117.1 GCA_934589665.1 uncultured Oscillospiraceae bacterium | reverse complement strand
TTCTTTTCGATCGCGTCGGTCTTGCGGTCGATGTTTTCTTCCTTTTGCTGTAAGCGGCGTTCCTGCTTCTGCAGGTCCGCGCGGCGTTCCTTTTCTTCCTTCTCGTATTCCTTGCGCGAGCGGAGGATCTCTTCCTTCGCCTCTAACGTAGCTTCACGCTTCTTGTTTTCCGCGCTTTTGATCGCCTCATTGATGATGCGAAGCGCTTCGTCCTCTGCGTTGGCAATTTTTTCCTTATCGTTTTTCGCTTTTTTGTTGCGGTAGAGAATACAAGCAAGAATACCAATGAAAAGTCCCGCCGCCAAGCCAATAGCAAGGCTGGGTAAATCCATTCTATTCCTCCTGTGTCCCTTTTTTGCACCATAGGTCCGCTCCGGACATGCGCCCTGTGTGAACCAATGTATATCAAAACGGGTTTTTTGAATCAACAAATGGGAGATCCCCTTCTCTCCCCTCCATAAATCCACGGATTATTGTAACCTTTTTGTAAACAAGTGTCAAGGGCAAACTATTTGTCAAAAGCCGGCGCAGACATGCGGATTCCGCCGCGTCCGGCATATGGCGTCAGGTTCGGATATATGCCTCCGCCGCATATCCCGCAAGTCCGTTATAATTCACCACGCTCCAGCCCTGCCATGTGCCGTAGACCGTGACAGCGGAGCCGTTCGGCATGAGGGCAATCGTTTCCCCCGACGCGCTTGGATAGGCGCGCAGGCGCAGCGACGCGCCGCTCGTTGCGATAGTGCCCTGTGCGGCGGGCTGCGGCTCGACAAACGGCAGGCCGAAGTAATCCGTCAGCGCATGGGCCAATGCCCGTGCAATCGCATCCATATTGTTCTCGACCCACGCCGCATCCGCGTAGTTATCGTGGTAGCCGAGCTCGAGAAGATTAGCCGGAAACCTTGGCTGGCGCACCTCGCCGAGCGTTGTGGTAGATGTCGTGCGCACAAGCCCCGGCAGTGGATAAATCTCCTTGAGCCGCGCGGCGAAGAGCTCGGCCGCCCGCTCTCCCTCCCTGCTGCCAGGGTAGTAAAACACAATGATTCCGCGCACATTGCCGCTGTTTGCCGGTGCGGCGGCATTGGAGTGAAGGGCAAGATAGAAGTCAAAGCCGCCGAGTGAATTTGCCTGTGCGATAGAGCTCGCCGCCGTCATATCCGGCGTATTGCGCACAAACCGGATCGCATTGGAATAAAGATACGGCTCAAGCGCATCCGCAAGGAGATTCATATTATATTCCTCGCTGCCGCTCCCGGTGATATAGGGATTTCCCTCCTGCGTGGATGGGCTCAAATAAATCCTTGGCATGGCAAAACCTCCCTTTCAGGAAAGTCTATGAGACGATATAAAAAAAGAGACGCCTTTGGCGTCTCTTTTTTTATAATGTATAAGTGTTACGCAGGAAATCAGGCTTCTACCTTCTTCTCCTTTGCGTTTTCCGCTCTCTGGAGCAGGAAGATCGCGGCAAGGACCACGATGCCGATAATGTCGGAGATCGTTTCCGGATAGATCATCAGCAGGCCGCCGGCAATCAGGATGATGCGGGTAAGCCACTTCATGTCGCGGATCAGGTAGCCCATCAGGCCGGAAGCGATGGAGAGCATGCCGAACGTCGCCGTAACCGTGATGGAAACGACCTCGATCACGCCGGGATCGCCGACGAAGATCAGCGCATTATTGTAGGCAAAAATGTAAGGAATGATGAACGCCGCGATGGCAAGGCGGGTTGCGTTCCACGCAGTCTTCATTGGGGGCGCCTTGGCGATGGCGGAGCCGGCGTAGGCTGCCAGCGCAACGGGAGGCGTGATATCCGCCACGATGCCGAAGTAGAAGCAGAACATGTGCGCCGCCATGAGGTTTAGGCCCATACCGGTGGCCAGGATCGGCGCGCAGGTGGTAGCCATGATGATGTAGTTTGCAGTGGTGGGCACGCCCATGCCGAGCACGATGCAGCAGAGCATCGTCAGCACCAGCGCAATGATGAGGTGGTCTCCGGCGATGCCGACGATCGCGCTGATGAGCACCTGACCGAGGCCGGTCATGGTGACGACACCGGCAATGATACCGGCCATACCGCAGGCCACGCCGACGGACAGGCAGTTCTTGCCGCCGTTTTCAAAGGCGTCGATGGTGGTGGGCAGACTCTTGGCGTTCGGACGGCTGATGAAGTAATTCACGACCATCAGCGCCAGCGCGATGCCGAGGCAGAGCTTGATGCCGTGCTCGCCCATAAAGGTTCCGGGCTCGAAGCTGCGGATCGTCAGCGTCATGAACAGCAGCGGGATCAGGGGCAGCGCCATGATAAGCTTCTTCTTGCCCTCCTCACGGCTGACCATAGAGACGACAACGCAGTAGAGCGTCGCGTACACGGCGGCGGTCGCCATCGTGAAGCCGACCATGATCATATAGACCAGAACGACCAGTGGGAGGATCAGGTACATCTGCGGCAGCAGGAGCTTCCACTTGGGCAGTTCCTCGCGGGGCAGACCTCTAAGGCCGAGCTTCTTGGCCTTGAAGTGCACGCCGAGGAAGATGCCGAGGAAGTACAGGAACGCGGGCAGTATCGCACGTACAATGATCTGGGAGTACGGGACGTTGACCATTTCCGCCATCAGGAACGCCGCAGCGCCCATGATCGGGGGCATGATCTGACCGCCGGTAGAGGCTGCCGCCTCGACTGCGCCGGCAAATTCGGCGGGATAGCCGGTCTTCTTCATCATCGGGATGGTGACGGAGCCGGTGGTGACGGTGTTGCCGACAGAGGAGCCGGAAACCATACCGCACAGGGCGGAGGAAACGACGGCGACCTTCGCCGGGCCGCCGGAGGCCCAGCCGACGAGTGCGTTGGCGCAGTCAATGAAGAAGTTTGCAACGCCCGTCGCCTCAAGGAACGCGCCGAAGATAACAAACAGCGCGATATAGGTCGAGCAGACGCCGATGGGCGTGCCGAGGATACCGGTGGTGGTGTAGAACAGGTTGTACATCACGGTCTTGAGGTCCTTGCCCGCACCAAGGAAGGCGTAGAGCACGAACACACCGGACACGCAGATGATAGGCATACCGACAACGCGGCGGCAGCACTCAACCAGAATCAGGGAGCCGACGATCGCCAGCACGATCAGCGTGGGGATCGTCACAGAACCGATGGTGATCGGAAAAACCTTCTGGATACGGGTACCGGCCGACACGATGGTTTTCAGGTTCATGGGATAGAAGAAGTAGCAGAACGAGCCGACAAGTGCCATGACGATATCGTACCACGGCATATGGTTGACCTTCTGCGAACCCTTCTTGATGGGATAGTAGATAAAGACCAGCAGGATCACGCACCCGAGGAAGATAGGACGGCGCGCACGCTCATCCATCTTGAGGAACATGTTCATGATGATCAGGAAGATACCGAAGATTGCCGTGAACCAGCGGATGATCTGCTTGGGCCTGCCCTCCCAGATGCGGGTGTTGGACTCACGGTCGTATTTTTTCATGATCGCTTCAACGTCTTCCATTGTGCCGACTTCCGAGCCGGCGGCGACGCTGTTGAGCTTTTCGTTTTCGGACATACGCAGTCTCCTCCTTATTTTATTTCAGCACCGCGCTCTCAAACGAGCCAGAACTCGTAATTAAAGCGCACCGGCGCATTCCTTCCACACAAATCACGCAGACTGACCTCCGTACCGTTCACACTCAGCACATGATCGTATATCGTGCCGACAATGTAACCGACGTTGGTCCGATCCTGATGAATGTTTCCAATGACCATTTCCCAGCCCTTGTAGTCCGGCCGGTCCACATAAACCTTTCCCAGCGTCTCGCCCGGATTGAGCTCCGTCTGCACGCCGGCGCCGAACGCACCGTAAATGGTCTCTTCCACATAGATCGTTCTGTCGCTTATTTCATAGGTGTCTGTCAGAGGGTATTTGTTGACAGAATGGATAAAAGTCACAGAAAAGCGGTCTCCCTCCTCCATGCGGTAGCGGGCATAGACCTCACCGGTATCGCGGTTGCGGAGGGTGAGATAGTATCCTGTGTGGGGGATCAGCAGGACAGCCGCTGCAATAATCAGTATTATTGCAGCGGCTGCGCTTATGTATCTACGCAAATGCAGATGCACGTCAACACACTTTCAAAGCGATTGACTTACAGGACGCCGATTTCCTTGTAGTACTTCTCAGCGCCGGGATGCATGGTGACGGTAGCGCCGGCGGAAGCGGACTCAGCGCTGAGCAGGCCGAACTTGGCGTGGCCCGCGGTAAGAGCCTCCTGATTGTCGAACATGCCCTTGAGCACCTCGTAAACGACATCCTCGGAGAGAGTCTCGGAGGCGACGAGAGTGGCCTGAATGGCAACGCAGACAACATCATTGTCCTGACCGGTATAGGTACCGGC
>CAKTOJ010000116.1 GCA_934589665.1 uncultured Oscillospiraceae bacterium | reverse complement strand
GTCGTAATACCATTCATAATCCGGCACATCGCTGTAGCTATGCTTCGGCTCCACCGGCTCACCGCCGGCAAAGCGGTAGAGGATCATCGCAAGCTGCGCCCGTGTCATGCCGTAATCAGGATGGAACAGGCTCTTTCCGCTGCCGTCGTCCACGCCGCTCATCAAGCCGTTCGATACAGCGTAGTTCACCGCTTCGACACACCAACTGTCAATATTGATATCGGAAAAGGCGTATACAACGCTCTCCCCATTCCGCTCAACCGTGATCTCGATTCCCTGTCCATCCGTCTGCGCCGTTACAACGCCAAGCGCTTTCTCACTCCAGGCCGCACTGATCGACTGCTGGTCCTGCCCCGTCGGCTGCACATTTGTATCTGCCACCTTATCTTTTTTCCCGCACCGCGTCACAAGCATGACGATCAGCAAAGCCGCCAGCGCCGCGATCAGGAGCCATTTTTTCTGCATGTGTACTCTATTTCTCCGTTTTTTATTCTATAATGTATGTTCGGCTAAAAACGCACACCGCGTTTTCAGCTACTTATCAAAGTTATTTTATCATAGCACAGAAATTATGTTCAGGCAAGGTTTATCTCATTTTTCGACGGTTTCTCTTGTCCGAGGCACTTCACTCTGCTATAATAATGCTGTCATCCGGTCGTGCGGCTGTACGCCGGCCGGCAGAACCATGAAACTTTATCAGGAGGAAACGCTCATGCCGCAATTCGACCCGCTCTCCCACCGCTATGCTTCCCAGCGCAACACCGTTTACGCCAGAAACGGCGTTGCCTGTACCTCTGTACCGTTCGGCGCTCAGGTCGGTCTTGAGATCCTTAAGGCCGGCGGAAATGCCGTGGACGCAGCCGTCGCCATGGGCGCCGCCATGCCTCTGCTCGAGCCGACCGGCAACGGGCTCGGCTCTGACTGCTTCGCCCTCGTGTGGATTGAGCGCGAAAAAAAGCTGTACGGGCTCAACGCCAGCGGCGTTGCCCCCATGGCCCTCAGCGCTGAAAAGGTGCGCGCGATGGGCTATACCGAAATGCCCACGGAGGGCTGGATTCCGACGATGGTCCCCGGCGCGCCCGCCGGCTGGGCTGCGCTCAACGAGCGCTTTGGCACCATGCCGCTCGATCAGCTGTTCGCGCCCGCCATTCGATATGCTGAAGAGGGCTTTCCCGTCCCCACAAACGTTTCGCGTCCGTGGAAGATCGACAGCCAGCGCATCGCCAAAGCAATGGAGAAGAATCCCGCGCCGCACGAATACTGGTGGAAGCTGTTCATGAAGCCGGACGGCACGCCCTACCGCGCGGGCGAGATGTTCCACTGTCCCGAATACGCCGCCACGATGCGCGAGCTTGCCGAAACGCACTGTGAGAGCTATTACCGCGGCGCGCTGATGGAAAAGATCGTCGCCTACTCCCGCGAAACCGGCGGCTACTTCTGTGAAGACGACTTCCGCAATTACCACGCCGAATGGGTCGAGCCGATCACACAGGGCTACCGCGGCTACACCGTCTGCGAGATCCCGCCGAACGGCCACGGCATCACGGTGCTCATGGCGCTCGGTATTCTCGACGGTCTGCGCATGCCCGAAGCACGTGAGAGCGCAGAGCATTACCATAAGGTGATGGAGGCGATCAAGCTCGCCTTCGCCGACACCAAGACCTATGTTGCCGACCCGCGTTACATGAAAACCAAGGTGCGCGAGCTGCTCGATCCCGCCTACCTCGCCTCCCGCCGCGCACTCATCACCGACCATGCGCTTACGCCCGAACCGGGCGATCCGCGCTGCGGCGGCACGATCTACCTATGCACCGCCGACGCAGAAGGCAACATGGTCTCGTTCATTCAAAGCAACTACGACTGCTTCGGTGCCGGCATCACCATCCCCGGCACGGCGATCTCGCTCCAGAACCGCGGCGCAAACTTCTCGCTTGACCCGAAGAGCGACAACTGCCTCGCCGGCGGCAAGAAGTCCTATCATACCATCATCCCCGGCTTCCTGCTCAAGGACGGCGCGGCGGTCGGCCCGTTCGGCGTGATGGGCGCGTTCATGCAGCCGCAGGGGCAGACCGAGGTCATCGTCAATACGCTCGACTATCATATGAACCCGCAGGAGGCGCTCGACGCGCCGCGCATCCAGTGGATCGGCGGGAAAAAGCTTCAGCTTGAAGCAGAGGCAGGAGAAGCGATCGCCGACGAGCTGCGCGCGATGGGCCACGAGGTCGAGGTCGTCAGCGACCGGCTGAGCATGGGCCGCGGCCAGATCATCTGGAAGTGCGAAAACGGCGTTTACGCCGCCGGCACGGAGCCGCGCTGCGACGGCACCGTCGCCGCCTGGTGAGCCTCGGTAAAAATGCAGAAGGAGGAGCGGTTAAGCCGCTCCTCCTTTTCATTTGCCGTTTTGCTCTCAATTCTGCTCCATGAAGTCACGAATGTAGCGCACCAGCATTTTTGCCGTCGCCTCATAGCCGAGCACGTCGCTCTTGACAGTCATATCATAGCCGCGCGCGTCGCCCCACTTTGTATCACAGTAATAGTTATGATAGTTCTTGCGGGAGCGGTCAACCTCCCGGATCTCCTCGATTGCCTTCTCCGCATCCAGCCCGTGCTTTTCCATCACGCGCTGGAGCTTGGCCGGCTGGTTGCCGCAGACAAAAATGCTCAGCGAATTCGGATTGTCCCGCAGCACCTGATCGCCGCAGCGGCCGATGATGATAAAGCTCTCACCGCTCGCGGCCTTCTGGCGCAGCATGGCAAAGGTCTTTTCCGCCACATTGACCTCCAGTGAGTTGGAAAATTTTCCAATGCGGCGGGAGGCAAAGAAGTTGACCGGCTTTTCGTCCATCGTATGGACCAGCTCTTTGCTGTAGCCCTCAGAGACGATCTCTTTCTTGATTGAATCCTTATCGTAGAGCTTGATGCCAAGCTCCCTGGCAATCATGTCCGCGATGTAATGGCCGGCGCTGCCGTGCTCACGGCCGATGGTAATGATGATCTGCTTTTTCATAGAACTGCACACCCTTTCTTTTCTTTACAGATAGCGCAGGAACAGATAGGCCGTGGACACCGCCATGACCAAGACCGTCGCAGGCACACAGTAGCGGCAGTAACGACCCCAGCCGATGGGATAGCCGCCCTTGGCCGAAACGGAGGTGCCGACCACGTTGGCGCTCGCACCGATGGGCGTCGCGTTGCCGCCGAGATCCGTGCCAAGGGAGAGCGCCCACGCCAGCACGCCGATGTCCATGCCTTCCGATGCCGCAATCGCGCGGATGACCGGAATCATTGTTGCGGCAAAGGGAATATTGTCAACAAATGCACTGGTGACAGCGGACACCCACAGGATGATAACCACAATGACTGCCGCGCTGCCGCCGCTGACAGAGGTGATGAAGTTCGCAATGACCTCCAGCACACCGGTCTTTTCAAGGCCTGCGACGGACACGAACAAGCCGATGAAGAACAGCAGCGTTTTATAATCCACGCCTTCGACTATTTCTATAACAGATTTTCTTCCGCTGGTCAAGCCCGAAACGAGCAGCGTCAGCGCCGCAACGATCACGCCGATGCACGCGACGGACAGCTCGGTCTGCGCGTGCGTGACAAGCAGCACGACCGCCAGCAGAAATACCGCCGCACTGGAGAGAAATGCCGCACGGTTCGTAACAGCCGTGGACGGCTCCGGGCAGGTGACCGGTCCGCCGTTCTCACGCTCGGCACGCAGAAGCTCCCTGCGGAAGCAGAGCGTGAAATAAACGAGCATGAGCACAAAGCAGATCGCCGCGACCGCACCGGTATTCCCGATGAAGTCAAAGAACGTATAGCCAAGCGAGGTGCCGATGATGATGTTCGGCGGATCGCCGCACATGGTCGCCGCACCGCCGAGGTTGGCGCAGAAGATCTCTGAGAGAATCATCGGCACCGGATCGAATTTCATGGTCTGTGCCAGCTCCAGCGTGACAGTGGCCAGAAAGAGTACGACCGTGATGCTGTCGATGAACATGGAAAGGAAGGCCGCGAGCGACATGAAGCAGATGAGCAGCGGCACGGTGCGGTAGTGCACGAGCTTGGCCAGCGTCAGGCACAGCCAGCGGAAAAAGCCTGCCTTGCCGAGTCCCTCGACCATGACCATCATACCGGCGATAAACAGGATCGTCGACCAGTTGATGCCGGACGTGCTCTCCTCGCTCGCGCCGTACCAGAAGCCGCGCGCAAAAAACGCGCCCAGGTTCAGCGTCTGCCATATCGCACTCATCGAGCGCATACAGACACCAAACACCAGCGTCAGCACGAGCGCTCCGCTTCCGAGCGTAATGTAGTGCCGTTCAAACTTATCCAGAATGATCAGCAGAAACATGCCGAGAAAAATGCAAATCGCAATGATCTGTGCAAACATGATATTCCTCCATACCGATTTGTTCCGTACAACTGGTGCATTATAGCGATCC
>CAKTOJ010000115.1 GCA_934589665.1 uncultured Oscillospiraceae bacterium | reverse complement strand
GATTTCTTTTGATATCCTTTACAACAGTTTCAACAACCGGACTGAATTTCAAACTGAAGTACCACTTTTGAATATATCTCTTTGCAGGAAGCCCTCGTTTCCTTGGTATTCTGCGTTCAACACACTGACCTCCTTCCGGTCTGTACTTGAGACTTACGATTGTTCGGCCCTTCCCTTGAAAAAAATCAAGGTACTATGGCCTCGGCTGACTTCTTGCAGTTCGTTGTTACTGCGGCTTTCGGATTTCCTACTTCCCGTCTGCAAGTCCTCCCCGGGTAAGAACGACAACTTTCCTCCTATGTAACCGCCACATTTACCGCACGGGATTCGGACAGCATTGGACTTTGTGTTGTTTGGCACACTCGTCCGTCCCTGTGCGGCCTACTATGTGATTTCTGTTCGTCGGTTCAGGAGTTTGCCCGCCAAGGCTCCTCACCTTGACATCCGGCTTCCTTCAGATTCCACCTCACGATGAACACCCTTGCCTTCGGCTAACGCTTCCTACTGCCGAGCGCGTAGTGGTCTTTCACCACCTAGTTGTTGCCCATGCCGGGCGCACCAAAATGCAAAGCGAGGACGCCGGATTTTCGGCGTCCTCGCTTTCTGCTCATGAACGGTATTGGGTTGATACCCCTGCGCGGGGGTGCCATAAGCCTGCGGCTTTTTCTGCCGGGATAAAGTGGGAGCCCACAGCGGGGACACCGGCCTCCCCGCTGTGCCGTTCTGACGGGAAAGCGCTGCGCGAGATGGAATTGACGAACCGGACGAGTCTGTGATAAAATACCGCACAACAATGACCTTGAAAGCGAGGGAATGAGTATGATGCAGGCGGCGAAACATCTGACGGCGCTTGTGCTTGCGCTGCTTGTGCTGGCCACGTCCGTGCTGGCGGCGGAGAGCGCCTCGGGCTTTTCCGATGTACCCGACGGGCACTGGGCGGAGCAGAGTATTGCATGGTGCGCGCGATACGGCATGATGAACGGCATCGGCGGAGGGCAGTTCGGTCTTGGCCGGGAGATCACGCGTGCGGAGTTTGCCGCGACGCTCTGCCGCATGATGGGCTGGGGACTTACGTCGCCTGAGCAGGGAAGCTTTTTGGACAATCAGGACAAGAGTGCATGGTATTATAGTGCTGTGGAAACGGCGTATGCACACGGCGCACTGGCGGACGAGAGCGACTACTGCCGTCCGAACGAAGCGCTTACCCGTGAGGAAATGGCAAAGATGATCGTGCGGGCGATGGGCTATCCCGTGCTTGCGGGTATTCTGGCTGCTGCGGACGCGCAGACGCCGCAGAGCGGCGCGGAGGGCTTTGCCGGCCTGACCGGGAAACTTGGCAAAAACTGCCCGTTTACCGACTGCACGACCAATCAGGGCTATATTGCGCTGGCCTATCACACGGGTGTGCTCAAGGGTGTGAGCAGGAGCCGTTTCGATCCCAAGACCGCGGCGACGCGCGAGCAGGCGGCGGCTGTGTTGATGCGCGCATATGACCGGCTGCACCGGAACATCACAAGCGGCGAGGTGTCGGCCGTGCCGCAGGGCTGTGTGGAAGTGCTGCCCATCACAGATACGAGCGGCAGTACACCGGTGAGCCCGCGTGCCGCGCTGGAGGAGGTCTACGCCGCCGCGCGGATCGCCGGAGAGGGCGGCAGCGTGCTGCTCCGCACTGCGCCGCTTGCACAGAGTGTGAAGGACGGGAAAACGATATCCACTGCGCGGGAGTTCGGCTCCGGAGAGCTGGACGCCCTTCTGGCGGACAGCGCGACGACGCAGCACCGTTCGGCGAAGTACCAGAGCTCCTGCCTTTATCACCCGGAAAAGGACGGCACAACGACTGTCGTTTGGTATGAGAGCGAAGCGGACCTTGCCGAAAAGGTAGAGCTGTGCCGCCTGCTGGGGATCAAGAATGTGTATCTGCTGGGCGGAGCGCAGGCGTGAGCCGGAAGAGCTGATAGCCGGTATTAGCAGATAATATAAAGATGGCCAAACGCATAAAAAGCGCCCGAAAGCAGGCGCTTTTTCCCCTCTTTTTTGGAGAATTGGACATCTTGCATTTTGCACAAAAATGACCCATAATACAGTTAATATCTATACTGGCAGATCATCTGCACATCCTAATATTACACAACAGGAGGACAGTCCCATGGAACTGCTTAAGGAGCGCATCCGCCGCGAAGGTAAGGTCCTGCCCGGCAATATCATCAAGGTCGACGGCTTTCTCAACCACCGCGTGGATACCAAGCTGCTCGACGCGATCGCGGAGGAGTTTGCGAAGTATTTTGACATCAGCAAGATCACCATGGTTTTAACAGCGGAAGCGAGCGGCATCGCTCTGGCGACGATCTGCGCCCAGAAATACGGTGTTCCCATGCTGTTTGCCAAAAAGGCAAAGAGCGACAACATCGAGGGCGGTCTGTACCAGAGCGAGGTCTTTTCTTATACCTATAAGAAAAAGGTGACGATGATCGTCAGCCATGAATGGCTGCATGCGGACGACCATGTGCTTATCATCGATGACTTCATGGCCAAGGGCTATGCCATGCAGGGCCTGATCGACCTTGTCAACGCTGCCGGTGCGACGATCGAGGGCATCGGCGTTGCGGTCGAAAAGGGTTTCCAGGGCGGCGGCGACAAGTTCCGTGCCTCCGGCGTGCCCTACAAGGCGCTGGCTGTCATTGAGCAGGCCGATGAAAACGGCATTATCTTCCGCGAGGACGATTGAGAGGGAGAGCATGAAGAAGGTATTGGTTCTGGATTTCGGCGGGCAGTACAATCTGCTCGTCGCGCGCCGCGTGCGTGAATGCGGCGTATACTGCGAGATCAAGCCCTACACCATGTCGATGGACGAGATCCGCGCCTACGGTCCCGCCGCTATTATTTTCACTGGCGGACCCGCGACGGTGTTTGAGCCGAACGCCCCGCGGCTGGACAACGCTATTTTTGAAATGGGTCTGCCGATCCTCGGCATCTGCTACGGCCAGCAGCTGATGATCCATCAGCTCGGCGGCGCCTGCCGCAAGGCCGAGGTGCGCGAATACGGCAAGGTCGAGCTGACGCACGACGGCACGAGTCCCCTCTTTGACGGCATCGAGCCGACGAGCATTTACTGGATGAGCCACGGCGTTGAGGTCGAGCGCCTCTCCCCCGGCTTCCGCGCCGTTGCGCATACCGCGGGCTGCGCTTACGCCGCCATTGAAAACGCGGATAAGAAGCTTTATGGCGTGCAGTTCCACCCCGAGGTACTCCATACCGTCCACGGCACGGAGATCCTCAAGAACTTCCTTTATAAGATCTGCGGCCTTGCTCCTGAGTGGAGCATGGCGAACTATGTCAATGAGGCCATTGAAGAGGTGCGCGCCAAGGTCGGCAGCGGCAAGGTGCTCCTTGCCCTCTCCGGCGGCGTGGACAGCGCCGTGGCCGCGGCCCTGCTCTACCGCGCGGTTGGCGAGCAGCTTACCTGCATTTTTGTCGACCACGGCCTGCTGCGCAAGGGCGAGGGCGATCAGGTCGAGCGTGCCATGAAGGACTGCCTCGGCATGAGCATCGTGCGTGTGAACGCGCAGGAGCGCTTTCTCTCCAAGCTTTCCGGTATTTCCGAGCCGGAGCGCAAGCGCAAGATCATCGGTGAGGAGTTTATCCGCGTCTTTGAGGCGGAGGCCAAGAAGATCGGCCGCGTCGACTTCCTCGCACAGGGCACCATTTATCCTGATGTGGTGGAGTCCGGCGTCGGCGGTGAGAGCGTCGTCATCAAGAGCCATCATAATGTCGGCGGACTTCCCGACCACGTGGACTTCAAGGAGATCATTGAGCCGCTGCGCCGCCTCTTTAAGGATGAGGTGCGTCAGCTTGGCATCGAGCTGGGTCTGCCGGAGAGCCTCGTCTGGCGCCAGCCCTTCCCCGGCCCCGGCCTTGCCATTCGCGTGATCGGCGAAATTACCGAGGAAAAGCTGCACATTGTCCGTGAGGCAGATGCGATCTTCCGCGAGGAGGTCGCAAAGGCGGGGCTGGAACGCAGCATCAACCAGTATTTTGCGGCACTCACCAACCTGCGCTCTGTCGGTGTGATGGGTGACGAGCGCACCTACGATTATGCCGTCGCACTGCGCGCGGTGGAAACACAGGACTTTATGACGGCGGACTTCTCCCGCCTTCCGTGGGAGCTGCTTGACACCGTTTCACGCCGCATTGTCGGCGAGGTTAAGGGCGTCAACCGCATCTTCTACGACGTGACCAGCAAGCCGCCTGCAACGGTGGAGCTGGAGTGAGCAGGAGCAGCGCGCGAAGAAGCGGTTCCCGCACGGTCCGAAGCGGAAATGAGCCGCCTGCCATATGATCGAAGACCCGGAAAGTCTTTCAGGCTTTCCGGGTCTTTTTCTGATTGAAGCCATCAGCATACCTTGCAGGGGAGTCGGGCGCCAAGGCGGTTAATATTTTCTGCTTGACAATATCGATATTCGATAGTATAGTGA
>CAKTOJ010000114.1 GCA_934589665.1 uncultured Oscillospiraceae bacterium | reverse complement strand
TCTTTGGCGGCGTTCATCCCAATGACATGAAGGCCGCAACATGCGGGAAAGCCATCGAGCAGCTCTCTCCCCCGCCTGCTCAGGTGGTCATTCCCATGTCGATGCACTTCGGCGCACCCTGTACTCCCCTCGTGTCTGTCGGCGACTATGTGAAGGTCGGACAGAAGATCGGTGAGTTCAAGGGCCTTGGTGCTCCGATCCATGCCAGCGTTTCCGGCAAGGTGGTGGCCGTGGAGCCGCGCCCGTTTTCCATGGGCGGCAACATGACCTCCGTTGTGATCGAGAACGACTATCAGAACACGGTGAGCGAAGAAGTCAAGGCTCCGGCCGACCCGAACGCCCTGACCACGGAAGAGATGATCGAGATCATCAAGAACGCCGGTATTGTCGGCATGGGCGGCGCAACCTTCCCCACCCACGTCAAGATCTCCGGCGGTATCGGTCAGGTCAAGACGGTCATTATCAACGGCGCCGAGTGCGAGCCGTATATCACCGGCGACCATCGCGCGATGCTTGAGCGCACCGAGGAGATCATCGGCGGCGCAAGCTATCTTGTCAAGATGTTCGGTGTGGATAAGGCCATCATCGGCGTTGAAGACAACAAGCGCGACGGTATCGACGCGCTCAACAAGACCATTGCGGAGACCAAGGCTCCGGTCATCGTCGAGCCTCTGCACTGCCGTTACCCGCAGGGCGGTGAGAAGCAGCTCTGTCAGGCCATCACCGGTCGTCAGGTGCCTCCCGGCGGCCTGCCCAGCGCGATCGGCTGCGCCGTGTTCAACATCAACACGACCATCGCCATCTTCCGCGCCATCACGACCGGTATGCCCGTTGTGAGCAAGGTCGTCACCGTGTCCGGCTCCGGCGTGATCGAGCCGAAGAACGTCGAGTGCCCCATCGGCACCCCCGTTTCCTGCCTGTTTGATTACTGCGGCGGTCTGAAGGACGAGACCTTCAAGATCATCGCGGGCGGCCCGATGATGGGTATGGCGCAGTACACCTGCGATATTCCCGTCGCCAAGGGCACCGGCGCGATGCTCGCCTTCGCCGCCGACGAGGACAAGACCGTTGAGAACCCCACCTGCATCCGCTGCGGCCGCTGCGTGGAGGCCTGCCCCGTGCATCTCGAGCCCCTCTATATGTATATGTATGAGCAGAAGGGCATGATCGAGGAGCTGGAGGCCGCCAACATCATGGACTGCATGGAATGCGGCGCCTGCGCCTACATCTGCCCGGGCCGTCTGCACCTGACGCAGACCTTCAAGACCGGCAAGCAGAAGGTCAAGGACGCTGCCGCCAAGAGAAAAGCCGCCGCCGAGGCCGCCAAGGCTGCCGAGGCTGCGAAGAAGGAGGCGTAAGAGAAAATGACGGATTATAAGAACCTGAAGCTCAGAGCTTCCTCCAACCCCCACATCCGCAGCGGCGAGGATACGCGCAGCCTGATGCTCGATGTGGTCATCGCGCTGATGCCCGCGTTCCTCTTCGGCGTGTGGCGCTTCGGCCTGCACGTGCTGCTTGATGCTGTTGTGTCGGTGGCCTCCGCCGTATTTTTTGAGTGGCTCTACCGCAAGCTTCTGCACAAGCCTCAGATGATCGGCGACCTGTCCGCCGTCGTCACCGGTCTGCTGTTGAGCATGGTCTGCCCGCCGGCGCTTCCCGCGTGGATGCTCGTCGTCGGCAACTTCTTTGCGATCTTTGTTGTCAAGCAGCTCTACGGCGGCCTTGGCAAGAACTTCCTCAACCCCGCGCTCGCCGCGCGTGCTGCGCTCGTTGCGTGCTACGCTTCCGCGATGACCAGCTGGAGCGAGGTTGACGCCGCGACCGGCGCGACCCCGATGGCACTGCTCAAAACCGGCGATATGGGCGTGCTGACCGCTGCTTATTCCATCAAGGATATGTTCATCGGCTTCATCAGCGGCTCTGCCGGTGAGGTCTCCGCGCTGATGCTGCTCATCGGCGGCATCTATCTTATCGTGCGCAAGGTCATCTCCTGGCAGATCCCCGCGGCCTATATCGGCACCGTGGCTGTGATCACCTTCCTCTTCCCGCGCGGCAATGACCCCATGACCTTCATGCTCTACAATGTGCTCGGCGGCGGATTGTTCCTCGGCGCGTTCTTTATGGCGACCGACTACGTGACCTCTCCCGTCACGAAGAAGGGCCAGCTGATCTTTGGCCTCGGCTGCGGCCTCATCACGGTGTTCATCCGCTACTTCGGCTCCTATCCCGAGGGCGTGTGCTACTCCATTCTGGTGATGAACTGCTGCACCTGGATCATCGACAAGTACACCAAGCCCACCCGCTTCGGCGTTGACAAAAAGGCCAAGAAGGAGGCGGCAAAATAATGAAAATCGAAGGAAAATTCATTCTTAAGGTTGCCGGCACGCTGACTGCCATTTCTCTGGTCGTCGCGGCGCTGCTGGGTGCGACCAACGCACTGACAAAGGATCAGATCGCGGCCATCAACGAGGCCAATACCAAGGCGGCCCTTGCGGCGGTCGTCAGTTCTCCGGACTGCGAGTTCCCGCCTATCGAGGAGATCCCGCAGGCGGCTATCGACGCGGCCTCCGCGCAGAGCGGCAAGCTCACCGAGGCCTACCGCGTTGTCGTTGGCGGTGAGGACGCGGGCTATGCGTTCAAGATCGTCGCCGGCGGTTCGCAGGGTGACATTGAAATGATCGTCGGTGTGGACGCGGACGGTGCCATCACTGGTATCTCCGTGGTCGATGCTTCTGAGACGAGCGGCATCGGCACCAAGGTCATCGGCAACGAGGCCACCACTGCCGGTACGGGCGCTCTCGACCAGTTCGTCGGCAAGTCCGGCGCGGGCTCGCTCGTCGTCAAGACGAATATCGACGCCGTTTCCGGCGCGACCGTGACCACCAAGGGCATCACCAAGGGCGCGAATGCCGCTCTGGCTGCCGCGGAAGTCATGGGTTAAGGAAAGGGGGACGAGATCAATGAATTTTAAGAAACAGCTCAAAGACGGTCTTATTTACCAAAACCCCGTTCTGGTGCAGGTTCTCGGTATGTGCTCCACCATGGCCATCACCACCAGCATCTCCAACGGTATCGGTATGGGCGTCTCCGTCATGATCATCCTGACGCTTTCCAATATCTTTATTTCTCTTCTGCGCAAGATCATCCCCGGTGAGGTGCGTATCGCCTGCTACATCGTCGTTATCGCGGGCTTCGTCACCATCGTCGACCTCTGCCTTCAGGCATTCTTCCCGGACATTGCCAAGAGCCTTGGCGTGTTCATTCCGCTGATCGTCGTGAACTGCATCGTGCTCGGCCGCGCCGAGGCCTTTGCCAGCAAGAACTCTGTCGCTGCCTCCGCGGTGGACGGCATCTGCCAGGGCATCGGCTATACGGTGGTTCTCGTCATCATGTGCACGGTGCGTGAGCTGCTCGGTGCAGGCACCCTGATGGGCATTCAGATTATGCCGAAATCCTATACACCGGCCCTGATGCTGGTGTTGCCTGTCGGCGGCTTCCTGTGTCTCGGCACGCTGATCGCCGTGATGCAGTGGGCGCTCGCCAAGAGCGAGAAGAAGGCCGCTGAAAAGAACGAAAAGGAGGGCAAATAAATGAGTATCACGTCGCTGCTTGCTATTTCCCTCGGCGCGATCCTGACCAATAACTTCATCTTCGCGCAGTTCCTCGGCATCTGCCCGTTCCTCGGCGTTTCCAAGAAGAGCGATACTGCCATCGGCATGGGTCTCGCGGTCACGTTCGTTATGGGCATTGCCTCTGCCGTCTGCTTTGGCGTGAACAAGATCCTTGTTGCGCTCGATCTCGGCTACATGCAGACCGTTGCGTTCATCCTTGTTATCGCCGGCCTCGTGCAGTTTATCGAAATGTTCCTCAAGAAGTCCATGCCGTCTCTTTATACCGCACTGGGCGTGTATCTGCCCCTGATCACCACCAACTGCGCCGTGCTCGGTGTGGTGCTGCTCAACGTGCAGAATGACTACACCTTCATCGCCTCCGTGGTTTACGGTGTTACCGGCGGTCTCGGCTTCCTGCTGGCGATCTACCTGTTCTCCACCATCCGCGAGCGCGTGCAGTTCGCCGACTATCCCAAGTGCTTTGAGGGCTTCCCCATCGCGCTGATCACTGCCGGTCTGATCGCCCTTGCGTTCATGGGCTTCTCCGGCCTGCAGGTCTGGCCCGTGTAAGGAGGGGTTTGGTATGGAAAATATTATTTTTGCTGTTCTCGTTCTGGGTGTGATTGCCATTGTCTTCGGCCTGATCCTGTCCGTTGCGGCCAAGGTGTTTGAGGTCAAGGTCGATGAGCGTCTGCCTAAGATTCAGGAGTGTCTCGCCGGCGCGAACTGCGGCGGCTGCGGCTACCCCGGCTGCGCCGGCTGCGCGGAAGCGATCCTTGCCGGCAAGGCTCCCGTCACTGCCTGTGCGCCTGCGGGTGCGGAGGGCGCCGCCAAGATCGCCGCGATCATGGGCATGGAAGCGCCCAGCGGTGAGAAGATGGTCGCTCACGTCATCTGCAACGGCGG
>CAKTOJ010000113.1 GCA_934589665.1 uncultured Oscillospiraceae bacterium | reverse complement strand
GAGCAGATCGCGCTGGAGTGGGCGCGTATCCCGCATTTCTACTATAGTTATTATGTGTTTCAGTATGCCACCGGCTTCTCGGCCGCCGTGGCTCTCGCCGACCGCATTCTGCGCGAGGGGGAGAACGCCGTGGCAGACTATAAGTGTTTCCTCTCCGGCGGCAGCAGCACCGACCCCATTTCGCTTCTGAAAATTGCGGGCGTGGATATGAGCACGCCGGAACCGGTCAACGCCGCGCTCCGCCTATTCGGCGAGCTGGTCGACGAACTGGACGAACTGCTCAAGTGAAAAAAGAGAGCGAAAGCATTGCTTTCGCTCTCTTTTCTTTTTCAGGTCAAGCTCAGTCCTGGGGGACGAAGTAGCGTTTGAGGGGCACGATCAGCAGCGCCGTGATGACAAGGCAAAGCACCATGTCAATGAACACATAGCTGCCGTTGTAAACGGCGGAGTAGAGGTAGGGGTTGGTGAAGGTTGTATTGAAAACCTCGGTGGGCTCATAGATACGGTAGATGGTTATGCCGCTGATGAAGTGGACGATGAAGCGGCACACGCTGCCGATGACCGTGCCGATGAACACGCTGCCCTTGACATTGCGGAACAGGCAGGCGACGCCCAGCACGCCAAAGGCGAGCACATAGTCGAGCAGCATCGAGGTTGGGCCCCAGGCATACGCACCGTCGAAGATCAGCTGCAGCAGGCCGTAGGCAAAGGAGGCGAGAAAGCTTTCCTTTGCGCCCCAGCGGGCGCAGTAGAGGAAAATCGGCAGCATGCCGATGCACACGCTGCCGCCCTGCGGCAGTTCGAGGAGCTTGACATAGCTCAGCGCGGTGGCTGCGGCCACCATAAGGGCGCCCTCGGTGAGGGCTTTGGTTTTGGTTTGCGTCATAGGTTTTCTCCAGCTTTCCTTAAAGATCAATCCCAACGGCTTCCCGAAAAAATGCCGCATTGCGGCGTTCGCAATGCGGCATAGTTCTAAAAATATCCTTCGCATTCCTACGCCGGCATTATCCGGATCAGGTTCGAGGGACTGAGGCGGCAATACGCCCCGATCTCAGCCGGCTTGCGCCAGCGCCCCTTGGAATTGTCGACCATTATTATAGGGTTTTCGCCTGATTTGTCAAGCGGTCGTTTATACAAAATTTGCATCCGTTATTTTCCGCTTTTCATAAAACGGGTTGGATTTCTGCCCTTTTCATGGAATCAAACAACATTTAGAGGATATAACTTGCACAGTCCTACCATATCTTGCGATTTTTGCGCATGCTTGCTTTTGACCTGCGTAAAATAGGGCTTGCTTTTCCCTCCACCATCGCATATAATGTGATTGCTCGCAAGAAAGCACCACAAGATGTAGTACTGTATATATTATTAGTGTAGAGAGGGAAGTGCCGAATGAAGGTCATTAAAAGAAACGGCGCAGAGGTCGAATTTGATATCATCAAGATTATTGCCGCCGTCACAAAGGCGAATGATGTAGTGGCGGAGGACGCGCGCATGACGCCCGTTCAGATCCAGCGTATCGCTGAGAGCGTGGAGCTGGCTTGTCAGGGGCTCGGTCGCGCCCCCACGGTTGAGGAGATTCAGGACTTTGTTGAGCACCAGATCATGGCGCACGGCGCGTTCGAGGTTGCCAAGCGGTATATCACCTACCGCTATACGCGCTCGCTTGTGCGCAGAAGCAATACGACGGACGACAAGATCCTTTCTCTCATCGAGTGCAACAACGAAGAGGCCAAGCAGGAAAACAGCAACAAAAACCCCGTCGTCAACTCCACCCAGCGCGACTATATGGCCGGTGAGGTCAGCCGCGATCTGACGAACCGTATTCTTCTGCCCGAAGACATCGTCAAGGCGCATGAGGAGGGCATCATCCACTTCCACGACACGGATTACTACGCCCAGCACATGCACAACTGCGACCTCGTGAACCTTGAGGACATGCTGCAAAATGGCACCGTCATCACCGGCACGCTCATCGAGCGGCCGCACTCCTTTGCCACCGCCTGCAACATCGCCACGCAGATCGTTGCGCAGGTCGCCTCCAACCAGTATGGCGGACAGAGCATTTCGCTCACCCACCTTGCGCCGTTTGTGGATGTTTCCCGCAAGAAGCTGCGCAAAACGGTTGAGGAGGAAATGGAGCTTGCCGGCGTGAGCGTTTCCGAGGAGAAGATCAGCGAGATCACGGAAAAGCGTCTGCGCGAAGAGATCCGCCGCGGCGTGCAGACCATTCAGTATCAGGTCGTGACGCTGCTGACCACGAACGGTCAAGCTCCGTTCATCACGGTGTTCATGTACCTCAATGAGGCCCGCAGTGAGCAGGAGAAGAAGGACCTTGCCCTCATCATTGAGGAGATGCTGCTCCAGCGCTACGAGGGCGTGAAAAACGAGCAGGGTGTGTGGGTCACGCCTGCGTTCCCCAAGCTGATCTATACGCTTGAGGAGGACAATATCCACGAGGATTCGCCCTACTATTACCTCACCAAGCTTGCAGCAAAATGCACGGCGCGGCGCATGGTGCCTGACTATATCAGCGAAAAGAAGATGCTCGAGCTCAAGGGCGATGTGTACCCCTGCATGGGCTGCCGCAGCTTCCTCACGCCCGACCGCTTCACAGATGCGGGCGTGGGCAACATTGCCAACGCGGGCAACTATGAGCCGGGCAAGCACAAGTATTACGGCCGCTTCAATCAGGGCGTCGTGACCATCAACCTGCCCGACGTTGCGCTCTCCTCTGGCGGCAACATTGAAAAATTCTGGAGCATTTTTGAAGAGCGACTTGAGCTCTGCCACCGCGCGCTCCGCTGCCGCCACGACCGCCTCAAGGGCACGCTCTCCGACGCCGCGCCCATCCTCTGGCAGTACGGTGCGTGCGCGCGCCTGAAAAAAGGCGAGCCGATTGACCGACTGCTCTATGACGGCTACTCCACCATTTCGCTTGGCTATGCGGGCCTTTACGAGTGCGTGAAGTACATGACCGGCAAGAGCCATACCGACCCCGCCGCCACGCCGTTCGCGCTGTCGATCATGCAGAAGATGAACGACAAGTGCGCGGAGTGGAAGAAGGCGGAGAATATCGATTACTCGCTCTACGGCACGCCGCTCGAGTCCACAACCTATAAGTTTGCCAAGTGCCTGCAAAAGCGCTTCGGCATCATCGAGGGCGTGACCGACAAGGGCTACATCACCAACAGCTACCATGTCCACGTCACCGAGCACATTGACGCGTTCACCAAGCTCAAATTCGAGGCGCAGTTTCAGCATCTTTCTCCCGGCGGCGCGATCAGCTATGTCGAGGTGCCGAATATGCAGAACAACCTCGAGGCTGTGCTTCAGGTGATGAAGTTCATCTACGACAACATCATGTATGCCGAGCTGAACACCAAGTCCGACTACTGTCAGGTCTGCGGCTGGGACGGCGAGATTGAGATCGTCGAGGAGGGCGGCAAGCTCATCTGGCGCTGCCCGAAGTGCGGCAACACCGATCAGGACAAGATGAACGTTGCCCGACGCACCTGCGGCTACATCGGTACACAGTTCTGGAATCAGGGCCGCACGCAGGAGATCAAGGAGCGTGTGCTGCACCTGTAAGCGTACATTTTGTACATAAAAAAGGAAACCGTCCGGACAAGCTCCGGACGGTTTCCTTTTTTGATTTTCAGAACACTACGACCAGCAGCATCTTGAACTGCTCAAGCCCGTAGACTGCGTGCGGATGGCGCGCCGGCATGACGATGCTCTCACCCTCGTGCAGAATGTGTTCGATGCCGTCGACCGTGATGCGGCCCACACCCTCCAGACAGGTGACCATCGCGTCGCCGCCGGATTCGTGCGTGCTGATCTCTTCGCCCTTATCAAAGGCGAAGAGCGTTACGCTCAACGCGTCATTCTGCGCCAGCGTGCGGCTGACGACCTGTCCGCTCTGGCAGGCGACCTGCTCGCGCAGCGTCAGGACCTGACTTTTTTCAATGTTTTTCATTTTATCCATGTTAAGCCTCCTCCTATTTTGCATTCTTTGCATTTAGTATAGCAGTTTTGACAGGCAATCGCAAGCTGACGCAAAAAAGTTCATGATTTTTCTCTTTTTTTGCGTGCGGTACTGTGCTATGATAGCAATAAACTGCAACACCTGTTATTCTGCCGCCGCCTTCGCATTTCATTCCCGGCGCGCAGGACACCGTTCGCTGACAATATGATAAGGAGGATTTTCCATGGCTGTATTCAAATCCGGTGCACGGCTTTCCAAAAAGCCGCCGCTGAGCACGCAGGAGCTCCGGCAGATCGACGCCTACTGGCGCGCCGCGAATTATCTCACTGCATGCCAGCTTTATCTGCTCGACAATCCGCTGCTCGAGCGCCCGCTTCAAAAGAGCGACCTCAAGCAGACCATCGTCGGCCACTGGGGCACCTGCCCGGGCCAGAACTTCATCTATACGCACCTCGACCGCGTCATCAAGCGTGATGACCTCGATATGATCTACCTCTCCGGCCCCGGCCACGGCGGCAATGCTATGGTCGCGCAGGACTGGCT
>CAKTOJ010000112.1 GCA_934589665.1 uncultured Oscillospiraceae bacterium | reverse complement strand
AAAGAAGTGCTTTCCGCATCTATGCCGCCATCGTGTCCGTGTATTGATCCGGGGCTTGACTTTGCCGGCGGAGCTGTGTTATACTGTACAAACTTTGAGGGAGTAGATGGCGCGGAAGCGTGGCAAGTCAACATCCTGACCATTTGGTCTGGCTTGTCTTAAACACCGAGACTCAAGTATGGCTTCGCTGTACCTGTGTCTTGTTTTCGGGTGCGGCGACGTACTCGATTTTTTTTTGCCGTGTGGAGGATAGGTCATGGGATTTTTTGAACTGTTTTTGATCGGGGTCGGCCTTTCGATGGACGCATTTGCCGTGTCGGTGTGCAAGGGCCTTGCCATGCAGAAGATCAATAAGCGCGACTCACTGCTGCTGGCGCTGTTTTTTGGCGGCTTTCAGGCTATCATGCCGCTCACGGGCTACCTGCTCGGCAGTCAGTTTGCCGAGCATATCGAGCGCTGGGATCACTGGATCGCATTCATCCTGCTTGCCTTTATCGGCGTAAATATGGTCAAGGAGAGCCGGGAGGAGGAAAAGGAGGAAGCGGCGCACGGCGGAAACATCACCTACCGCGAGCTGTTTACTCTGGCGGTCGCCACGAGCATTGATGCGCTGGCGGTCGGCGTGACCTTCGCCTTTTTGCAGGTGCAGATCGTGCCGGCGATCACGCTCATCGGCTGCACGACCTTTGTGCTCACGCTGGTGGGCGTATGGGTGGGAAATTTATTCGGCGCGCGCTACAAAAACCGCGCGGAGCTCACCGGCGGCATTATCCTGATCCTCATTGGATTGAAGATACTGCTCGAGCACACGGGAATACTGGGATAAAGAAAAGCGGCCGCACAGCGGCCGCTTTTTTATGTGTGGATCGTTTTTTTCATTCGGTATTGCGTCAGCAGCCGGGCAATGGTGGAGACGAGCAGGATCGCGGCAGCAAGGGAGCCGGCGACGCCGGCGGTCTCAAGACCCTTTGCAAGTGCCGAGGGGACGTCGCCGCTCAGACCGATGCTCATGGTGTAGTAAATGCCGGCGCCGGGGAAGAGCGGTACGCTGGAGATGACCAGATATGAGGTGACGGGGTACTTGCGCCAGCGCGCCATGCTTTCGGAGTAGACGGCGGCGACAACGGCGGCGAAAAAGTTCATCCCATATACGCCGAGTCCCAGCTCGCGGCAGACAAGATAGGCCATCCATGTGATGCTGCCGCCGAGCGCGCACAGGACCCAGCCCCAGTCGTGGACATTGAAGAGGACGACGAAGCCCATGCAGGCCACGCCGGTCATGAGTCCCTGCGCCCAGAGGGGATAGCTCTGCGAGGCGGCGGAGGTGATCAGGCCATAAAGCGACGAGGTGACATGCCACGCCGCAGCTGTGCCCATGGCGATGGCCAGCGCGGTGAGCAGGACCTGCACGATGCGGTTCACGCCGGAATTGGTGTCGCCGTAGATGATGTCGCGCATGGAGTTTGTAATGTGCAGGCCGGGCACAAGGATCATCAATGTGCCAATGATGATGGCGTTGACGTTGTCGACCAGATGAAACGCGGCGGCAAGATAGGCGGGCACGGCCATGCAGAAGGCGGAGGCGATCGTGCTGAATACGGGGTTGGTCTCAAACCGCGACATCCAGCGCGAGACGAAGCCGATGATAAGCCCCATCACTCCCGCGAACAGGCCGTCGCGCAGTGAGCCGCCGAAAACAGGACAAAAGCCCGCGGCAGCCAGAAAATTGCCGAGATAGTAGATCGGCACCGAATAGCTGCGGCAGGAAGCAATGGTGTCCTCCAGCCACTGCTTTGCCGCCGGCACGTCCGGCGTTTCGGCGCAGATGCGGCGGCTGAGCGCGTTGAAGCGCTCCACGGCCTCTAAATCCGTGCCATGGAAGCCGACGCGCTTCATCAGCATCAGGGGTTTTCCGTTGTCAGCCTCCAGACTGACCATGACGCAGTTCGGGATCGCAAACACCTGGCACTCCACACCGTATGCGTGGAGCACCCGCTGCATCGTCTCCTCCACGCGGAAGGTTTCCGCGCCGCATGCGGCCAGCTCATAGCCGATGCTCACGGCCAGATCGGTCAAAAGATAGTAATCCATAGCTTGTCCTCTTATTATGATTCCTGAAAAGCGGGATTTATCTTACTGCGAATATGCCCCATTGTCAAGGCGGGCATACAAAAAAGAGGACGCGCCCATGCACGCCCTCTTTGTGTATCTCTCAGCAGCCGCAGCCGTTGTTGCAGCCACAGCCATTGCCGCAGCCGTTGCCGCAGCCGCCCCCGCAGCCGCCGCAGCAGCACAGAAGGAGAAGGATGACAATGATGATCCAGCAGCAACTGCCGCCGCCAAAACAACCGTTATTACACATAGTAGCAACCTCCCATGAAGATCGAGCCGCCGCGTTGGCGGTCTCAATCCATAGTATGCTGCCCGCGCAAAAGGGTGTCAGGAAATACGGCCGGTCGTGACCAGTGCCTGCGCCGTGCGGTAATCGGTGGCAGAGAAGACGCCAGCGCCGCTCAGACGGCGGCTGAGCTCCGTCCCATCGCTCATGCGGGCGGAGAGCGCGTAATAGGAGAGGTAGACCACGTCGGCGCGCAGAAAGTCTGTGCTCTTGAGGGAGGAGACCTCGCCAGCGGTTATCACGCCGACGGACTGCGCACGCTCCAATGCGTCAGAAATGTCCGAGACGTCGGTCGAGCTGTAGCCCAGTGCACGCAGCATGAACTCCGTATACATGATGGCTGAGGCGTCCATATCGGAGCCGAAGAGCTCCCGGCCGTAGCGGTCGCGCCCAACGCCGTTGCTGTAGCCCTTTTCGTAGGCGTAGGAGACATAAGGTGCACACCAGTCCGGCACATCAACAAAGGGATGCTTGGCTGTGCATGCGAGTGCCGCGTCCTCCTCGCCGAGCATGCGGATGAGCATGATGATAGCCTGCGAACGCGTCGGCACGCGGTCGAGATCATTGCCGCCGCCGTAGGCTGTATCCGTGCCGCGGAAGAGCGAGAGCAGACGGAGCGCGGCGGCCATGGCGTTGTAGTCGGGCTGTTCGGAGAGCGTAATATGGTAGCTGCCGCAGTAGCTGACCACAGCAGTTTTGCCGGAGACGGTGAACAGTGCGGTTGTGTCCTCGGCCGTCAGGTAGCGGTGCCCGGAGGTGAGCGCTTCGCCGCTGGCAAGCTCCCTGCCGTCCGTCAAGTCGATAACAGCACCGGAGGAGAAACGGACGGTGATCCCGCGTGTGTAAGGGATCACCTGCAGACCCATCGTACCGGAGAGAATATCGCCCTGCTTAAGACTGGCTTCCGTCCATTTGGCGGCGTAGTCCGAGCCGGCGGACGCCTCGGCCCGCGCAACGGCGGAGGTCCATTCGGCTTTGGCGGAACCAAGCGCATCCTGCGCGGCCTGATCGACAGCAGCGTCGAGCTTTTCCTCGGCGGTTTTTGTGAAGGCGCCGTTGAGAAAGCTCAGCGAGATCAACGGATCGCCTGCATCGCCGCCGGCGGCAAGTGCGAAGCAGGCCAGCAGCGAAACGGCCAGTACGAAACTGATGAGCAGTGTTCTTTTTTTCATAGGGGAACTCCTTTATCTGCGGGGAACTGCTTGGTGATGCGGTAGCTCAAGGTGAGCAGACTGTCGGCAAAGTGTACATTTTCAAAAAAGACCTTGCCGGTCAGCTCAACATTGGTAAAATTCCAGATACCCTGTACGCCCAGCGCGATCAAACGGTCGGCGACCTCCTGCGCAACGGCCTTCGGCACGGTCAGCACCGCAACAGAGGGATGGTATGCGGCGAAGTAGTCGTCCAGCTCATCCATGCTGCGGACCAGAATGCCGTTGACCGTTGTACCGATCACGGCGGGGGAGGTGTCAAAGGCCGTGTCAAAGAGGAAGCCGCCCTGGTCAAAGTCAAAGTTCTGCAGCAGCGCATGGCCGAGATGGCCGGCGCCAATGACGATCAGCCGGTGCTTGTTGTCCACGCCAAGGATGTGGCCGATCTCTGCGCGCAGCTCCATAATATTATAGCCGTAGCCCTGCTGGCCGAATTCACCAAAGCAGCTCAGATCCTGACGGATCTGTGAGGCAGTGATCCCCATGCGCTCACCGAGCGAATTGGAGGAGATGCGGACGATTCCCTTGGTGTGCAGCTCGTCCAGATAGCGGTAATAACGGGGCAGCCGCCGGATCACGGCGTCTGAAATCTTTTCTTTCTTCATGGCGTTCACGTCTTTCCAACGATCCGAGGTACGGATGTTATATTTATTGTAGAGTAGCATGAAAAAGTTGTCAACTTTTTTAACAATCTTTTTCTGCCAAATTTTGCTTTACACATTCGTGAAAGTTTGCTATACTATCCTGCGTTAAAGGAAATATGCGCCCGTAGCTCAGTTGGATAGAGCGTTAGACTCCGACATTTCAGGCGTCTCCAGTTGAGATATGGCGCAAAGCCTTGCCGCACCTGCGTTTGCGGGAACAGCAGAGAAAAAGTGCGTGGTCGTTGACTACTATTTGACGACTATTGCAGAAACCCACAACCCAATATGCGCCCGTAGCTCAGTTGGATAGAGTGACAGACTCCGACTCTGTAGGCCGCTGGT
>CAKTOJ010000111.1 GCA_934589665.1 uncultured Oscillospiraceae bacterium | reverse complement strand
CTCCCGTGCGGCGGCGGGAACGCGCGGGAGCACGCTGATCGTCAATCTGCCGGGCTCGGAAAAGGCGGCGCGGGAGAATCTGAGGGCGGTGCTCGACACGCTTTCGCACGGCTTGAAGATGCTCCACGGCGGCGGACATTGAAAGAAAATAAAGAGACCTGCCTGAACGGCAGGTCTCTTTTTGGTCAGCGGACCGGATGGTCTGGCGTTTCCTGATATCCGAGCGCGGCGGAGATCATGCGTCCGGTAGCGGTCACAGCTTCGATTGTGCGGCGGAATTCCTCGCTGTGGACGGAGCGGAACATGCCGATCACACCGACGGTGTATTGCAGCGCGCCACTGCGGTCGTAGACCGGGGCGGAAACGGACCGCAGACCGATCTTGTACTCGCCGTCCTCTACCGCATAGCCATCCGTGCGGATGCGCGGCAGCGCGGCGAGCAGCGTTCTGGCATCCGCGATCGTGTGCGGCGTGAAGGGCGTGAGTGCAGAGCGGGTGAGCAGGCTCGACGCTTCACCCGGCACCATGTGCGCGAGAAAGACCTTTCCCTGTGAAGTGCAGTGGAGCGGCAGCGGGGAGCCGAGGTTGGAGACAATGCGCAGATTCCCGCGGCCCTCGACCTGATCGAGTGTGACGACATGGCCGCTCTCGCGGATCGAGAGCATGGCGGAAGCATTGACCTCGGCAGCCAGATGCTCCATATAGGGCCGTGCGATCGCCGCGATGTCCCAGAAACTGCTCACGCGGCAGCCATACTCAAACAGCCGCAGGCCGAGCGTGTACCGTCCGTCGTCCCGCTGTGCGACCACATCGTAGCTGCGCATGGTCGTCAGAAGGCCGAAAACCGTGCTTTTCGGCAGGCCGGACTGCGCACTGATGGCGGTGAGCGTCATTGGCTCGCCGGCGGAGTTGAGAAGCTGCAAAAGCTCCATCGCTTTGGCGACGGACAGGATGATATTGCCGTCCGGCATGAAAAGCCCTCCCTTGTGTGCATGCTCTTATCTGTTGAAAATATTGTACCGAAAAAGGGCTGGCTATGTCAAGATTGCGACAATACAAAATTAATTTCCGACAATATCGGACAACTGGTTTGAAAGCAGAAGACGAACCTGATACAATATCATTATCTTTTCAGAATTACGGCGGTGTGTCATGCGGGATAGCTGCGCAAGAGAAATTACATATCTGCGCATCAGTGTGACGGACCGCTGCAACTATCGATGCCGGTACTGCATGCCTGCGGAGGGCGTGGAAAAGCATACGCACAGCGAAGTCTGCTCGCTTGAGGAGCTGTGCGGTATGGCCGCTGCGGCAGTGAAGTGCGGCGTGCGGAAGCTCCGCGTGACCGGCGGCGAGCCGCTGGTGCGTCGGGGAATTGTCGACTTCTGCCGGATGCTCAGGGAGCTTGACGGCGTGGAGGAGCTGTGTCTGACGACGAACGGCAGCCTGCTTCCCGAGCTGGCTGTGCCGCTCAGGGCTGCAGGGGTGGACCGCCTGAACATCAGCCTTGATACGCTCAGACCGGAGCGTTTCCGTGCGATCACGAGGCTTGGGACTCTTGTGGACGTTCTGCGCGGCATCGAGGCGGCGCAGGCGGCGGGCTTTGAGCGCCTGAAGCTCAACTGCGTGCTGCTCGGCGGCGTGAATGAGGACGAAATTGCTGATTTTGTGAATCTGACAAGGGAAAAACCTTGGCAGGTTCGATTCATTGAACGGATGCCGATGGGCGTCTGCGCGGACTACGGCGGCCGCCTTCCAGCACAAACGGTGCTGGAAAAATGTCCGGCGCTGGAAAAGATCGGGGACGAGGGCGTGGCTTCGCTCTACCGCCTGCCGGGCGGCAGAGGGACGGTGGGACTTATCACACCGTTGAGCCACGAGTTCTGCGGCGCATGCAGCCGCATCCGCATCACGGCGGACGGGCGGCTCAAGCCATGCCTCCACTCAGATGCGGAGATTGCGCTGCGCGGCCTTTCCGGCGCGGAGCTGGAGCAGGCCATTCGCCGCGGCATTTTGGCCAAGCCCGCGCGGCATCATCTCAACGCGGAGGGCGTGACGGAGACGCACCGCGCGATGAACGAGATCGGAGGGTGAGCGATGGAGCTGACGCATTTTAACGAACAGGGACGCGCCCGCATGGTGGATGTGAGCGAGAAGCCGCAGACCTATCGCGTCGCCCGTGCGGCGGCGGCGGTCCATATGGCAAAGGCCACGATGGACCGGATCAAGGAGGGCTCTATCGGTAAAGGCGATGTCCTTGCGGTAGCCCAGGTTGCGGGCGTCATGGCTGCGAAGAAGAACAGCGAACTGATCCCAATGTGCCACCCGCTGCTGCTCACGAAGGTGGATATTTCCTTTGAGCTGGAGGAAACGGTGCTGCATATTTTCAGCGAGGTTCGCTGTCACGGCGAGACGGGCGTAGAGATGGAAGCACTGACGGCGGCAAGCGTCGCGGCGCTGACGGTGTACGATATGTGCAAGGCCGTGCAGCGGGATATGGTTATCACCGACGTGCGCCTTCTATATAAGGAAGGCGGCAAGAGCGGCGTTTATGAAGCGGGGAAGTGAAAAGATGGCAGTTGTTACAGCAGTCAACATCAGCGAGAAAAAGGGCGTGCGCAAGCACACCGTGCCTTATATCGACCTCAAATGTCATCACGGCATCGTGGGCGACGCCCATGCGGGTGACTGGCACCGGCAGGTGAGCCTGTTGGCCGAGGAGAGCGTGGACACCATGCGCGCGGCATGCCCCATCGAGCTGGACACGGGCATTTTCGCCGAGAACATCAATACGCGCGGCATTGACCTCAAGCATCTGCCGATCGGCACGCGCCTGCGCGTCGGTGAGACGGAGCTGGAGGTCACGCAGATCGGCAAGGAGTGCCACAACGACTGCGCGATCAAAAAGGCGACGGGAAAATGTGTCATGCCGACCGAGGGCATCTTTGCCATTGTGATACGGGAAGGCCGTGTGCAGGCCGGAGACGAGATCGAGGTGCTGAAATGAAGCTCATCAAAACACAGGACGCAGTGGGTCATGTGCTCTGCCATGACCTGACGCAGATCATCAAGGATGAATACAAGGACGCGCGCTTCCGCAAGGGCCACATTGTGACGGAGGAGGACATTCCCGTGCTCCTGAGCATGGGTAAGGAAAACCTCTACATCTATGAAATGACGCCCGGCATGGTGCATGAAAACGACGCGGCGGAGCGCCTGCTCGCGCTGTGCGCGAATGAGTACATGACGCGCAGCGAGGTCAAGGAGGGCAAGATCGAGCTCAAGGCGGCGTGCGACGGGCTGTTCCGCGTGAAGAGCGAGCGCCTGCTTGCCGTCAACGCGCAGGAGGACGTGATGATTGCCACGCGCAAGAGCAACACGCCCGTGCGCAGAGGCGACAAGCTTGCGGGCATGCGCGTCATCCCGCTTGTCATCGAGGACGAAAAGCTCCGCGCGGCGGAGGAAGCCGCGGGCGGCGAGCCGCTGCTCGAGCTGCTGCCCTACGTCAAAAAGACCGCCTGTATCGTCACCACCGGCAATGAGGTGAAAAAGGGCATCATTCAGGACACGTTCACGCCGGTCGTGATCGATAAGCTCAAGGCCTACGGCATTGAGACGATCGCCACCGTGCAGTCCGGCGACGGCGTGGAGAATGTGTGCGACGCGGTGCTTGCCATGCGGGAGCGAAAGCCCGACATGATCCTCTGTACCGGCGGCATGAGCGTCGATCCCGATGACAACACTCCCGGCGGCATCCGCGCAAGCGGCGCACGCATCGTGACCTATGGCGCGCCTGTGCTGCCCGGCGCGATGTTTCTGCTCGGGTATTTTGAAGACGGCATGCCCGTCATGGGCCTGCCCGGCTGCGTGATGTACGCGGGTGCGACGATCTTCGACCTGATCCTCCCGCGCATCGCCGCGGGCGTGGAGGTCACAAGGCGCGACGTCGTCGCCCTCGGCGAGGGTGGGCTGTGCCTTGGCTGCAAGCCGTGCCATTACCCGATCTGTCCGTTCGGGAAATAAAATTTTTCGCGCCTGCGGGCGCGAAATCCTACCGGTTCATTATCTTTGCAAAAAGATAACGATAAAGCAATATTTTGAAAGGAAGAAACCGACATGAAAAAGCTTTTATCCCTGCTCCTTGCGCTCTCCCTCGTGCTTGCGCTGACCGCCTGCGGCCAGAAGAAGGACGATGCGTCCGAAACGCCCGACGACCAGCAGACGGAGGAAGCTCAGTCGGTCGAGCTGATCGTCTTTGCCGCGGCCTCCATGAAGGAGACCATGACCGAGATTGCCGAGCTGTACAAGTCCGTTGCGCCCGAGGTCACCATCAGCTATAACTTCGATTCCTCCGGCAAGCTCCTCACCCAGATCAGCGAGGGCGCGGACTGCGACCTGTTCATTTCCGCCGCGCCCAAGCAGATGAACGCCATGGACGGCAGCCTCATCGAGGATAAGGACAAGAACCCCGACGGCCTGGATCTCATCGTGACCGACAGCCGCATCGACCTGCTTGAAAACAAGGTCACGCTCGCCGTTCCCGAGGACAACCCCAAGGGCATCGAGAGCTTTGACCAGCTCGCCGAGCTGCTCAAGAGCGGTGACGTGATGCTCGCCATCGGCA
>CAKTOJ010000110.1 GCA_934589665.1 uncultured Oscillospiraceae bacterium | reverse complement strand
CGGACGGGGTAAAGAGCTTCACCGAGGTCTACACAGCCAATGAAAAGCCGCTCACCTACGCCGATCTCGACCGTGACGGCGAGGACGAGATCCTTGTCCTCACGACCTCGGAGCCGGATGAATTTGCAATGCGTTTCTACACGTTGAATGTGAAAAAATACGACGGTACGGTGCTCTTTGCCGAGGAATTCAACTCCTATCACGGCGGCTGGAACACGCTCTTCCTCGTCTACGGCGAGGACAGGGGCGGCATCTGGGGCGCGGACCTCCTGCGCTATCTGCCTTTCGTGGGTGCGGGCACGGGCAATTACAGCTATGATCTGCTCTCGTTCTCCGATCCCACGAGTCAAAAGATCCAGACCGGCCACATATTCTTCCCCACCGACGATCAGCCAGACGGATCGCCCTCTGCCGATGCGGCGCTCCCACAGGAGGATTTTGAGCGATTCTGCGAGGACGTGACCAATCTGCTGCATGGAAACGTCACGCTCATCTTCTCCACTGATCCCATTGTGTGCGCCGATATTGCGTACCCGATGGATGGCCGCAGAACCGAACAGGCCGTCGAGAACATCCTGAGCGATCTTGACGCAAACTTCCTGCGGTTGTACGGCGGGAGATAAGACATGAAAAAGAAAAGAGAGCCTTTCCGTTTCGGAAAGGCTCTCTGCCGTTATATTTGTGCCCGGTCAGCGGGCTTCCAGTGCCGTGACCACATCGGCGAGCCAGTCGCCCTTGAAGTCCTCGATGCGGCCTTCGTCCACCAGCGCGGCGAGCTGCGGGTCAATGGGCATCTGCGCGAGCAGCGGGATATCGTGCTTCTTTGCGGCGGCAGCACACTTGCCCTCGCCGAAGAGGTAGATCTTTTTCCCGCAGTCGGGACAGGCGAGGTAGCTCATGTTCTCAACGAGCCCGACGATGGGAACGGCCATCTTCTCGGCCATCTTTACCGCCTTTTCGACTACCATGCTCACCAACTCCTGCGGGGAGGCAACGACCACGATGCCGGAGAGCGGAATGGACTGGAACACGCTCAGCGTTACGTCGCCGGTGCCCGGCGGCATGTCGATGAGCAGATAATCCACGTCCCAAAGCACATCTGTCCAGAACTGCGTGACGACGCCGCCAATCACGGGGCCGCGCCAGATGACGGGATCGGTTTCGTCGTCAAGCAGAAGGTTTACGGACATGACCTGAATACCGGTTGAGCTGACGCAGGGCAGAAGCGCGTTCTCCGTGCCGACGGCCTTATCATGGATGCCGAAGGTCTTGGGGATGGAGGGACCGGTGATATCCGCGTCCAGAATGCCGACGCGGTAGCCCTTGCGGCGCAGGCTGACGGCAAGCTGACTGGTGACCATCGACTTGCCGACGCCGCCCTTGCCGGACACAACGCCGAATACCTTGCCGATGTGCGAGTCGGCATGGGGCTTTTTCAAAAAGGATTGGGGGCTGGTGCGCTCCCCGCAGCTCTCGCCGCAGGTCGAGCAGTTATGGGTACATTCACTCATAGATGATACGCTCCTTTGCGGTTGGTTTGGTGCTTAGTGTATACCGAACGGCGCGCAAAGTCAACCGCGCGCCGTTCCGGTGCGGTTCGTCAGGATTTTGTACTGCCGCTCTCGTGCAGACTGTCGGACTCATTCAGGCGGGAGCGGATCGCGGAGAGCAGCTCCTCACGCGCCTTGCGGATCTGCGGGTGCGAGTGGAGCAGACGGCGCTCGAAAATATCCGTGCTGTAGCGCAGGGCGCGGGCGCGCTCGCGCGCCTCCTCGCGGCGCTCGGCGCGGCGTTCGAGGCTCTCCTCGCGCTTTTCGGCGACAAAGTCCTTGATCTCGCTTTGCAGCTCGCGCAGCTTGCCCATCTGAGAGCTGAGCTGAATGGCGCTGCGGATGGAAAGCACGGTATCGGTGAGATAGATGCCGCAGATGAACGAGGCGAGCGGGACGATCACAATGTCCCCAAGGGCGAGAATGTGCGCCCACAGCCAGGGGTGGACAATGTGGCAGAGCACAACACAGGCGATGCCGAAGCAGGTGGAGTTGAGCAGGCACACGCGGCCGTTGATCTGGAACTTATAGTGCGAATAATCCCACCAGCGCATATGGAAGAGCTTTTCCATCACCCAGCTCGTAAAGTATTCCAGCACGCTGGTGAGCAGGGCACCGAAAAGAAAGGTCAGCAGCGGGTTGCGGAAGCCGCCATGGAGCGCATAGAGCACCAGCAGCGCGCCGTGGCCGTAGATGGGGCAGAGAAAGCCGTTGAGGAATCCGCGCTTTTCGCAGATATGGCCTTTGGGAACAGAACAGTAGACCATTTCGCAGCACCAGCCGAGTGTGCTGTAGGCGATAAAGAGCAGAAAGATGGCGCAGACGTCTTCAAACGACTGCGGAAGGGGCAGAGCGGTCAGTGTAGACATGAGCAGTTTTTCTCCTAAGAATATAAATATGTACGGTGTACGGATTTACAGCGTGAGGACGTGAACACCGTCCCGTCCGGAGAGATACTGCACCTCGCGGTGCTGACAGGTGAGGAGCAGGATCTGACGCGTGCGGCTGAACTCCAACAGGAGGTCGAGTGCGGCAGCGCAGCGTTCGTCGTCGAAGTTGGTAAGCGCGTCGTCAAGCACGAGCGGAACGGACTTTTCCACAGGGAGCACCAGCTCACAGATCGCCAGACGTACGGCGAGATAGAGCTGGTCGGCGGCGCCCTGGCTGAGCGAGAGAACATCGCGTGCGACGGGCGTGCCGGTCTCCTCGGCGGCGGCGTGGAAGCTGCGGTCGAGCAGGACGGCCTGATAGCGTCCGCCGGTCAGGCGGCCGAAGAGTTCTGCGGCGCGTTTACCGAGCGCAGGGGAAAAGCGGTTTTGCAGTGAGGTGTTAGCCCGGCCAAGTGCGTCCATGGCGAGTGCGATGGCGTTGTATTCATCCTGCAGCGTATCGCGTTCCCGACGCTTTTCGGCGGCGAGCGCCTCCAGCTCCGCGGGGTCGCCGATGGCGCGGCTGTGTCCGGCAGCGTAATCAAGCTGCCGCTGTGCTTCGTGCCGCTCCGCCTCGCATGCGGCCAGACGCTGCCTGAGCGCCTCGCGGCTCTGGGCGGGACGTTCGACCGGCTTATCTGGCGCTTGAAGAACGCCAAGCTGGCTGGAGAGCGTTTCGTAACGGACCTGTGCGGCCTGTGCCTCACGCGTGAGCGCATCGAGCCGGTCCCAGCGGGAGAGATTTTCACTGATATAGGCCGCGGCGTGTGTCAGATCGCTGACAGGAAGGGCGGCAAGCAGCTCCTGCTCCGCAGCTATGTAGAGCCTTTGCCGCGCGTCGGCGTCGGCTCGCGCCTCACGCAGCGACTGCTCGAGCACACCGCGTTCATCCTCGCGCGAATGGATGCCTTTTCGGCGGCGTTTGTCCAGAAGGAACAGGGCAATAAGTGATGCAAAGGAAGCGAGCTGCCCGGCAAGTGCTGCGGCATCCGGAAGGGTGGAAATAAAGGTACAGGCAAGGAATACCAGTGCGCTCAAAATACTATAAGGAAGAAGAGAATGAGAATGTGGGGTCGGCGCGGTGTCAAATGTGCTGAGCGCGTCCTCGGCATCTCCGCGGCGCGTGGCAGCGGCATCCGCCGCCTCCTTGAGCGGCCCGAGCGCATCGAGTCTGGCCCGGCTTTGACTGAGCGCTTCCCGCCCGGACGTTTTGCTCTCACGCAGCAGACGGTAAAACTGCTCTGCCTCTGCGTCCGCTTTCTGCCAAAGTTCTTTGGCCTCTGCCGCGGCCTGAAAGCGATCCTGCTCGTCCGCGCGGTCGTGACGGGCCAGCGTTTCGCGCAGTGCCTCGGCCTCGGCGCTTCGCTCCGCAAGAACCGCCTCTGCGTTCTGCTGCTGGACGGCAAGGGAACGAAGCTCGGAGAGCGCACGCTCCGCAGCGTCAATCTCCGCATCCAGCACGGGGATGCGGCCGGTTTTGTTGTGCCGCCGCGCGTTAAGCTGGCGGCGCAGCACAGCCTCGGCTTCCGTATAGGATACGCCCTCCTCACCCGTTGTGATGAGCGCTGCGATGCGGCGGTCCAGCTCTGCACTGGAATCGACGGCGAGCCCGCTTTGGCGAATGAAAGCGCTGCGCTCGTACACCTCGCGCGGTACGCCCGTGAGTGTTTCGCCGCAGTCAGCGGCAGTCAGCGACGCGGCTGGCTCGCCAGTGCCGGTGTATACGGCGGAAAAGCGGCCCATGGGAGCGTTGGCGCGGGCTGTGTCGCGCGTGAGCGTGAGAAGCGTCCCGTCCTCCAGCGCCAGCTCCAGCCGGCCCTGCATAGCGCTGCCGCTCCACGGCGCGTAAAGGTTCTTATCTGCGGCGGCCCCGCGTTCACGTGTCGGCAGGCCGTAGAGCATGACGCGGAGAAAGGCGGTCAGCGTGGACTTGCCCGCTTCATTTGGCGCTTCTATAATATTAAGTCCGGGGGAAAGCTCCAGTGTGCGGCGTTCAAGCCTGCCGAAGGTGGCGTTAAGAGAACGGATTTGCATGATGAGATCTCCTCGCTGTGCGGTCGTATCAAAGCGGAAAAAAGGTATATAATAGTATAGCACGAAGGCACTCATTTGTCTCCTAAAATCTTTTTTGAGAAAATTTCAAAAAAATTGGAAAAAGGTGTTGACAAACGCGAAGGGATGTGGTAATCTATCAACTGTTCCGCGGTTGGAGCGTGTACCTTGTAAATT
>CAKTOJ010000109.1 GCA_934589665.1 uncultured Oscillospiraceae bacterium | reverse complement strand
CCATCTCACCGATGATATTACGCAGCGTTGTGGCGGTCAGGTTCTCGATGGCGTTCATCGGGTGCTCCACGCCGTAGGTGTAGAGCTTGGGATCGGTGATCTGAAAATAGATGACCGTGTCGATCTGCATGGTGACGTTATCCTTGGTGATAACGGGCTGGGGATCAAAGTCGGCAACCTGCTCCTTGAGGCTGACCTTTTTCACTACACGCTCAATAAACGGGATCTTGAGGTGAAGGCCGACGTTCCACGTCGCGCTGTACGCGCCGAGGCGCTCGACGACGTAGGCGCGGGACTGCTGCACGACGTGGATGTTGCTCACAATCAGAATGAGCACGAGCGCGACGAGCACGATGACGCCAATGTAGTTGAAAAGCGTTGCAATAGGCATATTACGGTTCCTCCCTTTCTTCTCTGACGAAGAGCTTCACGCCCTCCATTTTCACGACGGTGACCATGCTTCCCCACGGGATCATACCGCCGTCCTCACTGCGCGCCGTCCACGTTTTGCCGTCGATGTAGACGGCGCCGCGGGCGTTTTCGTTGTCGATTTCCTCGACGACCTTTGCCTTATGATGTAAAACGCGGTCAGCGTTTGTGGGGACAATGGTTTTATCCAGCATTTTGTGCGCCAGCGGCCTCGTTGCGACCAGCGCCGCAATGGATACCGCAAGGAAGATCACGATCTGAAGCCACAGCACCGCGCCGAACTGAACAGCCAGCAGCGCCGCCACAGCGCCGGCAACGAACCAGATCGATACCAGCCCCGCCGTAGCCGCCTCGGCAATGCCGAAGACGACGATCGCGGCGATCCATACAAATGTCATGTTTCCCTCCGAGCCTCCTTTCATACTGTGCGCCAGCGCCATCAGCGAAAGCACCACAATAAAGGTCAGCGTCCCGCCGATGAGCTTATCATACGGAGAGAGGTTGCTGAGGAAATCCATGAACGAGCGCTTGAGCGGCTTGCCCGGAATTGGCTGTCCGACCTCTGGTTCCTCCTCCACCTCCATAGGCGGAAGCTCGTCGGCAAACAGCTCATCAAGCGTCACATGATAGCGGTGGCAGATGTACAGGATTTTTTCCATCTCCGGGTAGCCGCGTCCCGACTCCCAGCGCGATACGGCCTGCCGCGAAACGTGCAGCTGTTCAGCAAAGATCTCCTGCGTCATGCCGCTCCGTTTTCGGACCTCCTGCAGTTTTTCGCCAAAGGCCATTTCGTTTCCTCCGTTTCTCTCTGTGGTGCTATTGTACGAAATATGCCGTGGTTTTTCCACCAAATTGAACTTGCATTTTGCTTTTTCCCGCGATTTCCGCGCAACTTTAATGTTACATCGCCTCTCCGCGAGGCTTTTCCACAGTATACCATACCGTAAATGGAATTGCTATCGCTTTTTTCTCTTGCTTGCGTTTTTCCGCGCCGTCGGCTATACTAAGGTCGAACAAAATAGAAAGCGACAAAACATTATGCTGCAATTTGCCATTCCCTGCCTGCTGGGGCTGGAGAGCCTTGTGGGCGACGAAGTAAAAAAGCTCGGCCTTGCCGATGTCCGTGTGGAAAACGGCCGCGTGCTCTGCCGCGGGGAGGAGCGCGACCTCGCGCGCCTGAACATCAATCTGCGCTGCGGCGCACGTGTACTGCTCGTGCTGGCAAGCTTCCGTGCGGTGGATTTTGAAACGCTCTTTCAGGGCACCCGCGCCGTGCACTGGGAGGACTGGATTCCCCGCGAGGGCGAATTCCCCGTGACGGGCTATTCCATCAACTCCACGCTCCACTCCGTGCCCGCATGCCAGTCGATCGTGAAAAAGGCAGTCGTCGAACGGCTCGGCGCGGCCTACGGTCTGCAAACCCTGCCGGAGAGCGGCAGGCGCTATCAGATCCGTTTTTCCATTATGAAGGATGAAGTGATGCTCTGCCTTGACGCGAGCGGTGAGGGGCTGTATAAGCGCGGCTACCGCGCCGTCGGCGTGGCGGCTCCGCTCAAGGAGACGCTGGCCGCCGCAATGGTAAGGTTGTCTCATTATAATGGCCGCGATCCGTTCTGCGATCCGTTCTGCGGCAGCGGCACCATTGCCATTGAGGCCGCGCTCATCGCCAAGAACCGCGCACCGGGGCTCAACCGCAGCTTCGCCGCGCAGCACTGGGCGATGGTCGACAAAAGGATCTGGCTCGACGCGGCGGACGAGGCGATGGACAATGAGTTCCATGACAAGACCTATGAGATCTGGGGCAGCGATATCGACCCCCATGCCATCGAGATCGCGTGGCACAACGCGGAGCTTGCCGAGGTGGACGACACCGTCCGCTTTGAGGTGGATGACGCGACGCGCTTCCACTGGGGCGGGCTGTACGGCCGCGTGGTGACGAATCCGCCCTACGGCGAACGCCTGCTCGAGCAGAAGGAGGCAGAGGAGCTTTACCGCGCCTTCGGCAAAGCCGTGGACAAGCTGCCGGAAACGTGGCGCATTTATGTGCTCTCGTCGCACACGGAGTTCGAGCGCTGCTTCGGCCGCCCTGCCGACAAAAAGCGCAAGCTCTACAACGGCATGCTCAAGTGTGACCTGTTCATGTACGGAAAGCGGCTCTGAGAGCATGCCGCATTCCCTTGTGCCGTAATCTTCTAATAAGGAGGTCTTTGCCGTGAAGCATATTTTCATCATCAATCCCTCCGCCGGAAAATCCGACAGCCGCCAGCGTGTCTATGCGATGGCTGATGCCCTGCGCGCACGGCACGGCCTTGATGTTCAGTGCATGCTCACCATCTCCGCCGGGCACGCCGAAGCGCTTGCGCGCAGCCTCGCCGAAAGTGGCAAAGCGGTGCGTCTCTACGCCTGCGGCGGCGACGGCACGGTTAATGCGGTCGCCAACGGCATTGCGGGATATGCCAACGCTGCCATGACCTGCATCCCCACCGGCACAGGCAACGACTTTCTGAAAAACTTCGGCGCAGACTATGAAAAGTTTCTTGACGCAGAACAGCTTTGGGATGGAGAGGTTCAGCCGCTCGACCTCATTGACTGCAATGGACGCTGCTGCCTGACGATCGCCTGCTCCGGCATTGACGCACGCATTGCCGAAAGCGTGCACCGCTTCGGTTCGAACCCGCTTTTGAGCGGACGCGGCAGCTACCTTGCCAGCGTAGCGGCCAACTGCCTCTTTACCTCCATCACACAGCACCTGACCGTTTGGCTCGACGATGAGCGCATCGAGGACGAATTTGCGCTCATCTCCGTCTGCAACGGCCGCTACTACGGCGGCGGCTCCACGCCGGTTCCCGAGGCGCGGATGAACGATGGCGTACTCAACACCGTTCTGGTGCGCAGACTCAGCAAGCTGCGCATCGCACAGTTTTTTCCCGCCTATTCCGCCGGACGGCATGAAAAGCTTCCGGAAGAGCTTGTGCACCTTTCGACAGCAAAGGTCATCCGCATCCACTCGGACAACCGCGATATCGTCACCTGTCTGGACGGCGAGTGTTCGCACGCGCACGACGTGACGCTTCGTCTTGCAGACCGCAAGCTTAACTTCTTCGGCCCCGACGGCTGCGATCCCAACGCCACCGCCGCTCCCAAGCACAAGGATCCCGCTCGCAGTGCCTTATGAACGAAATGTGAATTTTTGTGATTCGACCTGATTTTTCCTAAAAACCCCCTTGCAAATATTGCGTCCTTGCGCTATGATAGCACCGTTGATTAGCACTCATTCGATTTGAGTGCTAATCAACGGTGAATTTGTTTTTCAAATTATGAAAATATAGAAGGAGGCAATTCCCATGAAACTCACACCGCTTGCCGACCGCGTCATCCTCAAGATGGTCGAGGCCGAAGAAACCACCAAGGGCGGCATCATCCTGACCGCCAGCGCCAAGGAGAAGCCCTCTGTCGCTGAAGTCATCTCTGTCGGCCCCGGCGGCATGGTCGATGGTCACGATGTGGTCATGACCGTCAAGCCCGGCGATAAGGTCATCACCAGCAAGTATTCCGGCACCGAGGTCAAGATCGACGACGAGGAATACACCGTCGTGCGTCAGAGCGATATCCTTGCCATCGTAGAGTAATAACAGGAGGTAACTGATTATGTCTAAGCTTATCAAATCCGGCGAAGAGGCCCGCAAGGCACTTGAAGTCGGCGTCAATACCCTCGCAGATACCGTTAAGGTCACCCTCGGCCCCAAGGGCCGCAATGTCGTGCTCGACAAGAAGTTCGGCGCTCCGCTCATCACCAATGACGGCGTGACCATCGCCAAGGAGATCGAGCTGCCCGATCCGTTTGAAAACATGGGCGCGCAGCTCGTGCGTGAGGTCTCCACCAAGACCAATGACGTCGCGGGCGACGGCACCACCACCGCCACGCTGCTCGCGCAGGCCATGATCCGCGAGGGTCTGAAGAACCTCGCCGCAGGCGCAAACCCCATCGTGATGAAGAAGGGCATGGCCAAGGCTGTCGAGACCGCGGTCGAGGCCATCAAGGCCAACAGCCAGAAGGTCAACGGTACCGCTGATATCGCCCGTGTCGGCACTGTCTCCAGCGGCGACGAGTTCATCGGCAAGCTGATCGCCGAGGCCATGGAGAAGGTTTCCGCCGACGGCGTCATCACCATCGAGGAGTCCAAGACCGCCGAGACCTATTCCGAGGTCGTCGAGGGCATGATGTTCGACCGTGGCTACATCACCCCCTACATGGTCACCGATACCGAGAAGATGGAGGCCGTCGTGGACGATGCCTACATCCTCATCACCGATAA
>CAKTOJ010000108.1 GCA_934589665.1 uncultured Oscillospiraceae bacterium | reverse complement strand
CAATAAAGGGAGCGAATATGCCGGAGGAAGTCCAGCCTATTTTTTTGCCCTCCATCGTGTAAAGGTCGCAGTGCTCACGCACAATGCCGCGGCCGACGACCCTCATGCCGATGCGTTTGCACTTCGGCGCGCCGAGCGCGACAAGCGCATCGCGGCCGATGAAATCCTTGCCGGTGAGTTTGCAGGGAAGCCCTGCCATCTTCGGCGTGATCTCGTCGTTCATCTCATGGCCGTAGAGCGGCATGGAGGCCTCCAGACGCAGTGTATCGCGTGCGCCGAGGCCGCAGGGGATCAGGCCGAACTCCTCGCCCGCCTTCAGCAGAGCATTCCAGAGGTCGACGGTATCCTCCGCTTTGCAGTAGATCTCAAAGCCGTATTCGCCGGTGTAGCCGGTCTGGGAGACGAGTGCGTGGATGGTGCGGCTGCCGAGGTTCAGAGGGACGTTGTCAGTGAAGGTGTAGTATTTCGCGGGAATGTATTTTTCCTCACAGAGCTTCTTGAGGATCTCACCGGACTTCGGCCCCTGAAGTGCCAGCTGACCCCAGTCGTTTCCCTCGTCACGGTAGTCGACATCGCCGAAAAGATGGCTTTCGACCCACGCAGCGTCCTTGTCGCGGTTGCCGGCGTTGACGACCAGCCAGTAGTTATCGGCGGCGCAGCGGTAGACGATGAAGTCGTCGATGATGCCGCCGTTATCGTTGCAGAACATGGCGTACTTGATGTCGCCGTCCTGCATGGCGGAAATGTCGGCGGTGATGAGCTTCTGAACATTTGCGACTGCATCGGGGCCGCTCAGCCGCAGCTCACCCATATGCGAGACGTCAAAAAGGCCAGCCTTCTGGCGCACAGCCATGTGCTCGGCAAGCACACCGGTGGGATATTGGACGGGCATCAGAAATCCGCCAAACTCGACGATCTTGCCCCCCATATCCACATGCGTTTGATACAGCGGTGTTTTCTTTTCCATTGCAGCGTTTCCTCCTATTACCGTTTTGAAACCATTCTATGCAGACGATCAAAATGAAGAAATAAAAAAGAGGCACAAAACCCCTTACGAGTTCTGTGCCTCCGTTTTATGACCTGAGAGATTCCCCGTGTCCACGTCTGCGGGCGGAGCGGGTTGCACCGTCGGCGTGCGGCAAGCCGCACTTTTCGGAGTGTCGTCCGAGTCCGGTCCTTTCGCCTGAGAGCTTTTGCGTTCCCCTTCGGCGCCGCGGCCATACCGCAGTCTCTCCCGAAACCCATCAACCGATCACATGATTCGATTTTCGCTTTTAAAGTAACATAGCTTATTTACTTTTGTCAAGAAGATATTTTGCGTTTTTTACAGAATAAGCAAAAGGCGGACCGACGGAATGAGAAAAAGGAAGAGACCTTCAACAAGGCCTCCTCCTTTTTATTCTGCCGGGGCAGAAATTATTCGTAAATGGGGTATTTCTTGGTCAGAGCGACAACAGCCTCCTGTGCGGCGGCCTTGTTGCCCTCGAAGTCGCGGGCGACCATGCCCATGATGCGGGCGATCTCCTTCATGTCCTCTTCCTTCAGGCCGCGGGTAGTGGCAGCGGGCGTGCCGACGCGGATACCGGAGGTGACGAACGGCTTCTCAGGATCGTTGGGGATGGCGTTCTTGTTGACAGTGATGAAGCACTCGTCCAGACGGTGCTCGATCTCCTTGCCGGTGATGTTGAAGTTGCGCACGTCCACGAGCATGAGATGGTTGTCCGTGCCGCCGGAGACCAGACGGAAGCCCTCGGCCTTGAGGCCCTCGGCCAGAACGGCAGCGTTCTTCACGACCTGCTCGCCGTACGCCTTGAACTCGGGCTTGAGCGCCTCGCCGAAGCAGATGGCCTTGGCCGCGATGATGTGCTCAAGCGGGCCGCCCTGCGTGCCGGGGAACACGGCGGAGTCGATCTTCTTGGCCAGATTGATGGTCTCCATCTCGCCGGTCTCGATATTCTTCTTGGTAATCTCGTTCTTGCAGAGGATCAGGCCGCCGCGCGGGCCGCGCAGGGTCTTGTGGGTGGTGGAGGTCACGACGTCGGCATAGGGGACGGGGCTCATGTGAACGCCCGCGGCGACGAGGCCGGCGATGTGCGCCATATCGACCATGAGGTACGCACCGACGGAATCGGCGATCTCACGGAACTTGGCAAAGTCGATCTTGCGGGGATAGGCGGAGGCGCCGGCGAGGATCATCTTGGGCTTGCACTCCTGCGCGATCCGGTAGAGCTCATCGTAGTCGATCATCTCGGTCTCATCGTTGAGGGAGTAGGGAACCTGATGGAAATACTGGCCGGAAATGTTGACGGGGCTGCCGTGAGAGAGGTGGCCGCCATGGGCAAGGTTCATGCCCATGTAGGTGTCGCCGGGCTGGAGCATGGCCTTGAACGCGGCCAGGTTCGCAGAGGCGCCAGAGTGAGGCTGCACGTTCGCGTGCTCCGCGCCGAAGAGCTTGCAGGCGCGCTGACGGGCGATCTCCTCCGTCTCATCGACGCAGTAGCAGCCGCCGTAATAGCGCTTGCCGGGATAGCCCTCGGCGTACTTGTTGGTAAGGCAGGTGCCCATCGCCATCATGACGGCGGGGGAGACAATGTTCTCCGAGGCGATCAGCTCGATGTTGCGCTGTTCACGGTGATACTCGTTCTCGATGGTCGCGCCGACCTCGGGATCGTACTGGGACAGGTAAGCCATGGTTTCCTTGATCATATGAAAGTTTCCTCCTGTAAGAATGATCGGGAATTTGCAGATGGAGCCGGTGTGCGCCGACCTCGCAAGTTGTCCTATTGGGTAGAATACCAAAAAAGAGACGGAAATGTCAAGGCGGACTGTGTATCTGGTATCCGTGTTTTGTTAGAAATAATATCGGGATGACCTAAAAAAAGAAAATTAGTTCATGCTGTGATGAAATTGCTTGACGATAGAGGGAGAGTTTGCTATTCTATATATGTATTTTTTACAAAAAATACATTTTGGCAGAGTAGGAAGTCATGTGTTTGCGCCTAAAAGACGCGCGCAGTGCCGCCGGGACGGGAAGTTGCCCGGCGGACGAAAAACCCCGGTTTGCAGTATGGCTTTCGCATTCCGCTCGCCACAACGGATAAGAGACATGAGACCTCTTTTCTGCGTGGCTCCTGCCGTAAGGGGAGGGGGGTAATCTGTGCCCTCTCTAAACTGCCACGCTCCGCGCGGGAAGATGGACGCCGCGGCGGATGCCCATTTTTTTGAAGGAGGAATTGTCTCATGTCGCCTACGTCTATCGTTATCTGTATGGCCGCCTGCTTTATCGGGCTGGTGGCCGCGCTCGTGGTGGTCAACCGCTTCGGTTCGATGTCCACGCGCAAGCTAGTGCTCATCGCCATGCTGGTGGCCGTCTATGTTGTGCTCAACACGGTCGGCACGATCCGCCTCGGCTGGATCAACATTTCCGTTTCCGCGCTGCCGATCATCATTGGTGCGCTCATCTACGGCCCGGGCGGCGGGCTGATGGTCGGCCTTGTCGGCGCGTTCCTCGGTCAGCTGATGACCTATGGCGTCACCGCCACGACGGTTTTGTGGATCATTCCGCCGGCGGTGCGCGGTCTGCTCATCGGCCTCTATGCCAAGCGCTGCGGCTATGAGCTTTCCCACAAGCAGCTCGTCGGATCACTGGTCGTTACCTCGCTGGTCGTCACCGTGCTCAACACCGGTGCGATCTATCTCGACAGCGTGATCTACGGCTATTACAGCTACGCCTATGTGTTCGGCAAGGTCGGCATCCGCATCGTCTCAGGTGTTATTACGGCCGTTGCCATGGCTTTCGTCACGCCGCCCGTGGTGGAAATGGTGCGCCGTGCGGTACGCTCGGCACAGAGGGCTTAAGCGTCCCCACGCGTTTTATTTATCATTCCAATAAGGAGGAAATGCAATGTACGGAAGCAAAATGAAGTCCGAAGAGACCGATCATCTGTTTGAAGCGATCCTCTCGCTCAAGGATGTGGAGGAGTGCTACCGCTTCTTCGATGATCTGTGTACCTTCAGCGAGATACAGGCCATGACGCAGCGTCTTCAGGTCGCACGCATGCTGGAGGAGGGCTGCACGTTTTCCCAGATCTCCAAGGAGATCGGTGTTTCCTCCGCGACGATCACCCGTGTCAACAAGTGCATCAGCTACGGCGCAGACGGCTACAAGATCGCGCTGGAGCGTCTGGGTGAAAGAGAGAAGCCGCAAAAGGCTTAAAACAGACATAAAAAATGAACGGCTGCCGCCCGCGGAACTTCCCGTCCGCGGGCGGCAGTTTCTTTTTCATGCTATCACTTCTGTGTAGTATCGAAACCATTTGCTATCATGTAGTGGTCATTTCTCACAAAAACCGTAAAAATTTCATTACAAATTTATTGATTTTTTATGAACGCGTATGATATAATGCAGTAAACGATCCGGCCGGTCCTGTTTTCCGCTGTGAAACGGAGCCGGTGTGCGGGGGCGCCTGCCCGGCGGCTTCCAATAGGATCGTGCGGAGCAGAAAACGAAAGGACGGCATGTGAGAAGCGCCGCCCGCCCAGACGGCGGCCGTCCGACGGGATCTGTTCTCGTCCTGACTGCGGGGCTCCCTCCCGAAGGCAGGATGTGTCCCAAGCTTGTTGCAGCCAGTCTGTCATTCAGAAAGGAGGGCAATCGGAAGAGACCTTGTGTGTGGGGACGCGGGACCGCTTTGGCGGGCTGTGTCTCGGGTATCGTTCGACAAACGCAACAATCTAAAATTTATTTGTAAAAGAGAGAGGT
>CAKTOJ010000107.1 GCA_934589665.1 uncultured Oscillospiraceae bacterium | reverse complement strand
GATCAGACGGCCGATGCCGAGGTTTTCATAGTTGATGACAAACTTCTCCGTATCGAACACCTTACCGACCTCAATGGCGATCTGCGCTTCCTTATAGCTCTTGGCCAGATCACGCAGATGCGTGGCGACCGTGCCAATACCGACGACAACCGTGCTCTCACCGTTTTCACGCAGCGTCTCCTCGATCAGCTTGGCGGTCTTTTCCAAATCGCGCGTGCCGACATTCTCGCCCAGCTGCTGAATGAGTACGATATCGCTCTCGCCCATGGAGAGTACAAAGTTCGTCTGACGGTCCGGAACAATGTTCTGCACCATCTCGACCGTCAGCGCATCCTCGTGTCCGTCCAGACGGCGGATCACGAACACACCACGGTTGAGCTCCGCCTCAACATGCAGCTCCTTGGCGCGGATATACAGGTCGCTCGGCATGATGTTGTCCGAAATAATATTCTTGACAAAGGATACCTTATCGTACTTTTCCTCGTAAAAGGTCTTGGCCGCGTTGAGCGCCACAGCCGCCATTCCGCAGGCTGTACGGCTGAGCGCGCCGTCTCCGTATGCGAAAACAGCAAAGTCAAAATGCCCGCTCCAGCCGGAGAGCGTCTTGAAGGTCTTGCCCGCAAGTGCGATGCAGCTGTCCTCCGCTTCGTTGATGCTCTCCACCAACTCGCCCCAGTGGCTGCCAATCTCGCCCAGCTCCGTGCAGGCGATAACGGTGCCGTCGGAATCGATCACACCGATCCCGGTATCAACGCTGTCCTTGAACTGCAATACGATATTCTGAAAAATTCTTCCTGACATGGCTTTCCCTCCAATACCCATTCCGGGGTAGTTTGTGCAACTTGTCAACTGAATAAAAGTATTATACTGTCCACTTTCTCATTTTGCAAGATATTTTTTCTTTTTTCCACAAAAAAATTTTCTTTTTTTGTCCAAAGCGTAAATGCAGCATGCGGCCGGCCTCCGCTGCGTTCCCGTGCCTTCGGCATTATGCCTACTGCCGCAGCAGTTTTTCCTCTTCGGCGGTCAACAGGCGAAACGCTCCCGGCGCAAGCGATTCATCCAGATGCACCATTCCCATGGAAAGCCGTTTGAGGTACATGACCGGCTTCCCGCACTGTGCGAGCATCCGCTTGACCTGATGAAATTTTCCCTCGTGCAGCGTGACGAGACACTCGCTCTCCTCTCCCGCGGAAAGGATCTCCAGTCCGGCCGGCAGACACACCAGCCCATCGTCCAGCGTCATACCTGCGGCAAAGGCCGCGCAGTCCTCCGGCACGAGCCGTCCCGCCACACGTGCGTAGTAGACCTTGTCCACATGCTTTTTCGGGCTGAGCAGCTCATGCGCCAGCGCGCCGTCATCGGTCAGGAGTAGCAGCCCCTCCGTGTCTTTATCCAGTCGTCCCACCGGAAAAACGCCGATCTTCCGCAGCTCCGGCGTGAGCAGATCGAGCACGGTCTTTCCGCGTCCGTCCTCCGTCGCACTCAAAACGCCGGCAGGCTTATGAAGCATGACATAGGTATGACGGCGCAGCGTCAGCTCTTCTCCGTTCACCGTGATGCGGCAGCACTCCTCGTCGTATTTATCTTCTGCGCTGCGCGCGATCGCGCCGTCCACCAGCACGCGTCCCTCACGGACAAGCTGCTTGACCTCGCGGCGCGACCAGCGTCCCGTCGACGCGATCAGCTTGTCCAGTCTCTCCTTTGCCATTCTGTCAGCCTCCTGTGTCCTCTTTATGGTTATCCTACCATATCACACGGTATTTGAAAACATTTTATGGCAGAAAAAAGAAAGGCAGTCTTTCGACTGCCTTTCTTTTTATCTCAATCAGGAATTAATCCTTGGTCTCGATAACAACACCGGAACCGACGGTACGGCCGCCCTCGCGGATAGCGAAGCGGAGGCCCTTCTCGATAGCGATGGGGGTGATCAGCTCAACGTTCATGTCGACGTTATCGCCGGGCATGCACATCTCAGTGCCCTCGGGCAGGGTGATGACGCCGGTAACGTCGGTGGTACGGAAGTAGAACTGAGGACGATAGTTGTTGAAGAACGGGGTGTGACGGCCGCCTTCATCCTTGGTCAGAACGTAGACCTGACCAACGAACTTGGTGATGGGGTGGATGGAGCCCGGCTTGCAGAGAACCTGGCCGCGCTCGATGTCGGTCTTGGCAACACCGCGGAGCAGAGTACCGACGTTATCACCGGCTTCGGCGTAGTCGAGCAGCTTGTGGAACATCTCGATACCGGTGACGACGGTCTTGCGGCGCTCGTCGGTCAGACCGATGATCTCAACTTCCTCACCGAGCTTGAGCTGGCCACGCTCAACACGGCCAGTAGCGACAGTGCCGCGGCCGGAGATGGTGAAGACGTCCTCAACAGGCATCAGGAAGGGCATGTCGGCCTTACGGTCGGGCGTGGGGATATAATCGTCAACAGCGTCCATGAGCTCCTTGATGCAGGCATACTCGGGAGCGTTGGGATCGGTGGACTCGGAGATCAGGGCGTTCAGAGCGGAACCCTTGATGATGGGCACATCGTCGCCGGGGAACTCGTAGCTGGAGAGCAGCTCGCGGACTTCCATCTCGACGAGCTCGAGGAGCTCCTCATCGTCGACCTGATCGCACTTGTTCAGGAAGACAACGATGGCGGGCACGCCAACCTGACGGGCGAGCAGGACGTGCTCGCGGGTCTGGGCCATAGGACCATCGGAAGCAGCGATAACGAGGATCGCGCCGTCCATCTGAGCAGCACCGGTGATCATGTTCTTGATATAGTCGGCATGGCCCGGGCAGTCAACGTGAGCATAGTGACGCTTGGCGGTCTCATACTCGACGTGGGCAGTGTTGATGGTAATGCCGCGCTCGCGCTCTTCGGGAGCCTTATCGATGGAGCTGTAGTCGGTGTACTCGGCACCGCCCTGCAGGGACAGCCACTTGGTGATCGCAGCGGTCAGAGTGGTCTTACCATGGTCGACGTGACCAATGGTACCAATGTTTACGTGGGGCTTGGTTCTTTCAAATTTCTGCTTAGCCATTTGAAAATCCTCCTATTATGATTTTATCATGGTTTTTTCGGTGCCATTTGCATAACACCATAATTTTACCGTATATCGGGGTAATTTGCAACTGTTATTTTTGCCTTACCCCGTGTGGCGCCCGGTGCGCTGATCGATGATCTTCTCCTGAATGCTCTTGGGGATCTCGATATAGTGCGAGGGCTCCATCGTGTACTGGCCGCGGCCCTGCGTGTTGGAGCGCAGGTCGGTCGCGTAGCCGAACATGTTGGCCAGAGGCACCATGGCATCCACCTGCTGCGCGCCGGAACGGGCCTCCTGACCCTGAATCTGGCCGCGGCGGGCGGTCAGGTCGCCGATAACCGTGCCGAGATACTCGTCGGGAACGATAACGGAAACCTTCATGATCGGCTCGAGCAGGACGGGATCAGCCTTGCGCATAGCCTCCTTGAAGGCCATGGAACCGGCGATCTTAAACGCCATTTCAGAGGAGTCGACCTCGTGGTAGGAGCCGTCGTAGAGCGTAACCTTGACGTCGACGACCGGATAACCGGCGACAACGCCCGCCTGCATCGCGCCCTGAATACCGGCGTCGATCGCGGGGATATACTCCTTGGGGATGCTGCCGCCGACGGTGGCATTGATGAACTCATAGCCCTTGCCGGACTCGTTGGGCTCAACAATGATCTTAACGTGACCGTACTGGCCGGAACCGCCGCTCTGGCGCTTGTACTTGGTGTCCTGATCGACCTTTTTGCGAACAGTTTCCTTGTAAGCGACCTGCGGGGCACCGACATTGGCCTCGACCTTAAACTCACGCAGCAGACGGTCGACAATGATCTCCAAATGGAGCTCGCCCATACCGGCGATGATGGTCTGACCAGTCTCTTCATCGGTGTAGGTCTTGAAGGTCGGGTCCTCCTCGGCCAGCTTGACCAGCGCCAGACCCATCTTCTCCTGACCAGCCTTGGTCTTGGGTTCGATGGCGACGCGGATAACGGGCTCGGGGAAGTCCATGGACTCGAGAATAACGGGAGCCTTCTCATCACACAGCGTATCGCCGGTGGTGGTGTTCTTCAGGCCGACCGCGGCAGCGATATCGCCGGCATAAACCTCTTCGATATCCTCGCGGTGGTTGGCGTGCATCTGAAGGATGCGGCCCATGCGCTCCTTCTGGTTCTTCACGCTGTTGAGGACGCTGGAACCAGTGGTCAGGCGGCCGGAGTACACGCGGAAAAAGCTCAGACGGCCCACATAGGGGTCGGTCATGATCTTGAAGGCCAGCGCGGCAAAGGGCTCGTCATCGCTCGGATGGCGGTCCTCTTCCTCCTCGGTCTTGGGATTCACACCCTTGATGGCAGGCACGTCATCGGGAGCGGGCATGTAATCCACGATCGCGTCCAGAAGCTTCTGGACGCCCTTATTACGGTAAGAAGTACCGCAGACGACCGGCACCATCTCATTGGCGAGAGTCGCCTGACGAATGGCCTTGCGGATGCGGTCCTGCGTGATCTCCTTGCCCTCCAGATAGTCCTCCATGATGGAGTCATCGAACATGGAGACGGCATCGAGCAGCTTTTCGCGGTACTCGGCGGCCAGATCCGCCATATCCTCGGGAATGGGCTCGACACGCATGTCCTTACCCATTTCGTCGTAGTAGATGTCGGCGTCCATCTCCACCAGATCGACGATACCCTTGAAGGTATCCTCAGCGCCGATCGGCAACTGGATAGGAACGGCGTTGCACTTGAGACGCTCGTCGATCATGCGCAGGACGTTATAGAAGTCCGCGCCCATGATATCCATCTTGTTGACGTAGATCATGCGGGGAACCTTGTACTCGTCGGCCTGACGCCAAACCGTCTCAGACTGCGGCTCCACGCCGCCC
>CAKTOJ010000106.1 GCA_934589665.1 uncultured Oscillospiraceae bacterium | reverse complement strand
GAGCTATGCCGCCATATCGTGCCCGACAGGACAAGGGTTAGTATACCAGAGGATATTGAGATTTGTCAAGTGGTTTGGCAAAAAAAGTGATGTAAATTTGAAGAAGACTGAAAGCGGACGCTGAAGTGATCCTGTATTGAAAATGGCCGGCAGACGGAGTACAATGCAGTCAGCTCAGTTCGGGTGCCCGTGGAGACGGACACCGTAGAGCATGAGCCGGGAAAAAGAGCAGATACAAAGCGGACAAAAGCGCGGCATATGTTGGAGGAAGGCCATGAGATATATGGGAATACCGATGGGAATGTGGGTGCTGTTCGCGGGCTCATTCCGTGCGCAGCTTACCGAGACGCTTGGGTTCAGCTCCACTGAGGCGGGCGCAGCCGCAGGAGAGGCAAAGCGGCGCTATCGGCAGATTATAGCAGAGCTTCCGCCGTTCGAGCGGGCGGATCGGTTTCAGGTCAATCTGGTCAGCTGTGCCATGCTGGGAGCGTTCCTGCTCTCTTTGCCGCAGTGCCCGGATGTGGAGCTTTTGACGGATTATTACGCAAGGGCCATGATGACACCGGCGATGAAGTGGTTCTGCCGCAAAAGCGGAAAGAACAAATTCACGAAAAAGGAGCTGGCAGGCCTGCGCCGAGAACAAGAATGCCGATGATAAGTCCAATGATTTTAACAGTCATGATTTTTTCCTCCAGTTTAATAAAAATGCGGAGTTTGTAATAACCAGTACAGAGCCTGCGTTATGGACCAGTGCGCCGATAACGGGGTTTAGAGTGCCGATGATCGCCAGTGTGATGGCAATGAAGTTCAGGGTCATGGAGAAGGTCATGTTCAGCTTGATGGTGGTCATCATCCGCTTCGAGAGTGCCACCAGATGCGGCAGCTCCTTGACCTCGTCGTCTACCAGCGCAATGTCCGCGGCATCCACGGCGATATCACTGCCGACGCCGCCCATGGCGATGCCGACGTCAGCCTTTTTCAGCGCGGGGGCGTCATTCACGCCGTCGCCGATCATGCATACCGGCATCGCCTTCGACTGATATTCTCCAATGTATTTCAGCTTATCCTCCGGCAGGCAGTTTGCCCGCACCTCACGGATATGCAGCTTTTCGGAAATGGTTTTTGCGGCGTTTTCGTGGTCGCCGGTGAGGAGCACAGGCTGTACGCCCAAACGGGAAAGAGCTTTGATAGTTGCCGCGCTCTCATTTCGAAGGGTGTCGGAGAGTGCGAGAAAGCCGGAAAATACACCGTCTACCGCCACATACGTCACGGTGCAGCCCTGACGGATATAGGCTTCAGCGTCCTGGACGGAAGTGATCGCAACACCGTGCTCCCGCAGCAGTTCGGGATTGCCGGCCAGAACGGCTTTACCGTCGATCTGTGCACAGACGCCACGGCCGGGGATCATTTCAAAGCTCTCCACCGCAGCCAATGGCACACCGGTTTTCTTGCAGCAGCTCACAATTGCTTTTCCGAGAGGATGTTCGGAGAGCTGCTCGGCGGAAGCGGCCAGAAGATAGATCTCGTCTGTACTGAAGCTGTCTGAATTGCTGTGTACCGCTATGACCTCCGGTGTTCCACAGGTCAAGGTGCCGGTCTTGTCGAATGCAATGACCTTAGCCTTAGCCAGCCGCTCCAGCGCGTCACCCTCGCGAACAAGAAAGCCGTGCTTGGTCGCGTTGCCGATGGCGGCCATGATCGCCGTGGGCGTTGCCAGCACCAGCGCACAGGGGCAGAACACGACGAGAATGGTAACGGCACGGATGATCTGTCCCGTGAGGGCCCAGGTGATGGCGGCGGCGCTCAGGGCGATGACCACGATCCATGTTGCCCAGCGGTCCGCGATGCCGACGATTTTTGCCTTGCCCGCATCCGCCGACTGCACCAGACGGATCATGCGCTGAATGGAGCTGTCTTCGCCCACCTTTGCGGCCTCCATCTCGAATGCGCCGAACTGATTTACCGTGCCGCTGGACACCGTATCGCCCACGGTCTTATCCACCGGCAGGGATTCGCCGGTCATAACCGCCTGATTGATGGCGGTCTGGCCGGAGAGAATGACACCGTCCACAGGGACGCTCTCACCGGGGAGTACGCGGATACGATCCCCGACCTTGACCTGTTCGGCGGGGATGACCTCCTCCCTGCCATCCCGCAGAACACGCGCCGTCTGGGGCGTCAGGTGTACAAGCTTTTCGATGCCGTCTCTTGCCTTTGCGACCGTCAGCTCCTCAAGCAGTCCGCCAAGCTGCATAATAAAAGCAACCTCACCGGCAGCGAAATCCTGACCGATACAGACCGAGGCGATCAGAGCAAGGGAAACAAGAACGTCCGCCTTGATGTCGAAGGCGGTGACGAGGCCGATCACGGCCTCTAAGATGATGGGAATGCCGCAGAGGATAATTGCGATCCATGCCAGATCAAACGGGAACGGATGCAGCCTGAGCAGACTTCCGAGCACAGCGGCCCCAGAGATCACCAGCAGGGCAATATCTTTTTTGATACCACCCCATTTCAGCAGTCTTTCCAATTTTTCCACGAGGGATTTCATGCAGAATACCTTCTCTCTATACCCACCCGGGTATGCACGTATTATACATATAGGGGTATAGGTTGTCAAGAGAAAAAAAGCAATACCGGCTCGATTCGGCCGGTATTTGAAGTGGATTTACTGCATATTTGCAAAGCGCTCCACGGCTTTTGTGAAATTTTCGATGGTTTTGTCCGCATCGCCGTGCTCGATTCCATCCCGGACACAGTGCCGGATATGTCCTTCCAGAACCACCTTGCCGCAGCCGTTCAGGGCAGAGCGCGCAGCATTGATCTGAGAAAGAATATCCTCACAAGGCACGTCCTCGTCGATCATGCGGTCGATCGCCTGAACCTGTCCGATGATTTTTTTCAATCTGCGGTGCAGATTGTCTGCGTCCATGCACTGCTTCATACCAGCGCCTCCTTAACCTTACGGGGTATACGTACATCATACTGAGCTGACCGGCGCCTGTCAACCTCTTTTATGCCTTTGTATTTTCGACGGGGGCCGAAGCTGCGGCAGTTTTTCTGAGGGAACGCTGCTGTTTTTGTGAAATACAGGCTTGAAAAGGGTGTGGGTGATGCTATAATAACATCACCGCATAGATGGCGCCGTTTTCCGGCTGCCGCAGGGCGGATTTTTGAAAATTTTTAGTTAAGGCGCCTTAACTAAAAGCGCTGTGAGCCGCTGCCGCAGGCCGACGGCGCCGGAATTTGATCTGGGAGAAATTGTCTATGTCATTTTTCGAAAATACGCGCAGACCTGCCGGTCTGGGCGGAAAAGTAATGGTTTCCATGATGAATCTGGGCCACCGGCCCTTGGCGGACTGGGGCTTTCAATTTCTCGATGCGGCTTCGGACGCGGCTGTGCTGGACTGTGGCTGCGGCGGAGGCGCAAACATCCGAAGGCTTTTGAAGCTGTGTCCGGACGGGGTGGTCAAGGGAATTGACTATTCCCCCGTCAGCGTGGAAAAATCGCGGAAGCTGAATGCAGAAGCCATCCGGATGGGCCGCTGCACTGTGATGCAGGGAAGCGTGATAGATATGCTGTTTGCGGCCTCGCAGTTCGATCTGGCGACGGCTTTTGAAACGGTCTATTTCTGGCCGGATCTTCTGCAAAGCTTCCGGGAGGTGTACAGGGTCCTAAAGTCCGGCGGTATGTTCCTCATCTGCAATGAGTGCGGCGGCGACAAGGCCGGAGATGAAAAGTGGACGGAGAAGATCAGCGGCATGACCATTTACAAGGACACGCAGCTGCAAAATTTTCTGGAACAGGCCGGTTTCCATACCGTGCAGACACATAAAAATAAAAAGGGCTGGCTCTGCGTCACAGCACGAAAGTGAGCGGCATATGAAATGTTTGCAGCAAAAGCCGCCTGCACCATGATGGTGCAGGCGGCTTTGATTTATCTTGTGTTTATTTCGCGCCTTAGGGGGATCAATACATGCCGCCCATGCCGCCCATGTCACCGGCAGGAGCTGCGGGCGCCGGGGGTTCGGGCTTGTCAGCGACCAGCGCTTCGGTGGTCAGAACCATGGCGCTGACAGAAGCGGCGTTCTCCAGCGCGGAACGGGTCACCTTGGCAGGATCGACGATACCGGCAGAGATCATGTCGCAGTAGACCTCCTTATAGGCGTCGAAGCCATAGCCAACCTTACGGCTGGACTTGATCTTCTCAAGCACCACGCTGCCGTCCACACCGGCGTTCTTGGCGATCTGGCGGACAGGCTCCTGCAGGGCGTTGACGATGATCTTCACGCCGGTCTTTTCGTCGCCTTCGACCTTGCTGATGAGCTTTTCAACAGCGGGAACGGCATTGACATAGGCCGTGCCGCCGCCGGCAACGATGCCTTCCTCGACTGCGGCGCGGGTCGCGTTCAGAGCGTCCTCGATGCGCAGCTTCTTCTCCTTCATCTCGGTTTCGGTGGCAGCGCCGACCTTGATGACGGCTACGCCGCCGGCGAGCTTGGCAAGACGCTCCTGAAGCTTCTCCTTGTCATAATCGCTGGTGGTCACGCCGATCTGCGCACGGATCTGGGACACGCGGTCGGCAATGGCCTTCTTGTCACCAGAGCCGTCCACGATGGTGGTGTTCTCCTTGGTGACCTTGACCTGACGCGCGCGGCCGAGCATATCGACGGTGGCGTTCTTGAGCTCATAGCCGAGTTCCTCGGAAATGACCTGACCGCCGGTGAGAATGGCGATATCCTGCAGCATCTCCTTGCGGCGGTCGCCGAAGCCGGGCGCCTTGACGCACACGACGTTGAGCGTGCCGCGCAGACGGTTGACAATCAGGGTGCTCAGCGCCTCGCCCTCAACGTCCTCGGCAATGATGACGAGCTTCTTGCCGCTCTGGACGAGTTGCTCAAGGATGGGCAGAATGTCGGAGATCACGGAGATCTTCTTATCGGTGATGAGAATGTAGGCA
>CAKTOJ010000105.1 GCA_934589665.1 uncultured Oscillospiraceae bacterium | reverse complement strand
GCCGCAGGGCGCGGAGGTTGATGTCCTTATAGCCGCGCTCCGCACTTTTGACCGTTTTGCGCGACTTGGTAAAGGCCGGCGGGTCAAGAATGATAAAGTCATACGGCTTGCCGCCCTTTTTCTCCAGCTCCGTCAGCAGCTCGAACACGTCCGCCTGCACGAAGTCCATGCGTCCCTCCAGACCGTTGCGCACGGCGTTCGCGCGCGCCATATCCACGGCGCTCTGCGAGATGTCCACCGCCGTGACATGCTCCGCGCCGCCTCTGGCGGCATTGAGCGCAAAGGACCCCGTGTGCGTAAAGCAGTCAAGCACGCGCCGGCCGCGGGCGATACGCGCGGCCGCGAGGCGGTTATATTTCTGATCGAGGAAAAAGCCCGTCTTTTGCCCATTCTCCACATCCACGCGGTAGAAGATCCCATTTTCACAAATCTCCGTCACAGCACTCTCAGGCGTTTTCTTCCCCGCAAGCGGAAACCAGCCCTTTCCCTGTTCCAACCCCTCTAACGCGCGGATAGCCACGTCGTTGCGCTCAAAAATGCCATCGATCACCACGCCGTCCTCCGCAAGAATCTCCGCCAGCAGCGGAAAGAGCATCCCCTTGATACGCTCCATACCGGCGGAGAGCGTCTGCGTGACGAGCAGATTTTCAAAGCGGTCGACCGTCAGGCCGGGAAAGCCATCCGCCTCGCCGAAGATCACGCGGCAGCAGGACACGTCGGAGCCCATGACCGTTTTGCGGTAATTCCATGCATACCGGATGCGCCGCCGCCAGAAATCGGCATCAAAGCGGTCGTTCGCATTGCGCGAGAGCAGTCGGATGCGGATTTTGCTCTCACGGGAGAAAAATCCGCTGCCAAGGTATTTCCCCTTCTCGCTCACCGCGTCCACGATGGTCCCGTTCTCGACCTCCTCAGGCCCGGAAACAATCTCCTGTGCATAGATCCACGGGTGGCCGCCCTCGACCCAGCGCGTTCCCTTGGCGGTGATGGTGAAGCGGGGATAGGCTCTTTCTGCTTTCATGGCGTGTCCTCTTTTCTGAAAATTCCGGTCAGAATTGTAGCACGGAATAAAGCAAAAGGCAAGGCGAACGCCTTGCCTTTTCGTTATTTGCAATAGCCGCGGAGCTCTCCGCACAGGGAAGCAGCGGAGATCTCGTCACGCATGACGATCAGCACGGTATCGTCGCCGCACACACAGCCGAGCATCTCCGAGATACCGTCCATCGCGTCAAAGGCCGCGCCCGCCGCACTGGCAAGCCCCGGCATCGTTTTGAGCACCACAAGGTTCTTTGCGTAGTCCGCCTTCAGGCTGCACTCGCGCAGGATGCGCTGGAGCCGGTCAAAAAAATCATATCCCGCGGAGCGTTCAGCAGCGGCATACCGGTAGCGTCCGCCCCCGCATGGCTCCTTATACAGATGAAGCTGCTTGATGTCGCGCGAGACCGTTGCCTGCGTGCTGACAATGCCGCACCCGGCAAGGCGCTCGATCAGCTCTTCCTGCGTTTCAATGGAATACTGCGCGATCAGCTCGAGGATCTTTTCCTGTCGTCTGCTCTTCATGCTCCATGCCCCCATCGTATGATTTTGCGCTGAGGAGTATGGATATTATACAGTCAGACAAAAAATTATGCAATGCCTGCGCAAAAATAATCCCTTACTGGCACACATTTTTGCACGGGCAAGCTCTATCCCCGCATGAGGATTTATTCATACAGCCGTGCCACGCGCGAAGAGAGCGCCGAGGTCAGGCCGCAGCCCTCATTATCCCCGATCAGATTTGCCACCTCCTGCGAGGAAAGGAGGTTCCCCTCGCGGTCACAACCGAAGAGCGTCACCTCATCGCCGACCTGAACGTCAAGTCCTGTCACGTCCACAAAGCTCTGATCCATGCAGCAGGCAAGCAGCGGACAGCGCTTTCCGTAAACCAGCACCGGCGCATGACAGGCGGCCAGTGCTTCGTTGAGTCCGTCGCCATACCCGACACCGATCGTCGCCACAAGGGTATCGGCGGGAAGATGAAACTTTCCGCCGTAGCCCAGCGTGTCGCCTGCATGGCGCAGCTCGACATGCGTGACATAGCTGCGCCACGACACAGCCTCGCGGATGCCGCCGAGCGGCTTTACGGGATGGTCCATATAAAGCCGGCGGCCGATGCGAACAGCGTCAAGTGAATACTGGGGGTGAAGCTCCGTGCTCTCCGAGCCGCTGATATGCCGCATCGGAATCTGTATCCCGGCGTCCTCCAGCTGGGCCACACCCTTGAGGAAAAGGTCGTACTGCTTTTGCGACACGGCCTCATCCTCCGCCTGCGCAAAGTGTGAAAACGCGCCCGTGACCTTGATGTACGGCTCCGCCGCTTTGAGCTCTTCGATCAGCTCGTCCATCTCTCTTCCCGGTACAACGCCGATGCGGTGCAGGCCCGTTTCAATTTTGATCTGCACACACAGCGTCCTCTCCTGCTCCGCGCACAGCACGGCAAGCTCTCCGAGCATGCCGGTGCGGCTGACGGCGAGCGTCAAGTCGTTTTGCAGCGCGGCGGCATACTGGAACGGCAGCACGCCGCCCATGACCAGAATGTCCTGCCGTATGCCCTCGCGGCGCAGCGTGACACCCTCGGACACATGCGTCACGGCAAGCATGTCCAACTCAGGAAACACGGAAAGCGTGCGCGCCATGCCGACCATTCCCATACCGTAAGCGTCATCCTTGAGAACGGGGATCAGTTTGACGCCCGCGGGCAGAGATTGGATAATCGTGCGCACATTTGCGCGCACACGGTCGGTATCGATTCTCAGGTAGGAATTATTGAGCACGTTCATTTCTGTATTCATATTCATTTTTCTTTGTCCCCCCGCTTACAATTATAATTTACAAATGGGCGCCGTGGCGACAAGCACTGATCTGATCCGCGTTGAGCATGTGGTCAAGCGCTATAACAACGGCGCGGTCCACGCACTCAATGACTGCTCCCTTCGGGTGGCAGGAGGCGAGGTCGTCGCCATCATCGGGCCCTCCGGCTCCGGTAAGTCGACCCTGCTGCGCTGCCTGAACCTGCTGGAAACGCCGACGGCCGGAAAGATCTTCTTCAAGGATGTCGAGATCAGCGGCAAAAAGGTCAACATCGACCTGCACCGCCGCTCCATGGGTATGGTATTCCAGCACTTCAACCTCTTCCCGAATATGACGGTGAAGAAAAATATCACGCTTGCGCCTGTACAGCTCAAGCTGAAAACGCAGGATGAAGCTGACGCACAGGCTATGAAGCTGCTCGAGCGCATCGGACTTGCTGATAAGGCGGACGAATATCCCGCCATGCTTTCCGGCGGGCAGAAGCAGCGCATCGCCATCGTCCGCGCGCTGGCCATGGAGCCGGAGGTCATGCTATTCGACGAGCCGACAAGCGCGCTTGATCCGGAGATGGTCGGCGAGGTGCTCGACCTTATGCGCGACCTGGCGCACGAGGGCATGACGATGGTCGTCGTTACGCATGAGATGGGCTTTGCCCGCGAAGTCGCAAGCCGTGTTGTTTTCATGGCCGACGGCGCTATCGTGGAGGAGGGCTCGCCGCATGAGATTTTCGAGCACCCGCAGAGCGAGCGCTTGCAGTCCTTCCTTGCGAAAGTACTGTAAAAATGCGTTTTTCCCCTTGCTTTTTGGGATGCACTATGATATGATTACAACCTGTGAATACAGCGTTTCGCGCGTTTATCAAGTTTTTGGAGGCTTTCAAACATGAAACTGTTTATCACCATTCTTCAGCTTCTCTGCGGTCTGTTCGTCATCGGCATCGTGCTTTTCCAGAGTGGCAAGTCCGCCGGTTTGAGCGGTGCGATCGGCGGCGTGGCTGATTCCTTTATGAGCAAGAACAAGGCTAAGAGCATGGATGCCAGACTGGCCCGCGCAACCAAGTGGGTGGGCGCTGCGTTCATCATCCTCACGCTTGTGCTCAACATGATCTGATCCTTTACCGGACATAAAAGAGAGCGGAAACAGAAGTTTCCGCTCTCTTTTTTCATTGATCCGCCGAGCTGCTCTTTACCTCGTCCGGCCGGATATACAGTGTGCCGGGCCGTGGCTCCACCCCCTTGCGTGCAAACAGCTCCTCAAGCGTGACAAATCGATAACCCTGCCCGCGCAGCTCATCGATTGCACGCAGCGCGGCCTCTACGCTTGTGGCATAGGGATCGTGCATGAGAATAATATCCCCGTCACGGACGTTATCAAGGATCTCTCGCTCGACCTCATCCGCATCCAATCTGCGCCAGTCCTCCGTGTCGAGCGACCAGTAGACCATCGGCACGTTAATCTCCCGTGCCGTTTCCTCTGCCATAAACCCCCATGGCGGCCGCAGCCAGTAGGTATCCTCTCCCAGCAGCTCCGTGAGCAGCGCATTGGTCTCCTCAACCTCGTGCAGCCGCTCAGCCGCGCTGCCCCGACTGAGATCCATATGCGTGTAGGTGTGATTGCCGACCTGATGTCCCTCCTCCGTCATGCGGCGGACGGTGTCCTCCATCGCCCCGATCTGCTCACCGATGAGGAAGAAGGTCGCCTTGGTGCCGCGCTCGGCACGGCCGTCGAGCAGCTGCTCTGTCGTCCCCGGCCATGGGCCGTCGTCAAAGGTCAGCGCGACATATTTCTCCGGCGGCTGTGTGGATATGGTCGTGACCGCCGCTTTCTCCTGCTGGCAGGCCAGCAGCGCAAGCAGCGGCACGGCAAGCAGAAATAGCACGTTTCTGTATCGTCTCATGCTGCCGCCTCCCCTCTCGAAAGAGTCTATGCAGCCTCTGATGCCGCTATGCGCGATGCTTTCGATTCAAAAAGGTGACGGACAAACCCGTTTTGTTTTACCAGAGTGAATATGATAAAAGCCCTTTTGTATGGCTTCGCGATCTGCCATACAAAAGGGCTTTTTCTCTTATTATTGTCGCTTAAACCAGCTCGATGATCGCGGTCTCAGCAGCGTCGCCGCGGCGAACGCCGGTGCGGACGATGCGGGTATAACCGCCGTTGCGCTCAGCATAAGCGGGAGCCAGCTCCTTGAAGATCTTCTTGCAGACGTCTTCGCGGGTGATGAACGCCATCGCCTGACGGTACGCTGCCAGATCGCCCTTCTTGCCGAGGGTGATCATCTTCTCGGCCATGGGCTTGATCTCCTTGGCACGGGTGACGGTCGTCTCCATCTTGCCGTTGTCCAGAAGGTCGGTGACCTGCTGACGGAGCATCGCCATACGCTGATCGGTAGTCTTACCGAG
>CAKTOJ010000104.1 GCA_934589665.1 uncultured Oscillospiraceae bacterium | reverse complement strand
GCCGCGCGCAACCTCGACGCGCTGCTCCCGCTGCTCACACCGCAGTATTACACCTACTGCATGTTCTGCACGGACGATAAACACCCCAACGATCTGCTTGAAAAGGGGCATATCGACTACATCATCAAGCGCGCCATCGCCGCAGGCGTCGATCCCATCATTGCCGTCAAGTGCGCCAGCCATCACGCCGCGCGCTACTTCCTGCTCAACAACCGCGGCGCGATCGCGCCGGGCTTCCTCGCCGATTTTGTGGTGATTGACAACTTCCGTGACTTCAATATCCTTGAGGTCTACAAGAAGGGCAGGCTCATGTTTGACGGCAAGACCGTCGCGCCGTTTGAAGCGCCGGAGATCGATCCGCATCTGGTCAAGCGTTCGCATGAGACGTTCCACGTCGCGCACCTTACCGCCGATGACTTCACCGAGACGCGCCCGCGCGCCGTGCTCGGCATGGTGCCGGGTGAGATTGTGACCACCGACGCGGGCTACGCCGACAAGATCGATTTGGAGCACGACATTCTCAAGATCGCGGTCATTGAGCGCCACAAGAACACCCACCACATCGGCATCGGCTACATCAAGGGCTACGGCTTGAAATCCGGCGCGGTGGCGACCTCCATTTCGCACGACAGCCATAACATCATTGTCGTCGGCACGAATGAGGAGGACATTGCAGCAGCGGCCAACCGCGTGGTGGAGCTCGGCGGCGGTATTGTTGTGCTCGACCGGGGCGAGGTGCTCGGTGAGGTGCAGCTTCAGATCGCCGGCATTATGAGCGAGGAGCCGCTCGTGGACGTCAACCGCGAGCTGGAGAGCGCCAAAGAGAAAGCCTTTGCGCTGGGGGTAAGCCGCGGCGTCGATCCGTTCATGACGCTCTCGTTCATGGCGCTGCCCGTTATCCCAACGCTGCGCCTGACCACGCGCGGTGTGTTCGACACCGTGACGCAGAAATATGTCTGAAAACCTGCTAAGAAAAGTCAAGGACAAATCTCAGCAGGAAGAGAAAAACATTATTGAGAAAGCGGGCATAGCAAAGCAGGCCACCGGGAATCCGCTGGCCTAATGAAGCTGGAATTATTACTCCGCTGCGTATACCTCGCTCACGCGGGCGTAATAGATACGCAGGAACTTGTTGAGGGCTGCGATCTTTGCCACCTTTTTAGGTTTACCCTCGGCTTCTTTTTTGAGCATATACAGATAAACAGCCGCATCCTCGGTTGGCTTCACTGTCTTTAGGCATTTCATTACTTCATATCCGGTTTTACGAAGCAGTGAAGATCCTCGCTTGGAGATCTTGCGCTGCGTCCCTGTAAAGCTGCCGGACTGAAACGGCGGCGAGTCAATCCCAGCAAAGGCAATTAGCGCGCTTCCGCTATGAAAGCGTCGAACATCGCCAATCTCGGCAATCAGCCTTGGCGCCAGAACATTTCCAACGCCATTCATGGCACGAACGGTATTGTATTCGGGCAAAGTGGTTGCAAGCTCCTGCATTTGTGCTAAAATGATTTCCAGAGTCTTGTTCACTTCTTTCAGGACTCTCACAGCCTCCAGCGTTAACATTTTGGTCGATGCGGCGCCGGAGGGCAAAGTGGGGATACCATTGCAAGCCAAGGTGTATATCTCTTTTGCCTTGGATTCACTTGCATGGTATCCTTTCTTTTTTGCCCAGTTACAATAACAGCGGATGAACTGAGCTTCACTTTTCTTTGTGATGTTGTCAAAATGCCAGAATTCCGCAACAAAATCGCTGAGTTTGTCCTTAGTTGGCTCTTCCGAGCGTTTTCCACTCAGCAAGCTCTTTATTCCGGGCATGGTCCTGTCCAGCAGATCAGTCAAAGCCAGTTTGCTTTCGATCCGAATAGTAATGTAGTGGGCGTATTGCCGCCCCAAAAGCCTAAGTTGGGCGTATATCTCATCCGGCAGTGTGTAATCCGACAGCTTAAACCAGTCGTCAATTCCGTAGTTTGCAATTCTCACGGCATCCATTTTATCGGTTTTGCCCTTGCGAATGGCAGTCGAAGCATACCGCTTCATGGATAACGGATTGATAACGCTCACAAAAAGGCCGGCTTCCTTGAAGCTGGAAAGCAGCGGCAGATGATAGGCTCCGGTTGCTTCCATTACGATTCGAACCTCTCCGTCGACGGCCTGGATGCGGGATATGAGTTCTTTAATCTCCGACTCACTGTGCTGCACTTCATATGGTGAAGCAATTACTTCTCCGTATGGTCGGAGAATACAGACGGTGCTTTTGCCTTTCGATACATCAATGCCAACACTTATCATGTTGAACCCTCCTGAATGAATTCTGTAATTGTAATCCCACCTGCACTTATTGCGATTCAGTTTGGTTCGTTACGCGAAAGCCCATTCGGGTTTCAACCTGCTTAATCGAATGTTTACAATAAGGGATGGCTGGCAGTTTTCATATCGGAGGCTTCGCTCCAAAAAGCGCCACGCCAGACCAATTACTCCCCTATTGTAAAAGAATAAGCGCAAATGTGTAACACCCGTCGGCGTCTTACGCTTACGCTTTTATAGTACCAAAAAGAGCGCCGCTCCTGCAGGAGCGGCGCTCTTTTTTATGGAAGAGATTTTCAGCGGACGCTGCCGTCGGCCTTGAAGGTCGGCAGGGGAGCGAGGAACTTGATATCCTCGCGCTTCTGAGCATCGCCCTCGGCAAGCACGGCCATGCGGCCGGCGACCGAGCCGCCCGCCTTGGCAACCAGCGCTTCCATCGCGTGGAGGCTGCCGCCGGTGGAGATCACGTCGTCCACGATCAGGATGCGCTTACCCTTGATGAGGTCGGCGTCGTCACGGCCGAGGAAGAGCTGCTGCACGCCGAGCGTGGTAATGGAGCGATCCTCAACGGAAATGGGATCGGGCATATAGACCTTGGGGCCTTTGCGTGCGATGAAGTACTTCTCCGCGCCGCTCTGACGCGCCATCTCGTGGATCAGGGGGATGGACTTCGCTTCGGCAGTCAGAAGATAATCATAGTCGATATCCTCGGCCAGCTTCAGAAGGTCGTGCGCGCAGGCAACGGTCAGCTCGGCGTCACCGAACATGATGAACGCGCCGATGTAAAAATCATCCGTCACCTTGCAGATGGGAAGATCGCGGACCAGCCCCGCGACATGCATGGGATAAGTCATCATAAGTATGCTTCCTTCCTGCTCTCCGCCGATGCTTTCGCGGAGAAGCTTCACAAAATATCAGTATAGCGCGGCGGGCTCAACCCTGTCAAGCCCGGTTCAGTCGATCTCGGGCCCCTTGTATTTTTCCTTCTTCTCGCGCGGCTCACGAACCTCGCTCTCCACATCGATCACATCACTCTGACCGTCCGGTTTTTCCGGTACGACAAAGGCCATGACAAGATAGAGTAGGATGCTTGTGCCGTAAAAGAACGCCAAAATCGCCCAGATCACACGCACGATGGTCGGATCGATATTGAAATATTCCGCCACACCGCCGCATACGCCGGCAAGCTTTCGGTCGGTTTTGGAACGGTAAAGTCTTTTTTTCACGGAGAAAACTCCTTTCTTTCTCATTTTATCTTCAAGTATAGCACGTCTTACTTTTGCTGTAAATCACTTTTTTCGACCCATCAGGGCAAAGTAGCCGAAGGTCATCGGCCAAAGCGTTCCGGCCATCAGCACCACGGCAAAATAGCGGATGCCGTCGCCGATGCTGTTCTCGCCGAATACCGCTGTGAGAGGCGCCTTGAGCGCGATGCGCACGGCAAGCGTGAGCGCGATGCCGAGCACGACCTTGAGGATCTGCGCCCACCAGACCGCCGCCGTTTCAAAGCGGGTATAGTTCTGATCGGCCAGCACGGAGACGACCGCGCCGAGCACGAGACCAAGCATGGTCCACGCCGTTTTGACGGCGTGATCGAAATTGCTCAGATCACCGGCGGCGCCGTGCCTTACATAGAGAGCATAGAGCAGAAACAGCGCGGCGGGGACGATCAGCACGAGCCATGCGCGCAGAAGCGGTCCCCTCCGGTGCCCAATTTCCTCGAGCAGAGGATAGCACGCAAACACCAGAAGCCACGCAATCACAAAGGAAACGCCCACATCCAGCGGCGTATGCACGCCGAGGTACATCCGCGAGAACGGAATGACCAGCGTGAGCGCCAGACAGACGATGCGCACCCACAGCCGCCTGCTGATGCAGGCGAGCGCGCCGTAGGCGGCGACGGCATTCTGCGTGTGTCCCGAAGGGAAGGAGAAGCCCGCCGCCCCCGCGCGGGCGGACTCCACGATCTGAAACGACGGATCGAGAACCCATGGCCGCGGGATGCAGAAGGTGATCTTGAGCACCTGATTGACCGCCGTACCGGCAAAGCACAGGATCATCAGGAAATAACCCTTGTTCTTATCCACACACCAGAATACGATCAGAATGAGAAGCATGAAAAAGGTTTCGCCGCCGAGCTGCGTGAGAGCCGACATCACCGCATCGAGCGTTGGTGAGCGCAGCTGCGCGATCGTGCGCAGGCATTGGAGGTTCCATTCCATGAAAGGAGACATTCGTTTCACTCCCTACTGTAAAATCATAGATTGCGGCGGTATTATATGTCATTTCCGGCAGAAATGCAAATTTTTGCCGGAAAATAAAAAACGAAGGGGAAATACCACTTGAAACTTTCTGTGCCCTGTGGTATAAATGAGCATCAGAGAACGCTGAGAATGGGAAAATAGCGTGCACTGTTCCGTACAGAGAGGGCTGGTCATCGGCTGTAAGCCGGCCTGCGGGACGCCGCTTGGTTCGCCCGGGAGCGGCCGCGGGGAAAGACGCGGACGGCTGACCGCCGTTAAACGGTTTCGAGTGCGCGCGGTTTTTCTGCGTGAATTTGGGTGGTACCACGGAGAGCTTCTTCGTCCCAGGCGGACGGGGGGCTTTTTCTTTTTGCCCGTTCGGCGGGAGGAGACGCTTTGCGGCGTGAACCACCGTGCTGCGCGTGAAAGATTTATTCAGTCATTTATTCAAATAAAGGAGTTCGGATCATGAAACAGGAACTGGAAGCCATCCGTGCCAAAGCGCTTGAAGCGATCCTCGGCGCGGACAAGGCGGAGGAGCTTGAGACGCTGCGCGTGCAGTATCTCGGCAAAAAGGGCGAGCTGACCGCTGTTTTGAAGCAGATGGGAAAGCTCAGCGCCGAAGAGCGCCCCGTGATCGGCCAGCTGGCCAACGAGGTGCGCGCCAAGCTGGAGCAGAGCATGGAGACGCGCACGAAGGAACTGGCCGCAAAAGCACTGGAGATGAAGCTCAGGGCTGAGGCTGTGGACGTTACCATCCCCGGCAAGGCTGTGAAGATCGGTAAAAAGCACCCGATGTATCAGGTGCTCGACGAGATCAAGGATATCTTCGTCGGCATGGGCTTTGAAATTCTCGAGGA
>CAKTOJ010000103.1 GCA_934589665.1 uncultured Oscillospiraceae bacterium | reverse complement strand
GTTTTCTGCGGCGATACCCGCAACAACGTGGCCTACTGCCTGATGTACATCTGCGCCAAGCTCGGCATGCACTATGTAGGCTGGGGCCCGAAGGAGCTCGCTCCCGCGGCGGACGTGGTGGAATACTGCCGCGAGGTCGCCAAGGAGACCGGCGCTGTTGTCGAGTACGGCGAGGACCGCGCGCTGCTCAAGGGCGCGGACGCGCTCTACACCGACATCTGGGCTTCCATGGGCGAGGAGGATAAGATCCCCGAGCGCGTCAAGCTCCTCACGCCTTACAAGGTCACGGGCGAGGTGCTCAAGGCCACGGAGAACTCCGACTGCATCTTCCTGCACTGCCTGCCCTCCTTCCACGACTTCGACACCACCATGGCTGCTTCCCAGAAGGAGCTTGGCTACGATATCCGCGAGGTCACGGATGAGGTGTTCCTCTCTCCGAACTCCAAGGTGTTCGACGAGGCGGAGAACCGCATGCACACCATCAAGGCCGTCATGGTTGCAACCATCGGCAACGTGTGATTTGAACAACATTGCCTGTGGGCAACGATCTTTTTCTTCACTCACGGCAAAACCTCCGGCGCAAGCCGGAGGTTTTGCCGCTGTATAGGGTGGGAAAATGCGGTTCAAACAGCTTTAAAAATCGACAAAGGAACGTCCGGCAAAAATGCAGGGCGCTCCTTTTATTCACGTATCCAGTATGGCAATGGCGCGCACGGGCGCACCGTCGGCGTCCTTGAAGTGCAGCGGGAGCGTCAGGTAGGGAACGCTGCGGCCGGCGAGCGGGGCGAGACGGCAGAGGTTTTCTGTGTTCACAAAACCCGCGCCGAGCAGAAGCTTGTGAACCGGATAGTCAGTCGTGGCCATCGGGTCGATGGAGATGGCGTCAGTGCCGACGCCCTTGAGCGGAACGGAGGCGAGGTATTCAGCGGCTTCAAGCGAAAGCGTAGGGAAGGGAGAGAAATATTCCGCGCTGCCCCAGTACCGATCCCAGCCGGTATAGAAGAGTAGAAAATCCGCCGCTTCGATCTCCTCGGCGTGGAGCTGGAGCCGTGCCTTCGGGATTTCCTTCCCCGCGAGATCGGAGCAGTCGAGGACGTAGGCCGTGCCGGTGTACTTGTCCGCGGGGAACTGGTCGAGCGTTTTGCCCTCGCGCAGCATATGTGCGGGCGCGTCCATGTGTGTGCCGGTGTGCGAGCCCATCGTCAGCAGTGTTTCACGGAAGCCATGCTGTTCGAAGGTGTTTGCGGGCGTAAGGCGCGGCGGGTCGGTCTCGGGGTAGACGGGCATAGATTCTTCGATGCGGTGGGTCAGGTCAAGAATTTTCATGGCGCTTCTCCTTTTCCAGATAGATCATCAGCGCAGCGAGATCGGCGGGGGAGACACCCGAAATGCGCTCCGCCTGTCCAAGGGAGCGGGGGCGGATGGCGTCGAGCTTTTCCCGCGCCTCCAGCCGCAGGCCCTCGATGCCCGAATAGTCGATATCCTCAGGCAGCAGGCGGCCCTCCAGCCTTGTGAATTCCTCAACCTCAGCCATTTGCCGGCGAATATAGCCCTCGTATTTCACGCTGATTTCCACCTGCTCGGCAATATCCGCGGGACAGGCAGCGCAGCCGCTGTCGAAGGCACGCAGATCGTCATAGCGCAGCTGCGGGCGGCGCAGGAGGGCGATGAGCGGACTGCCGTCGGTGATCTCCGCTGTGCCGTGCTCTCGCAGCAGCGCGTTGAGCGGCTCGCTCGCAGGAAGCCCCGTGTGTTCAAGCCGCTTGATCTCCCGTGCGACCGCAGCGTATTTTTCCTCCACAGCGGCAAGGCGCTCGTCGGAGATCAGGCCGATATCGTGCCCGATTCCGGTCAGCCGCCGGTCGGCATTGTCCTGCCGGAGCAGGAGCCGGTATTCGCTGCGGCTGGTCATGATGCGGTAGGGCTCGTTTGTGCCCTTGGTCACAAGGTCGTCGATGAGCGTTCCGATGTAGCTCTCCGAGCGGGAGAGAATGAACGGCGTTTGGTCGGTAAGCTTCCGCGCGGCGTTCACGCCTGCAACGAAGCCCTGAACAGCGGCCTCCTCATAGCCCGACGAGCCGTTGAACTGGCCCGCGCCGTAAAGACCGGAGATCTGCTTGCTCTCCAGCGTGGGCTTGAGAGCGGTGGGGTCGATGCAGTCGTATTCAATGGCATAGGCGGGGCGCATGATCTCCGCGTGCTCCAGACCGGGAATGGTGTGCACCATCCGCACCTGCACGTCCTCCGGCATGGAGGATGAGAAGCCCTGAATATACAGCTCCTCGGTGTCCAATCCCATCGGCTCAATGAACAGCTGGTGGCGGGGCTTGTCCGCGAAGCGGACGATCTTCGTCTCGATGCTGGGGCAGTAGCGCGGGCCGACGCCCTCGATCACGCCGGAGTAAATGGGGCTTCGGTCAAGGTTTTCACGGATGATGCGGTGCGTTTCCTCGTTGGTGTAGGTCAGGTAGCAGACCGCCTGATTACAGGTGGGCTGCCCGGTCGTGAACGAAAACGGCAGGGGGTCGGCATCGCCATCCTGACGCTCCATTTTGGAGAAATCGACGCTGCGCGCGTTGATGCGCGGGGGCGTGCCGGTCTTGAAGCGGCGCAGGGGAAGGCCGAGCGCGCGCAGCTGTTCGGCGAGCGGCAGGCTTGCGTGCATGCCGTCTGGGCCGCTCGACTGGATGTACTCGCCCACGATGGTGCGACCGTCGAGGTACGTTCCGGAGCAGAGGATCACGGCCTTTGCCCCGAACACCGCGCCTGTCGCGGTGACGACGGCGCGGACCGCGCTGTTTTCTACGCGCAGCTCCACGATCTCCGCCTGCCGGAGCGTCAGATTCTCCTGCTGTTCGAGCGTGCGCTTCATAACGGCCTGATAGCGGCGGCGGTCGGCCTGTGCGCGCAGCGACCAGACCGCAGGGCCTTTGCCGCGGTTCAAAAGCCGGTACTGGATGCAGGCCTGATCGGCGGCCTTTGCCATTTCGCCGCCGAGCGCGTCCAGCTCACGTACAAGATGGCCCTTTCCGGTTCCGCCGATGGCGGGATTGCACGGCATGTTGCCTACCGCGTCAAGGTTGATGGTGAAGCAGATCGTTTTCCGGCCGAGCCGCGCACTGGCGAGCGCGGCCTCAATGCCGGCGTGCCCCGCGCCGATGACGGCGACATCATATTCGCCGGCAAAATATTCCTGCATGGGTGCTTACCCCGCTTTCTCCAAGGTGATGACCGCCGTCTGCGGGCGGTTGAAAAGACGCGGCACAAAACGCGGCGAGTTGCCGAGTCCGCGCGAAACGAAGACCTCCGCTCCCGCACAGCCTTCGTCGGTGCAGTGGTAGAAGCCGCTGGTGAAGGAGGGAAACAGATGGAAGGAGGAGTCAATGACACCGTCTGTAAACGGCAGGCGCCAAATGCCGCCGTGCGCATGGCCGCTGAACGTCAGATCAGCGCCGAGGCGGCAGTAGCCGCCGTTGAAGCGGCTGTTGCGGTGGGCGAGCAGAAGCCAGAACGGGTCACCGTACTTGGCATAGACCTCGGCGGCAAGCTGTGCTGGTGTTTTCTGGTCGGCGTAGCCGTTCGGATCGTCGACGCCGGCGAGAATAAGCGTTTCGCCGCCGCGCGTAAGAGAAACAGATTCGTTGGAGAGAACGGTCACACCGCTCTCGCGCAGTGCCGATTTGAGCGCCTCGACTGCGGCGGGGCCGTGGCCCCATTCGTGATTGCCTGTGACATAAAAGGTAGGTGCGATGGCGCTGAGCGCCGCGCCGACAGACGCGGCATACGGCAGCGGAGCGCTGTCCGCGCGGTCGATAAGATCCCCGGTGAGGAAGATATAATCTGGCTGCGCATCCCGGACGGCGGCATACAGCCGCTCGTTGTCCCGCCCGAAAAACCGACTGTGCAGGTCACTGAGCTGTACGATGCGCACACCGTCAAAGCTATCGGGCAGACGGACGGAGGAAAAGACAAATTCGTCGGTCACGATGCTTGCGTTCTCCCACCAGAGGAAAGCGCACAGCGCCGGAACGAGCAGGATGGGAAGAGAGATGCGGTGTTTTTTCTGCTGTTTGGCCATAATTGCTCCTGAATCAAAGATAACCGTATTTTATCACAGCGGACAAAGAAGAAACAGAAAAACAGGAAGATAAAATGCACAAAACAAGCGACGAAATTTTATTAAATATGTCCAAAATTGCACTTGCATTCTTGACAAAGCAGTGATATGATGGCAACGAACTGAAAAGGGAAAGGAGCGTGAGAACTTATATGATGTTTGAAAACTTCATGGGCTTTGATGTCGATGACATGATCTTCGGCACGACGGAGCAGATCGTCAGCGAGCGCTGAGATCAACAGGAGGAACCACGCAGAGATGCGTGGGTTTTTTGTTTTTCCGGGGCGATTCGTGCGCCGTTGACGATAAATGCTCTGATAATTGAGAAAATCCGCCGGTTTCGGCGGATTTTTCTTGCCTTTCGGGGAAAGACATGATATACTTTTCCGGATAATGCAGTATGAGAAGGGGAGACCACTATGGCTGTTATCGAATACGATTCTTACAAACAAAAGCTGCTCGCCATGGGCGAGACATTTGAAAACCTCCATAAAGCGCTGGATATTGAAAGCTCCAAACACGAGATCGCGCGGCTGGAGGCCGAGGCGCATGAGGACGGCTTCTGGAACGACGTTGAGCGTTCTCAGGCCAACCAGATGCGCGCCAAGCAGCTGCAGAACAAGGTCCACCGCTTTGAAAAGCTGGTGAGCACGCGCGACGATCTGCTTGCGCTCATCGACATGGGAAACGAGATGGATGATGCGAGCCTGCTGCCCGAGCTGGAAGAGGGCTATGCGGAGCTGGAAAAGAAGATTGAGGAGGTTCGCCTCACGACGCTGCTCTCCGGCGAATATGATAACTGCAACGCCATTCTGACCTTCCACGCCGGCGCGGGCGGAACAGAGGCGCAGGACTGGACGCAGATGCTCTACCGCATGTACATGCAGTGGGCTAACAAGCACGGCTTTGAGTTCGAGATGATGGATTATATCGACGGCGAGGAGGCCGGCATCAAGAGTGCGACCGTGATGGTCAAGGGCGAGAATGCCTACGGCTATCTCAAGGGCGAAAACGGCGTGCACCGTCTGGTGCGTGTATCTCCGTTTGACGCCAACGCCCGCCGCCAGACCAGCTTTGCCGCGCTGGAGGTCATGCCGGAGCTTCCCAACGATATCGAGGTTGATATCCGCCCCGAGGACATCGAGATGCAGGTCTACCGCTCCTCCGGTGCAGGCGGCCAGCACGTCAATAAGACGAGCTCGGCAGTCCGCCTGATTCATATTCCCACCGGTATCGTCACCGCCTGCCAGACGCAGCGCTCGCAGTTCCAGAACCGCGACTACGCCATGCAGATGCTCAAATCCAAGCT
>CAKTOJ010000102.1 GCA_934589665.1 uncultured Oscillospiraceae bacterium | reverse complement strand
AACCGTGAAATCCGAAACTATACGGAATCCATGTTTTTCGGACTGTCCATGCGGCAGTTCGTTTTTTCTTTGCTGGCCATCGGTGTCGCTGTGGCGCTGTACTTTCTGCTCCGCCCGTATGTAGGCCTCGAAACGCTGAGCTGGATCGCCATTCTAGCTGCAGCTCCGTTCGGTGCGCTGGGCTTCTTCAGCTACCACGGCATGAGCGCCGGGCGGTTTCTCCGGGTGTGGTTTCGCTCAGAGATTCTGGAACCGGTACACCTACGGGTACAGCCAACCAACCTGTATTACGAGGCACTGAAAAGCGTCATAGAAGCTCATGAAAGGGAGGTTTACAAACGGCATGATAAAGACGCTCAGTAATCTTCTCCAGCAGGACCGGGAGAAATACCGCGTACCGCGCCGTGTACAGGACGTGATCCCCATCCGGCGCATCTGGCCGGACGGTATTTTCCTCGTCGGCAGCAAGTACTCCAAAATGTACCGCTTCACGGACATCAACTACCTCGTCGCCAGCCGCACGGACAAGGAATCCATGTTTCTCATGTATTCCGAGCTGCTGAACAGCCTGGACGCCGGAGCCACCGCGAAGATCACGATCAACAACCGCCGCTTGAACCGGGTCAACTTTGAGAAGAACATCCTCATGCCGCTGCGCGGGGATGCGCGGGACATCTACCGCCGGGAATACAACCGGATGCTGCTGGATAAGGCAATGGAGGGCAACGGCATCATTCAGGAGAAGTACATCACCGTCACGGTGCTCAAAAAGGACATAGAAGAGGCCCGCGCCTACTTCGCCCGTACCGGCGCGGATCTCTGCTCCCACTTTGCCGCCCTCGGGGCTAAGTGTACGGAGCTGGATGCCACGGAGCGCCTGCGCGTCCTGCACGACTTTTACCGCGTCGGCGAAGAGGTGGACTTCCACTTTGACGCGAAGGACATGATGCAGAAAGGCCACGACTTCCGGGATTACATCTGCCCGGACAGTATAGAAAAGGCATCGGCCCGCCTAAAGCTCGGCAAACGCTTCTGCCGGGTGCTGTATCTCAAGGACTACGCTTCCTATATCAAGGACTGTCTGGTGACGGAGCTGACGGATCTGAGCCGGAACATGATGCTCTCTATTGATATCGTCCCCGTCCCTACCGACGAGGCAGTCCGCGAGGTGGAAACCCGGTTGCTGGGCGTGGAGACGAATATCACCAACTGGCAGCGCCGGCAGAACGCCAACAATAACTTTTCCGCCGTGATCCCCTACGACATGGAGCTCCAGCGCCGGGAGGCCAAGGAGTTTCTGGACGATCTCACCACCCGCGACCAGCGCATGATGTTGTGTGTCCTCACCATGGTGCTTACCGCAGAAACACAGGAGCAGCTCGAGAGCGACACCGAGACGGTGCTGGCCATTGCCCGCAAGCATATGTGTCAGCTCGCCGTGCTGAAATATCAGCAGTATGACGGGCTTAACACCGTGCTGCCCATCGGCACGCGGCGCATCGACGCCTTCCGGACGCTGACGACGGAGAGCCTCGCCGTGTTCATACCCTTCAAGGTGCAGGAGATCATGGATAAGGGCGGGATCTACTTCGGCGAGAACGCCATCTCCCACAACCTCATCATGTGCAACAAGGAGACGCTGCTGAATCAGTCGGCGTTTGTTCTCGGTGTACCCGGCTCCGGCAAATCGTTCTCCGTGAAGGAGCTGATTACCTTCCTTATGCTCAACACGGACGACGATATCCTGATCTGCGATCCCGAGGGCGAGTTTGCCCCGCTGGTGGAGGCGATGGGAGACGACATCGGCACCGTCATTCATGTAGCCGCGGGCGGCAAGCACCGGCTCAACGCCATGTACATGGTGGAGGGCTACGGCGAGAAGAACTCCATTGTGGATAAGTCACAGTTTATCATGTCTCTGGTTGAGCAAATCGACAAGAGCGGTGTCGGGCCGCAGCACAAATCCATCATTGACCGCTGCACGGCGCAGCTTTATCAGGAGGCCGCAGAAACCGGCATCATCCCGACGCTCTCGGCGCTGCGTGAGAAGCTGCTGGTGCAGCCAGAAGCGAAGGCACAGGACATCGCGCTATCGTTGGAGCTTTATACCACCGGTTCTCTGGATATTTTCGGGCATGCCGGAAATGTGGATCTGGATAAGCGCGTGGTGGTATTCAACATCCACGATCTCGGTGAGCAGCTCAAGCCCGCAGGTCTTCTGGTCATTACGGACACGATGCTCAACCGCGTCACGCTCAACTGGCAGCGCGGTCGGCGCACGCATGTCTTCATTGATGAATTCCATGTGGTATTTGAAAACGAGCAAAGCGGCAACTTCTTTGCCTCGGCCTGGCGGCAGTTCCGCAAACGCAACGCCTTTCCCACGGCCATTACGCAGAACGTGGAGTACCTGCTGGACTCCGTGCAGGCCAGCACGATGGTGTCCAACTCCGAGTTCGTGGTCATGCTCAATCAGGCGGCGAAGGATCGGGAAAAGCTGGCAAAACTCTTAAACATCTCCAACGAGCAGATGAGCTATGTCACCAACGCGGATGCCGGCTGCGGTCTAATCCGCTATGGCCGGGCGTTGGTTCCGTTTATCAACCGGTTTCCCAAGGACACCGAGCTCTACAAGCTGATGACAACGCGCCCCGGCGAGGGGGTGTTCGGAGTGGGACGCGATGGCTGACATCAAGACACGCGATGCCGTTACAGGGACGATAAAGGCCATAGACAAATCCGCCGTGGCTGCCGAGCGCATGAAGGATGCTTTTATCCGAACAAAGGACGAGGCGCAGCGCGGCGCTTCTTCTGCGGAGGACAGTCCGGAGAAATACGCGGCGGATGAGGTGACCAGCCTTGCAGAAACCGCTGCATCCCGTACAGCGCAGGAGTTTGATAAGCAGGGGCGGAAAGCCGTTCAGCAGTCTGCCAGATTCCATACGAGACCTTTCTCTGATATGCGACCGTCTACATTTATAGAAACGCCCCAGCCGGAAACGGCTGGGGCGCGGTTCAAACGGGAAGAACACAAGCGCACGTTGCTCCGTACTCAGAGAACCAGCGGCGAGACAATAAAACCGTCTGTACGGGAAAAGGGGACTCGGTCAATAAAAACCGCCGACCGGGCGGTAAAACCCGTTGAGCGGTCTGTCCGAACGGTCCGGCGGACGGCGCGTACTATTCCTGCCAATCCCGGCGTTACGGTCAAGACGGCAAACACGTCCGCGCGGCGGGCGAAGGCTGTAGCGAGAAACTCTGTCGAGGTCGTGAAAAAGGCTGCTGCCGCGGCCTCAAAAGCGATCCGGGCAATCCTCGCCGCGACGAAGGTGCTCGTCAACGCGATCCTCGCGGGGAGTTGGATTGCCATCACCATTGTCCTAGTTGTTGTACTGCTCGGCGCTGCCCTCTCGCTCTTCGGAAGCGAAAGCGGACGAACGTCATATGTGCCGGTGAGCGAGGAGGTGGAGGCATATACGCCCATAATCCGCGTGTATACAAACCAATACGGCATAGGGGAATACGTCGAGTTGGTCAAGGCAATCATGATGCAGGAAAGCGGCGGGCAGGGGTTTGATCCCATGCAGGCGTCCGAAAGCGGGTATAACACCCGTTACCCACGATCACCCAATGCCATTACCGATCCGGAATACTCCATTGATGTGGGCGTCCAGACCATCGCAGACAGCTTGCGGCAGGCCGAAGTGGAAAGCCCTGTCGATATAGAGAACATTAAGCTGGCCCTGCAGGGCTACAATTTCGGCAACGGGTTTATCCCCTGGGCGCGGGAGAATTACGGCGGATATTCGGCCATCGCGGCGATTGAGTTTTCCAACAATATGGCCGCGCAGCTCGGCTGGAGCGGATACGGCGACAAGCGGTACCCGGCGCATGTGCTGCGCTACTACCCGTTCGGGCGTGCCTTCACCGCGGAGGGCCATCAGGCTATTGTGGAGATAGCGCTGACACAGGTCGGCAATGTGGGCGGCGAGCCTTACTGGAGTTGGTGGGGACTGAGCGAGCGCGCGGAATGGTGCGCTATGTTTGTGAGCTGGTGTGCGGATCAGGCTGGCTTGATCGATGCCGGCGCTATTCCAAAGTTTGAAAACTGCGTCTGGGGCGCGAACTGGTTCAAGGATAACGCCGGATGGGCGGACGGCTCTGCCGAGCCGAGCCCCGGCGATATCATCTTTTTCGACTGGGAGCCAGATGGGTATCCGGATCATGTGGGCATCGTTGAAAAGTGCGAGAGCGGTCGGGTGTATACCATAGAGGGCAACGTCAATGACGACTGCGCCCAGGGGCGTTACTATGTGGGCGATCCCTGCATCTTCGGGTACGGCCTGCCGGCGTATTAAAACACAGGAGAGTCGTAGAATCCGGCTCTCCTGTCCTATGCCGCAAATAGCATAATAAAAAAGGTCTCTTTTGTTTGTTGATAAAACCAGAAAACAGCACTATACTTCTTATAGTTGGTAATTTCGCTTTTTTGGCGACGAAAAGACGTTCAGCACAAAAGGGGGATGAATTCATGGCCGCTGCTAATAGCAAGTGGATCGAGGAAGCCGCGACAACTGCACTTAGCCAAGTCTTTCTTTCCTGCCCTATACTAAGTCCTTTTATCAATCGCAATGATAGAACTCCGTCATGGGATGGTGCCGTGTTTGTCTACCAGAATGCTGCTCAGAAAAAGGAAGACTTGTTGGGGAGAGTCCCGATTCAGGTTAAGGGAACCCAAAAACTTCTCACGTCTGACACGGCGTCTTTTCCCTGCAGCGTTGCAGATCTCCGCAACTATTGCAATGACGGCGGCTGCATATTTTTCCTCGTAAGTGTTCCTTCTGTTATTGGTGAGGCGGACATCTATTATTCGAGCCTGCAGGTCTTCGATTTGAAACGCAAGCTTGACGAAATCGGCAATCAAAAGAGTTGTACAATCAAACTAACCAGATTCCCTTCAAAAGACATAAACGAAATCAGCGCGATCTTTACAAGTTTTATCGAGAATTCGCGGAAGCAGGCCAGCTTTATTAAGCATAAGCTGGTCTCTCTCGAAGAACTTACCCGTAATGGTGTCACCATTGAGTCGCTGACGTTTAACGCTTCCGGTATCGGACTTAACGAATTGAATCTGGGAAAATATCTCTCTTCTCATGATTTTTACTTGTATGCAAAACCAAAGGGTTTGGACATTGAGATTCCTGTTGATAAAGTCTGTAATGCAACTGTTGTAAAACGCGTTGATGCAAAAGTAACGGTCAGAGACGTTGAATACTATCCGTTTTACACCGTTGTATATAAGGAGGGAGCTGCACATCATATTCAACTGGGGAAAGGAATCGCGATAAAACTGGATTTATCCAGCAAAAAGTTCAATATAAGCTTCAAAGCATCCGGAACACTAAGTGATCTGATTCAAGACGCATCATGTTACATTGACATAATAGAAAGCAGAGAAGTGGCG
>CAKTOJ010000101.1 GCA_934589665.1 uncultured Oscillospiraceae bacterium | reverse complement strand
GAAAAGGAGGTTTGCAAATGGCAGATGATAAGAAAAACATTCCCGAGGCAGCCCCGCCCGCCGAGGCTCCCGCTCCTGCGGTAGAAAATGCCGCAGTGTCGGAGCAGCCCGCTCCCGAGCCTGCGCTGACCGACGCAGAGGCGGTCATGCTGGAGCATGAGGGGCAGGCAGCACTCTTTGAGATGGGCGAGGCCATGCCTGATCCCGCCGACGCTGTTACCCACGCCGAGGTGGAGGAGCCCGCCGCTCCCGAAGTCCCCAAGGCTGAAAAGGAACAGGAGCAGCCGCCCACTCCCGGCAAGGACGCCCCTGCCCCGGCACATTCCGGCAAAGTGGTGGATTTTGCCGCTGCCCGTGACGAGGCAATCAAGGATGAGAAAAAGGCGGTCAAGCAAAAAACGCCCACCGAAAAGGACAAGGTTGCCAAATCCGGCAGAGGCCGTCCTCCCAAGGAGGGCAAGGCCGCTCCCGATAAGCCTAAGCCGTCCAAACCTCGGGACAAAAAGGACGTGTTGACAAAGTATCGCAATAGCGATCGGAGGTATGATATAATGAAAGAAAAGGCCTGAGGTGATGGGATGCAGCTGGCGATGCACATGGTAACGATCGAGGATTTAATGCCTCAGCAGCACTTCCTGCGGAAGCTGGAGGCAACGTTGGACCTGTCTTTCGTGTACGAGGAAACGGCACGGCTTTATAGCCGAAAGTTCGGCCGTCCGCCCATTGATCCAGTGGTCATCGTGAAATATCTGCTGGTGGGCTTTCTATACGGTATCCCGTCAGAGCGGCAGATCGAACAGCGCATCCAGACGGATATTGCCCTGCGGTGGTATCTCGGACTCGACCTCTTTGACCGGGTACCGGATCACAGCACCGTCTCGCAGCTGCGCCGCCGGAAGCCGTCCTTCCGCAAGGTGTTCTGGCGGTTATTTGAAGAAGTCGTGGGGCAGTGCGTCGAAAAAGGTTTGGTCAGCGGGCGTGTGGTCGGCACGGACTCGACCCATGTGAGGGCCAACGCCTCCCGCGCGTCGGAAGAACTGGTGGAGGTCGCGGAGGAGGCCGGCGTTTACTGGGAACGGCTGGACGCCTACGAAGAGGAGGGATTGGAACAGCTGGCGGCACAGACCGGCAAACGGCGGAAAAAGCGTGTAAAACAGATCAAGCGGGACAATCGGCGGACCCATAAACGGATCAGCCGCACCGATCCGGAGGCCGGGCACCTGAAGCGTCCGGGAAAGCCGGAAGGGCCGCATTACCTGTCCCATCAGGCGGTGGACAGCGACTATGGTATCATCGTGGGACAGACCGTGACCCCGGGAGACGTCAACGACTCTGCCCCATATCTTGATTTAATGGAATATGTCCATACAAATGTTGTCCCTATCCAGATCGCAACGGCAGATGCCGCCTACGATTTTCCGCTGGCGCACCGGGTGCTGGGCGATCTGGGGATCGACTTCTTTGTGCGGCCGCAGAAAACCGCCGTGCGGACAGCCGCACAGTTTACGCGGGATGACTTTCACTATGATGAGGGGCGCAATGTATATCTCTGTCCCGGAGAAAAGGAGTTGCGTTTAAGGCGGCTGGCCCGCAGCGCCAGCGGCTTGTTCTGGGAGTATCAGGCGGATAAACGGGATTGTGCGGGCTGCCCTCTGCACGACAAATGCCTGAGCGAAAATGACAGGCGTGGGGCACGAAAGGTATCTGTCAGTTACTTTACAGCAGACAGACGGCGCAATCTGGAGCGCCGTTGCAGTCCGGAGTACCGGGAGGCGTTGAAGCTGCGGCAGATCTGGTGTGAGGGCACGTTTGCCACACAAAAGCGCGAGCATAACTTAACACGCGTCTTACGACGAGGTATCGAGGCAGCGGAGGACCACTGTCTCTTGTCTGCGACCGCATTGAACCTGAAACGGATGATAAAGTACGCATGGTGACGCCGGTGGGCGTCTTTTTGATTTACCCAAACGAGGATATATATCACTTTGTCAACACGCCCACTTTGTCACGGTTTCATTGCCTTCGGCCTTCAACCGTTGTTTGAGTTTGCGCCAATACGCTGTGGGATCAACGCTGTCCGTCAGTACGCCAACCACATCGACAATGGAGAAATAGAACAGCAGAACCATCCGTCTACACGGAATTAGCAATCAAAATGAATCGGGAGAGTATTATCATCTGTAACGCCAGTGATATATTGGAAAATGATTTTTGTCGGTGTGTGCTATTATACCAGGCGATGATCCTATTATCCCTAAAGGCAAAGAGAATTCCCCCATTATGGAAATACTGAGGAGAAAAAAGCCCAATAATAAATTAATGGAAATAGCTTCACTGCACAAACGAGGGAGTTTTCCTTGCACATGAAATGCAAAAAACGGTGACAGCACAAGCTGTGCTGTCACCGTTTATCTTTGCAGAACTGAGCCGCTTTGTCGCTTTACAGGTCGTCGCGGTTGACGGGGCAGGACATGCAGCGCGGGCCGCCGCGGCCGCGGGAAAGCTCCGCGGAGGCAATGGTGATGACATCCAGACCGTGCTTGGTCAGCAGATCATTGGTCACATAGTTTCGGTCATAGGTGATGACGCGGCCGGGGGCAATGCAAAGCGTATTCGAGCCGTCGTTCCACTGCTCTCGCTGCGCCGCCAGCAGATCGCCGCCGCCGCAGCGGATCAGATCGACCGAGGGCAGCTTGAGCTCAAGAGCCAGAATATCCTTGAGTTCTTCCTTGAGCGCGCCGAACTTCAGCTCGCCATGCTCATCAAGCGTCATCTCGTAAACGCTCAACGGCCCCTCGATTTCCGGATGAATGGTGAACTTATCGTAGTCGACCATCGTGAACACCGTATCGAGGTGCATGAACGCACGCGTCTCGGGAATATCGAACGCCAGCACCTTCTTAAAGCTGGAATTTTGCAGAAGATTGCGGGCAAAGGTTTCTGCGCCGGAAACAGTGGTGCGCTCGGACAGGCCGACCGCCACAATGTCCTTGGAGAGCACGAGCACGTCGCCGCCCTCGATGGAGTAGCTGTCGGAAAGGTCGTACCACTGCTTGTTCTCCTCCGTGGCAAAGTCACGGTTGTAGAGATACATGTACTTGAGCAGCAGGCTCTCGCGCTTGCGGGCCGGCGTGTGCATACGGTGGATATTGATGCCCTCGCCCACGCAGGCGCCGGGGTCGCGGGTGAAGTAAAGGTTCGGCATCGGGTCGGAAACGAACGGATAGTCGTCCTCGACCAGGTCCATGAGGGACGTCGCTTCCTTGGTCGCAACCTCGCAGCGCTTGATGCCGGCAATCAACTCGGCAACCATCTGCTTGGGCGGCATGTTGAGCAGGTAGCTCGTCATGGATGCGCGCAGGCCCTTGGCATGGATCTTGCTGATGTTGAGAAAATCATTCACCAGCTGGATCTGACGAGCGGGATCGGCGATGGCCTTGGCGACCTCGTCGACGTAGTAAACAACCTCAACGCCGTTTTCGCGCAGCACACGGGCAAAATTGTCGTGCTCCTCCTGCGCGATCTTGAGGTAGGGAATATCATCGAACAGCAGACGGCCGAGCGTGGAGGGTGTGAGTGCCTCGAGCTCGCGTCCCGGACGGTGCAGCAGGACCTTGTTGAGCTTTCCGATCTCGGAAAAATTATGGATTCCGGGGTACATATTGGCTCCTTTCCCATGACGGCGGCGCTGTTCCGCGCCGCCCGGCGGTTTGAATTTGTCTGCCAAGGAGTGTCGTTATTTTATCCATTATGGACAATTTATTTTCCTCGACGCGCTGTATGTTCATAGCATTTCACTAAAATCAGTATACTACGATACGCCGAAAATGTAAGTATCAGCTTTTTGCGTTTTTCATGTGCCAGTTGTCTCCCGCAGGCTCTGCTCAAGCGCGGTACGAAAGAGCTTCATGCCGGCGAGCAGGCGCTCGTCTGACTCGTAGGAATAGTTGATGCGGACATAATTGCGTCCGCCGTTTTTGAACGGGTAGAATACATAGCCGGGAATCAGGATCAGGCCCATATTGTACGCCTTGTTGATAAACTGCTTGCTGTCCACCCCGTCCGGCAGGCGGCACCAGATGTACACGCCGCCGCGCGGGCGCACATAGCTCACGCCAAGCGATGCCATTTCGTCAAGCTTTTCGCACACAAGCTGCTGCTTGCGGCTGTAGTCGGCGCGAAAGCGGTCGAGTGCCTTATAATAGGTACCGTCATCCAGATACTTCCCCAGCAGCTTCTGTGTCATCCAGTCGGAGGCCATCAGACGCACCGATACCAGATAGCTCAGGCTTCGGATTACGTCGGCGTTGGCCACGACGACGGCAATGCTCAGCCCGGTCACGAAGGTCAGCGAGAAGGAGTATATGTAGATCACATTCTCCAGCGTGTCAAAGGCCTTGATCGGCGGCAGCTTCTGCCCCTCATAGACCAGCTCGCTCGCCGCGTCCTCCTCAACGATGGGGATGCGGTAGGCATTGGAGAGCTCGACGATTTTTTTGCGCCGCTCAAGCGAGAGAATATTGCCCGTGGGATCGTGGAAGCTGGAGTTGACAAAAATCAGGCGCGGACGCTTGTGCTCGATCAGCTTTTCCAGCAGGTCGCAGCGCATCCCGTTCTCATCCACCGGAACGGTGAGAATCCTTGCGCCGGCCAGCTCCATCGCGCGGTACATGTCCGGATGAACCGGCTCCTCCATGACCACGCTGTCACCCGGCTGAACCAGCAGCGTGACGACAAAATCCAGCGCCTGATTCGTCTCTGAGAGAATCTGGATTTCGCCGGTCGATGCCTTGATTCCCTTCATGCCGAGGAAGGACACCAGCTTCTGCCGCAGGAACTTATCCCCCTTATAGGGACTGTAGAAATACTGGCAGCGGCCGGTCTGAGTCATCAGCGGCGCGATATCCCGCGCCACCTGTTCGGGCCGGAACACCTCACAGGACGACATCCCGCTGCCGAGCGAATACTTACTCTCGTCGGTGAAGCGCTGGAAGAGATCGTCAAAGGTCTTTTCCATATCAAGATAACGATCCTTGATCTCATTGATCCAGTTCACGCGCTTGTTTCCCCGGCCGGCGCCCTCGCCTGCCTCTCCCCTGCCGCTTTCCGCTGCGAGCGGCGAGGTGACCACGTAGCCGATTCCCTGACGCGACTCGATCCACGCATCCGACTTGAGCTCACTGTACGCCTTGACGACCGTGTTGCGGTGCACGCCGAGCATCTGCGCAAGGCCGCGCTCCGAGGGCAGTACGCTGCCGGCAGGCAGAACGCCGTGCATGATCTGCGATTTGAGCTGATCCGTGATCTGCAGATAGACCGCGATCTTGCTCTGCTTATCCACCCTGATCTCCATTCCCGCCGCTCCTTTCTTTTCTCAATTTCATAACCGGCACATTTCCGCGCGGGATGCACAAGAGCCGGAGACGCCCGTGCGGCGGCTCCGGCTCTCATAAACTATGCTATGTAAAGTCGATCGGGTACGCCGCCCGCTTTAGAACAGAAGGTGCGCAATGGGGCAGACGATCAGAAGGCTGATGATGGTTCTCTCCAGGAAGATCACGAACAGCTCCCACAGGTTCAGGGGCAGCTTGGAGC
>CAKTOJ010000100.1 GCA_934589665.1 uncultured Oscillospiraceae bacterium | reverse complement strand
AGATCAAGAAGCTCACCGGTCTTGACCTGCGTGAGTTTGACGACGCCATCACCTTCAAGGTGGCGCTGATGGTCAAGAAATATCTTTCCTCCCGCGGTATCGAGGCGTAAGCAGAATGAACAGGAAGGACTCCTTCGGGGGTCCTTCTTTTTTATGTCAAAATTTAACGCGTTTACATAATTTTTGTTGCCATTTGTCGCAAGCTCGCGTATAATGAAGAAAATATGAGTTCTGAAAACGAAGAGGAGAACTGCGGCAATGATCCGGTTGACCGATGTGCAGAAGGAATATGAAAACGGAACGCACGCGCTGCGCGGCGTTTCCCTGGAAATACATGACGGCGAATTTGTTTTTCTCGTGGGTCCGTCGGGCAGCGGAAAATCCACGATCATCAAGCTGCTCACCGGCGAGATCCTGCCGAGCGGCGGCAAGCTGATGATCAACGGCTTCAACCTCAATAAAATATCCGACCGGCAGATCCCGCTGCTGCGGCGCTCCATCGGCGTTATTTTTCAGGATTTCCGCCTGATCGAGAAAAAGACGGTCTACGAAAATTTGAGCTTTGCCATGCGCGCCGTCGGCACCGGGCCGCGCGAGATCAAAAAGCGCATCCCCTACGTACTCAAGCTCGTCGGACTGGACGGAAAGGCGAACCAGTTCCCAAATGAGCTCTCCGGCGGCGAGCAGCAGCGTGTGGCCATTGCCCGCGCACTGGTCAACAATCCCTATACCATCATTGCCGACGAGCCGACGGGCAACCTCGACCCGGCCCGCTCGCTGGAGATCATGATGCTGCTCGAGCGCATCAACCAGCTTGGCACCACGGTGCTCATCGTGACGCACGAGAAGGATCTGGTCAACAAGTTTCAAAAGCGCGTCATCACGCTCGAGCGCGGCATCGTTGTGGGCGACGGCATTGGCTATAACGTGAGGTAAGACGCGATGAGAAGACACGATTTCACATACTTTTTCCATGAAGGCGTGGTCAACATGTTCAGCCACGGCTTCATGTCCTTTGCCGCAGTGGGCATTACGGTGGCCTGTCTGCTTGTTATGGGGACGTTTTCGCTTGTGGCCTACAATGTGGACGCACAGCTCAAGGAGCTTGAGAGCGCGAACGAGATTCTTGCCTTTGTGGATGAGGCCTGCACGCAGGACGAGGCGCGTGCGCTTGCGCCGAAGCTGGAGGCAGTGGACAATGTGCGCAGTGTGACGTTCATCACGCGCGAGGAGGCGCTGGCGGAATTTCAGGAGAAGTACGAGGGAAAGTACGCCCTCGGCGATCTGGACGCGGAGATTCTGCGCGACCGCTATGCGGTCAAGGTCTATGATATCAGCATTATGGAGCGGACACGCACGGAGATTGAGGGTGTTTCCGGCATTGCCAAGGCGCGCGCGGACGCCAATTTGGCCACGGGCTTCATCACGCTGCGCAATGTGGCGGGCGTGGTGTGCATCGCGCTGATCGCCATTCTGCTGGTTGTTTCCGTGTTTATTATCTCCAACACCATCAAGCTCACGACCTTCGACCGGCGCGATGAGATTGCCATTATGAAGATGGTCGGTGCGACGAATGGCTTTATCCGCTGGCCGTTCGTGTATGAGGGCTTCATCATGGGATTTTTGAGCGCGCTGATCGCCTTCGGCCTGCAATGGCTGTTGTATGCCACGGTGGCAAGAAGCATTGCCATGTCGGATGTGCTGCGCATTTTCGACATCGTGGACTTTGCTGAGATCTGGAAGCCGGTGGCGGCGGTATTCGGCGGCGCCGGCATGCTCATCGGCGTGGGCGGAAGCCTGATGGCCATTCGCAAGTTCCTGCAGGTCTGAGCGGAAAGGAGGGCTGCTGGCCATGAAGAAAAATCAGAGGATACTGCGCGCGGCGGTCGCGTTTTTGTTCGCGTTCTGTATTCTGGCCGGCGACCTGCCGCCGCTGGGGCTCATGTCACAGACGGCTTCCGCGGTCACGCAGGCGGACATCGACAAGCTGAAAAAGGAATCCAACGCGCTGGCGACGAAGAAGAACAATGTGACCAAGGAACTCAACGCGCTGAAAAAGGACAAGGCCAACACGCTCAAGCGCAAGGCGCTGCTCGATCAGCAGATCGCGCTCCTTTCGGACGAGATCGCCAATACCGAGCAGCAGATCGCGCAGTATGAGGCGCTCATTGACCAGACGGAGCAGGAGCTGGCGCAGAAGCAGGCGGAGGAGGCCGACCAGTACGAGCTCTTCTGCCACCGCGTGCGCGCGATGGAAGAGCGGGGAACCGTGTCCTACTGGTCGGTGTTGTTCCACGCGGCAAGCTTTTCCGAGCTGCTGGGTGCAATGGATTTCATCAGTGAGGTGATGGAGGCCGACCAGCGCGTGATCGACGAGCTGCGCGACATTCAGGCGCAGATCGCGGAGAAGCAGGCGACGCTGGAGGAATCCCTTGCCGAGCAGGAAGCGGCCAAGGAGCAGCTTGCGGCCAAAAATACGGAATTGCGCACCCAGCGCACCGAGGCGACCGACCTCATCAAGGAAATGGAGGAGAACGAGGCCGACTATAAGGACGTTCTCGCCGAGATCGAAGCCGAGGAGGAAAAGACGCAGGCCGAGATCGTCCGCCTGAGCAAAGAGCTTGCCGCGCAGCCGGGCAATACGAAAGTGACTGATGGCGGCTATATCTGGCCTGTGACGACCAGCAAGCGTATCACCTCTCCCTTCGGGCGGCGCAATACCGGCATCAGCGGCGCATCCACCAATCACCGCGGCATCGACATCGGCGGCGTGTACTACAGCTCGACGGTCTACGCGGCCAAGGCAGGTACAGTTATTATCTCCACGCGCAACAGTGTGCGCGGCGAGTACATCGTCATCAGCCACGGCAGCGGCAATACGACGACCTATCAGCACCTGTCCAAGCGCTCGGTGAGCGTGGGAACGGTGGTCAAGCAGGGGCAGGCCATCGGCGTGACGGGATCGAGCGGTGTGGGCAGCGGCCCACATCTGCACTTTGAGATCACGGAGAACGGTCAGCTGATCGATCCGCTGAAGTACCTGACGGATTACGTCAAGGCATGGAAATAAAATGTATTGGACTGGCAGCCTTCCCATACAAATGGGAAGGCTGCTTTTTTCGGAAAGGGGAGTGGGCGGGATCTTCGGACTGGTGGAATGGCGGGAGAGGGGAAGCGGGGCGGCGCGGCAGGAGTGGCGCGGCGGTGTTCGCTTTCTCGTCGTGGGGATTACGCGCGGCGGGCTGCGCGAGACGTTCAGTCTGCGCCGCGCGGCGCGGACGCTGCAAAAAAACGGCGTAAGACAGGCAGTGTTTCCGGCAGGCTTTTTATATGCGGAGCATTTTGCACGGCGCGGCGTGCGGGCTGTCAATGTGAACGCACTTCGTGAGACGGCAGCTGCCGCCATTGCCCTTTGCGCGATGGCGCGGCGGGGGATCGCGCCGGAGTGCGCGTCATTGGCGCTCTGTGCGCCGCATGTGACACGCGCATACGCAGAGGCAGCGTGGACACTGGCACGCACCGTCCGGTACATCAGGCTGTGCACGGGCAGCGGCGGACGCGGGCTGGCTGATGAACTGCGGTGCGTGCTCGGTGCGGCCGCTACGCTGACAGAGCAGCCGCCGGTGAGCGGAGCTGATATGATCCTTTGCTTTGGCGGAGTGGAGGTCTCCGGTGTGCAGGGCGTGGTTCTGCCCCTGTGCGGCGGAAGGCTGCGAATCGAATACGAGGCAGACGGGGATGTCGGCGGCTGCGATCCGGAGCAGCTGCTTGCCGCACGCCTTGCCGCAGGAGCGATCCGCGCTGACGCGGTCAGAGTGCGGAATGTGGTATGGGAGTAAGCTGTAGAGCCTTCTGCATTTGACCAAATTGCCAAAAAGATAGCTGCTTTTTGTTGATTTTGTCAAAAATGACGGTCTGTATCTTTATTCATAGCGGGAACTTTATGAAACTTGCCGTATTGACGAATCGACCTTCAAGCGCTACAATAACACCATCAAATATGACAGATACATGAGAGGTTCTAATACTATGTTCCGCTTTGCTTATGCAAAAATGAATAACGGTATGTACGCCGCTGCCGCCTGCGCAGAGGCCGCTTCCTCCTGCTCTGCCAACACTATGGATAAGGTTGTTGTGATGGACGCTGCTCTTGCGGCGTCCATTCTTATTTGCGTATCCATTCTGCGCCTGCGCGTATTGGCGCTGGTACTGCTGGGCATTATTCTGATTTCCCGTTTCGTGCTTGGTCGAAAATCGTAATGCGTATTGAATGAGTTCGATACAGCGAAGCGGTTCCGCCAAGCCGGCGAGCCGCTTTTTTGTATAAATAACAGTCAATTATTTTTATTGAAAAAGGAGAAAACAAGATGAAAAAGAAGTTTGCAGCCATGTTTATGGCAGCCGCAATGGTCTTTACCATGGCGGCCTGCGGCCAGAAGGCCGACACCCCCAGCACTCCCGATGCTGACGCTTCCGGCGATCAGTCCGCGGCTGATGTTCAGACCTTTAAGATCGGCTCCTGCGGTCCTTTGACCGGCGACGCCGCGATCTACGGTCAGGCTGTCGTCAACGGCGCTGAGCTCGCCGTCAACGAGATCAACGCCAGTGACTCCAAGATCAAGTTTGAGTTCCAGAAGCAGGACGATGAGGCCGACGGTGAGAAGGCCGCCAACGCCTACAACACCCTGATGGACTGGGGCATGCAGGTCCTCGTCGGCCCCACCACCACTGGTGCATCCCTTTCCGTTTCCGAGCTCTGCTACAATGACCGCACCTTCATGCTGACTCCGTCCGCCTCCTCCACCGACGTGACGAGCGGCAAGGACAATGTCTTCCAGGTCTGCTTTACCGACCCTAACCAGGGCGTTTCCGCAGCTGACTACATGTCCGATAACTACGCTGATGCGAAGATCGCTATCATCTATCGTAATGACGATGCGTATTCTCAGGGCATTCGTGACGCGTTCAAGGCTGAGGCAGCCGACAAGGGCCTGAGCGTTGTCTATGAGGGCACCTTCACCAATGATACCGCTTCCGACTTCTCCGTCCAGCTCACCGCGGCACAGACCGCCGGCGCTGACGTCGTGTTCCTTCCCATCTACTATCAGCCTGCTTCCGTGATCTTCAGCCAGGCCAACGCCATGGGCTATGCTCCCACCTTCTTCGGCGTGGACGGCATGGACGGCATCCTCTCCATGCCCGGCTTCGATACCGCGCTTGCCGAGGGCCTCATGCTCATGACCCCGTTCTCCGCTACCGTTGAGTCCAACAAGGCCTTCGTTGACGCCTACACTGCCGCTTACGGCGGCGAGCCCAACCAGTTCGCGGCTGACGCCTATGACGGCGTGTACATCATCAAGCAGGCCCTCGAGGCTGCCGGCTGCACCGGCGACATGAAAGCTGAAGAGATCTGCGAGAAGCTCGTCGAGGTCATGCCCACCATCAGCTTCACCGGCCTCACCGGTAAGGATATGACCTGGAACACTGAGGGTCAGGTCTCCAAGGCTCCTACCGCTTATGTCATCAAGGACGGCGTGTACGCTGAGACCAACTAAGCTCACAATCCGCTATTTACTTCTCTCTCTACAATAGGCCCGGCTGCCGGGAGCACGAGCTCCCGGCAGCCATGGCCGGTTCTATGGCGGAAACGAAGGCAGGGGAGAGGACAGCAT
>CAKTOJ010000099.1 GCA_934589665.1 uncultured Oscillospiraceae bacterium | reverse complement strand
GTGTTGGGCATTTCGGCCTTGGCCTTCTCGCAGGCGTTGCGCATCTTGTCGACGTCCTCGCCCTTGCCGGAGCCGAGGGTGGAGTAGCTCAGGAAGGCGACCTTCGGGTCAACACCGAAGATCTTTGCGCACTCGACCGTCTCGCGGCAGATCTCAACGAGCTCGTCCTCATTAGGCTTGATGTTGATGGCGCAGTCGGCCATAGCAAGCACCTCGTTCTCGCCGGAGGCGGAAGGACGAACCATGATGAAGCAGGAAGAGACGATCTTGTTGCCGGGCTTGGTCTTGATGAGCTGGAGCGCGGGACGGACAGTGTCCGCCGTGGAGTAGGTCGCGCCGCCGAGCAGGCAGTCCGCCTTGCCCATCTTGACAAGCATGGTGCCGAAGTAGTTACCGCGGCTCAGCGCGTCACGGCACTGCTCCGGGGTCATCTTGCCCTTGCGCAGCTCAACCATCTGCGCGACCATAGCGTCCATCTCAGGATAGTTCGCAGGGTCGGCGATCTCCGCACCGCGGATGTTAAAGCCGGCCTCTTCCGCAGCCGCGGCGATCTCATCGGGGTTGCCGACGAGCACAGGCTTCAAAAAGTTACCGGAGAGCAGACGTGCGCTCGCCTCAAGAATACGGGGATCCGTACCCTCGGTAAAGACGATCGTCTTGGGGCTCTTTTTCAGGGTTGCGATCAATTGACCAAACATGGGAATTCCTCCTAATAATGCTGCCGCAGGGGGGCGGCATGAATTAACGGCTAACAGTATACACCTGTTTTTTTCGTCTCTCAACACCAAATCATAAAAAATTTACAATTTTTTGATGAATTTCAGAAATTGAAGAAAACGGGGAGAAAGCAGAAGATGTTGTGCCGTTTTTCTTCCCCTGCGGCAAAATATTGCGGGCAGCTCCCTCTCCGCCTCCTCCGCCGTCCTTTCCCCATAGCTTTAGAGGGGTTGACGCGGGCCGGGAAAAAGGTTATCATATCATTTGTTACAAATTGTAACCAATTTAACGTCTTTTCTTTCATAGATTTTATGGAGTGACTATGGGACAACATAAACGTACAAATCAATCCGGCCGTTCGGCGCGCAGAACGCCGCGTGCCGAACAGGCCGCAGCAGCCGCGCAGGCAGAGGGCTCTCAGACGAGGACCCGCCGTGCGGACGAGCCGTTTGGACAGAAGCTCCGCCGGATCAGCAGAAGTCTGCGCGGCATGATCCATGAGGATCGTGCACGCAGCTTTCCGGAGTCCAACAGCGTGGCCGTGCAGGCGCTTTTGCTGCTCTTCGGCATGCTCGCCTTCTGGGGCGCGCTGGCGCGCGAGAAGCTGCGCATCCTGCGCCGCCGTGTGATTCACCGCACCGGTGGACGGCGCGTAATCAAATGGCGCGCGAAAAAATACCATCAGCTGATCTTTGTCGGCGGTGCATTGGCCATCGCCGCCTTCGCCGTACTCGTCTCCCGCTACACGCTCGGCACGACGGTCATTTACGACGGTAAGGCACTTGATGTGGTCGCAAGCGAACGCGATGCCAAGCGCGTTGCGGCAAATGTCGCAGGCATCACCACCGAAACGCTTGGCAAGAGCTTCACCTTCTCCGACGAGTCGATCCAGTATTCCAAGGGACTGGTGGCGCGCAGCGAGCTGGTCAGCCGCAGCGAGCTGGAGGAAGACCTTAACGACGAAATCGGCCTTGTCACGCGCGGCTATTCCTTATATATCAACGACGAGCTTATCGGCTCGACGCAGTATGAGGGCGCGCTCGACGGCCTGCTCAACCAGCTCAAGGAGAGCTATATCTCCGAGGACACGCTGACGGTCGATTTTGAAGAGGATGTGCGCATCGTCGAGGGCTATGTCCCGACGGAGAGCATCGTCAACCTCGGTCAGATCGCCGAGATCCTCAACTCTACCAAGGCCGGCGAGGTGACCTACACCGTCGTCAAGGGTGACACTTGGAGCGGTATTGCCAACAGCCACGGCATGACCACCAAGGAGCTGCTGGCCATCAACCCCGACTTTGACATCAACCGCCTTCAGATCGGCGATGAGCTGACGCTCTCCAACGCCGTTCCCTACTTGACCGTTGTGGTCACGGAGCGTCAGAACTATGTCGAGGATATCCAGTACGACATCACCTATACCGACGATCCCAGCATGTATAAGGGTGACTACAAGGTGCTCTCCAAGGGCTCCTACGGCACGGCGGACGTCGTGGCCGACGTCACCTATATCAACGGTGAGGAGACCGAGCGCACCGTGCTCTCGAGCGTCACGCTCACCGAGCCCGTGACCGAGCTGCGCGCACAGGGCACCAAGGAACGTCCGAGCTGGTACCCCACCGGCAGCTTCCGCTGGCCGACGAGCGGCCGCATCACGTCCTACTTCGGCTATCGCAACACCGGTATCCGCGGTGCGTCCACCAATCATATGGGTATCGACATTTCCGTGTCCTACGGCACGCCCATCTATGCCGCTGACGGCGGTGTTGTCACCTATTCCGGTTATAAGGGCGCGATGGGCTATGTGGTCATCATCGACCATCAGAACGGCTTTGTGACTTACTATGAACACAACAGCTCGCTCACCGTTTCTGCCGGACAGACGGTCTATAAGGGCCAGCAGGTCGCAAAGGCCGGCCGCAGCGGCGTCGCCAGCGGCGTACACTGCCACTTCGGTGTGCAGTACAACGGCAGCTATGTCAACCCCATGCGCTACCTTTCCTGATAAAAATACGAGGGAGCATCCGCAAGGATGCTCCTTTTCGTCCAAAACCGCCTGTTTTTTCGCAAGAAAAGCCAATAGTGCGCCAATAAAAGGCTTGCAATCGGCATAAAGCTATGGTAAGATGATCATGTTATTCCAGTTGGTCAGGCAGAGTGGACTTCCGGTCCGCTCTTTCTTTTGCATTTTTTGCCAAAGTCAAAACTTTCACAGGTTAAAGTGAGGCTGCCATGAAAAAAGTAACTGAGATTGTCTCTGAGCTCGCCCGTCCGGTCGTGGAGGCCAACGGCTGCACGCTTTGGGACGTGGAGTATGTCCGCGAGGCCGGACAGTGGTATCTGCGTCTTTTCATCGACAAGGACGGCGGCGTGGACATTCTCGACTGCGAGAATATTTCACGCACGGTGAGCGATCTGCTCGATGAGGCCGATCCCATCGAGGGAAGCTATGTTTTCGAGGTCGGCTCTGCCGGAGCCGAGCGCCCGCTCAAGCGCCCCTCGGACTTCGAACAGTTTATGGGTGCGGATGTACTGCTCAAGACCTACAAGCCGCGCGACGGACGCAAGGAGTTTTCCGGCGTGCTTGCCGGCTATGATGACGGCGCGGTAACGATCACCGTGGGCGAACAGTCTCTGCGCTTTGAAAAACCGGAGATCGCACTTGTTCGTCTGCGCTGCGACTTCTGACCATATCATTTTTATCATACAGAATAAGGAGTTCAATTCCATGAAATGTGATGAAATCTTTGCCGCTCTGGCGATGCTGGAAAAGGAACGCGGCATTTCCCCCGCTTTTATGATGGATAAAATCGTGCAGGCGCTCACCACGGCCTACAAGCGTGACCACGAGGGCGTGGAAAATGTTGTCGTGGATGTGGACGAGAATAAGCGCGAATTGAAGATGTACGTGCAGAAGGAGGTCGTCGAGGAAGTCGAGAACCCCGGCACGCAGATGTCTCTTGAGGAAGCGAAGAAGCGCTCAGCCAAGTACGAGGTCGGCAGCATTGTGAACATCCCCGTCGACAATGTTGAATTCGGCCGTATCGCCGCCGGCAACGGCAAGCAGGTCATCATTCAGGGCCTGCGCGAGGCTGAGAGCGGCATGGTCTACGAGGAGTACAACTCCAAGCAGCACGAGATTCTCACCGGCGTCGTCACCCGCATCGATCCGCGCAACGGCAGCGTCGCCCTGCGCATCGGCACGGGTGCCGAAGCGACCGACGCGATTCTCACCGCCGGCGAGCAGGTCAAGGGTGAAACGCTCGTCGAGGGCCAGCGTGTCAAGGTTTATCTGGTCGATGTGCGCCGCCAGTCCCGCGGCCCGCAGGTCGTCATCTCCCGCACGCATCCGGGCCTTGTCAAGCGTCTGTTTGAACTGGAGGTGCCTGAAATTTACGATGGCACCGTCGAGATCCGTTCCATCGCGCGCGAAGCCGGCTCCCGCACGAAGATGGCTGTGTGGAGCAACGACGAAAACGTCGATCCCATCGGCGCCTGCGTCGGTCCCCGCGGCGCTCGCGTCAACAACATTGTCGAAGAGCTGCGCGGCGAGAAGATCGACATCGTCAAGTACAGCGACGATCCTGCAGAGTACATTGCCGCGGCACTCGCTCCCGCCGATGTGGTCGAGGTCCGCATGGCGGACGACGGCAGCAAGTCCTGCCGCGTGATCGTGCCCGACGACCAGCTCTCCCTCGCCATCGGTAAGGAGGGTCAGAATGCCCGTCTTGCGGCACGTCTGGTCGGCTATAAAATTGACATCAAGCCCCAGTCCTATAAGGACGAAGAGGAAGCGTAAATCCGTCCGCCGCTCTGTGCGGCCGGACCGGCAGAAACAGATCAGGGAGGCAGTTCATGCAAAAAGTGAAAAAGATCCCGCAGCGCCAATGCGTGGGCTGCCGTGAAATGCGGGATAAGCGCGAGCTCATCCGCGTGGTCAAGTCGCCCGAGGGCGAGATCTCGCTGGATTTCAAGGGCAGAAAGCCCGGACGCGGGGCGTATCTCTGCCCAAACGCCGAATGTCTCAAGCGCGCACGGAAATCCCGCGCGCTGGAGCGGGCGTTTGAAACCGCCATCACGCCGGAGCTCTACGACGAGCTGGAAGGAGAGATGATGCGCGGTGAATAAGCTGTTGAACCTCATCGGTCTGGCCCAGAAGGCAGGCCGGCTGGCCGTCGGCGAGGAGCCGACCGGCGCGGCGGCAAGGGCGCGCGACGCGCGGCTCATTTTAGTCGCCGCCGACGCGGCAGAGAACAGTGTGCGCCGGGTGCGGCATTTTGCCGACGCGGGACAGTGTCTCTGGTGCCGCATCGGGGCAGATAAGGACGCGCTCGGCCGGGCGGTCGGGCGGTCGAGCTGCGCGATGCTGGCCGTCACCGACATTGGCTTTGCCGAGGCCATTGCCAAGAAGCTTGCCGAGGAGGACGAAAAATTCTCCGAGACGGCGGAAAAGCTCGCCGTCAAGGCCAAACGCGCCGCCGAGCGGCGCAAAGAGGCTGAGGCGCACGAGAAGAATGTCCGCACCGGCAAAAAGCGGAAGCCAAAGGCCGCGGAAGTCCCCGCACCGGAGGAGCCGCACGGCAGAGAAAAGCGCGCCGGAACGGCAGATGGCAGGAAAGCCGCCCTGACCGGTGCAAAAAAACGCACGGAACCGGCAGGCGTCAAAAAGCCCAGCCGTGAGCAGCGGCGGCGCACAGCGGTCAAGGCCGCGGCGCGCACCCGGTACGTCAACGCCCGCCCCGTCAAGCGCGGCAAGGGCAGCGCAAAGAAAGATAATCAGTAATTCGGTCCCATCACATTTGGAGGTGTTATATTGGCTACTACGGAAAATAAAAACAAAGTGAGCAGTCTGGCGAAGGACTTCGGCATGCAGTCGAAGGACATCATCACCATTCTCAAAGACTACACGGAGGCCCCCAAGGGTCACTCCCAAGTGCTGAGCGACCGTGAGCTGTCGATCGTATTCGACTATCTGAC
>CAKTOJ010000098.1 GCA_934589665.1 uncultured Oscillospiraceae bacterium | reverse complement strand
GAGCATGGCTTCGACCATGCCCGCATCAAAGCGGCGGTCAACGACCTGCCCGCTCTCCTGTACTGGTGTATGTGCGACGAAAAGGGCGACGAGTGCGAGACGCTGCACACGCACATCTATTTCGTGTGTGAAAACGGCCTGACCCATACACAGGTTGATACCCGCTTTCCCTCGTTCCATCGTGATATTGCGCGCGGCAAGTCCTCGGAGAACCGCGCCTATGTCCTCAAGGACGGTGCAAAGTTCAACAAGCAGCCGGACGGCTCGTACTCCTACAAGGACACAGGCGGCCATCTGCACGAGGGCGTAAATTTCTCCGAGAAAAGGTAGAGCGTGTCCGCTCCATGTACCGCGACGCGCAGTTCAAAAACTGCTGGCGCGATCTGGAAGTAACGTACATCTTCGGCAAGACCGGCAGCGGCAAAACGCGCGGTGTCATGGATAAATACGGCTATGAAAACTGCTACCGTGTCACTGATTACAAGCATCCGTTCGATACCTATGACGGACAGGACGTTCTGATTTTTGAAGAGTTTCGCGGCTCGCTCAAGCACGGCGATATGCTTAACTATCTGGACGGCTATCCGCTGCTTCTCCCATGCCGCTACTTCAACCGTCAGGCGTGCTTTACCAAGGTATTTATCATCACCAATATCCCGCCCGACGCGCAGTATTCTAACGTGGACACGGAGAGCCGCAATGCGTTCTTCCGTCGAATCCACAAGGTCGTGGAGTATCGGGAACGTGGCGATACCGCCGAATACGACGGTGTACAAGCCTATCTCGACCGCTACAAATGGGCGGACAGTATGATCCATACCCCGCCGCAAATGACCCTTTAGCCTTTCTCTTGCCCCGTCCGCTCGTTCGCGGGCTGGCGGGGCGTCTCTCCTTGAATCTACACTTTCAAAATACCCGCACGGCACATTCCGTTCCATCACCGTGGACAATGGCCCTGAGTTCGCATCTGCCTATCAGCTCCCGCTTCCTGTCTATTACTGCCATCCGTTCTGTTCCTCGGAACGTGGCTCAAACGAAAACGCGAACAAGATCATACGCCGCTACTTCCGCAAGGGCAAATCCCTCTACCACGTCACACAAACGCAATGCGATGCCGTAGCTGAACGCATGAACTCCATGCACCGCAAAATCCTTGACTATCATACGGCACAAGAGCTCTTTGACGCCCACGTCAATTCCCTCTAAAATTTTTCAAAAAATGTTCGATTGGGTATTGACAATTCTCATATTAAGAGAAAATTAAAGGATTTCCTCTTCCTCTTTTAAAAGGGTGGTGGTAGAGTAAATGCAGAAAACAGGGATGCGCCCGTGAATGTGCATGGGCGGGGAGGAAAGAGAATGTATAACATACTGGTCTGCGACGACGAGCGCGATATCGTTGCCGCGCTGAAGATTTACTTATCCGGCGGAGAATACTGCGTTTTTGAGGCGTACAACGGTGTCGAGGCGCTGGAGACTGTGCGGAAAAACGACATCCAGCTGATTCTGATGGACATTATGATGCCGGGACTGGACGGCATTGCGGCGACTGCTGCGATCCGCCGCGAGAGCAACGCTCCCATCATTCTGCTCACGGCCAAGAGCGAGAGCAGTGACAAGGTGTTGGGGCTGAATGTCGGCGCTGACGATTACATCACAAAGCCCTTTGACCCCATCGAGGTGCTCGCCCGCGTGAAATCGCAGCTGCGGCGCTACACGACGCTCGGCGCGCGGCCCGAGACCGCGCCGGAGCGCGGCGTTTACACCGTCGGCGGCGTGACGCTGGACGAGGATGCCAAAAGCGTGACGGTGGACGGCGAGAGCGTTGCGCTCACGCCGCTGGAGTTCAGCATTCTGCAGCTGCTCATCAAATCACCCGGCCGCATCTATTCCAGCGCGCAGATCTATGAGCTGGTATGGAACGAAAACTCCCTCGGCGCGGAGACGAGCGTGGCGGTTCATATCCGCCATCTGCGTCAGAAGATTGAAATTGATCCGTCCGAGCCTCGCTACCTGAAGGTCGTGTGGGGTCTGGGTTACAAAATGGAGGATATCCGCCATGAAAAGTAAAGAGTTCGCCCGGAATTTCTGGGTCAAGGCGGCAGCCTTCTTCCTTGCCGTGGTGCTTGTGCCGGTGACGCTGCTCTACGCTGAGGCATTTGTCTATTCCTACACCGGAGAGCTGCGCGGCAGCTTTTATGAGGGAAGCATCTGCTCGAGTGCGGTCTACTATGAGATGCGCTCAATCTATAACAGCTATGGGTATTATGCGGAAAATGGGCAGACGGACATCTATGAGAAGTTTTCCGGCTGGTATCCCGCGGATGACCGCTCCACGAATGTCCGCTTTTCGCTGGAGGACGCGGAGGGAAACATCCTCTACGACAATCACCGCGAGGGAGACATTCCGGTGGAGGGCTGGGAGGCAGTGGATGAGCAGAACGGCGTGACGTTCCGCACCTATGTTGCCGCAGACTATCCTGCGCAGGACAGCATTTACTGGGCGCAGCGGTTTTGCGGCCTGATGGGGCGGCTCGCGCCGCACGCCATACTGTTCGCGGCTGTCTGCGTGCTCGCCGAGCTTTTCATTCTCATCTTCCTTGCCCGCACGGCGGGCCGCCGGTCAGGGAAGGAGGAGGTTACCGCCGGCTGGCAGGAAAAGATCCCCTTCGACCTGTACGCGACATTCGACTTCACAGGCTGCGCGATGCTTGTCGCCGCGGCGGCATCGGGCACGGAGTATACCTTTCAGGGCTTTGAGCCGATCATGATCGCCGTGGTGCTTGCCTGCTGCGCGGCGGCGTATGCGCTCTTCCTCGCGTTCTGGATGACGCTCTGCGCCCGCGTGAAGCTGGGGAGATGGTGGGAGAACACCGTCTGCTGTTGGCTCCTCCGGCTCTGCCGACGGGTTTTGAGGTGGTGCTGGCGCGTGCTCTGCCGCGCGTGGGGAGCGCTGGCGGGCTTCGTGCATGCGCTCCCACTGGTGTGGCGTACAGCGGGAAGCTGCTGCGTGGTGAGTGCGCTGCTCATCGCCTTTGAGAGCAACCACGCGGCGGGGGCGCTGCTACTGACGCTGCTCGTACTTTCCGTCGCCGCCTGCCTCTTTTCCATGCAGCTGCGGCGGCTGCAAAAGGGAGGTGAGGCGCTGGCTGCCGGCGATCTCAAGGCGCAGATCGACACCTCGCATATGTACTTTGACCTCAAGCGCCACGGCGAAAACCTCAACGCCATCAGCCGCGGCATGAGCATCGCGGTGGAGCAGAAGCTCAAGAGCGAGCGGCTCAAGACGGAGCTTATCACAAATGTTTCGCACGATATCAAAACGCCGCTGACAAGCATCGTCAACTATGTCGATCTGCTCCAGCGTGAGCACACGCCGGAGCAGGAGAAGGAATACCTTGCCGTGCTCGATCGGCAGGCGCACAAGCTCAAAAAGCTGACGGTGGATCTCGTGGAGATGTCCAAGGCGTCCACCGGCAACATTCCCTGTCACATCGCGCGCCGCAGCGTGCGCGAGCTGATCGACCAGACGGTGGGCGAGTACGCCGAGCGCCTTGCGCTCGCGCAGCTTGAACCGGTGGTGACGCTGCCGGACGAAGAGCTTTACTGTCTGTGCGATGGCGCGCTGCTCTGGCGGGTGTTCGACAATCTCTTTTCCAACGCCTGCAAATACGCCTGCGCGGGCACGCGGCTCTACATCGGGGCGAAGCGGATAGGGGATACGGTGGAGTTCACCTTTAAAAATATCTCGCGCGACGCGCTCAACATTGATCCCGACGAGCTGATGGAGCGCTTCGTGCGCGGCGACAGCTCGCGCACAACGGAGGGCAGCGGCTTGGGGCTGAACATTGCAAAAAGCCTTGTGGAGCTGCAAAAGGGGACCTTCTCGCTCGCCATCGACGGCGACCTGTTCAAGGTCAGCTTTGCACTGGGGTGGACGGCGTAAAAATTTGGTAAAAAAGTCTTAAAGAGAATTTAAATAAAACCACAGTACAGTTTAAAGACCGCCTGTTATGCTTGGAGCATCCCAAGTGAAAGGCGGTCTTTTCTTATGTTCGACCTTTTGATCGTGATTTTGACGCTGCTGCTCAAGGCGGCAAGCCTGTGGTTCCTCGCCGTGGCGCTCTTCGCGCTGCGCCGGCCGAAGCCCTACGCGGTGTGCGCGCCGCGCACGCGCTTTGCATGCCTGATCGCCGCGCGCAACGAAGAGGCGGTGATCGGCGCGCTGGTCGAAAGCCTGCGGGCGCAGGACTACCCGGACGCGCTGTATGACATTTATGTAATCCCTAATAACTGCACCGATGACACCGAGGCCGCGGCCCTCGCGGCGGGCGCGCGGATCTTCCGCTGCTTCGAGCCGGTCCGCTGCAAGGGCGATGCGCTGCATGAGGCGGTGGCGTGGCTCCTGCCGCAGCGCTACGACGCGTTCTGCGTCTTTGACGCGGACAATGTTGTGGACGGGCAGTTCCTTGCCCGCATGAACGATGCCTTCTGCGCGGGGGCGCAGGTGTGCAAGGGAGCGATGCAGGTGAAGAACCCTTATGATTCGTGGCTTACCGGTTGCTATGGGCTCTACTTTACGCTCTTCGATACGTTTTTCTCCCGCGCCCGCATGAACTGCGGCCTGTCCTCCAAGCTTGTTGGCACAGGCTTTGCCGTTCACCGTTCGGTGTTTGAGCACTTCGGCGGCTGGAACACCACGACCATCGCCGAGGACGCGGAGTTCGCCGCACAGTGCGCGGCGAACGGCGTGCGCGTGCACTTCGTGCCCGGTGCGCTGACCTATGACGAAGCACCGGAACGCTTTGCCGTTTCTCTCCGCCAGCGCCGCCGCTGGTGCAGCGGCATCATGGATGTGGCAGTGTGCAGGAGCGGTGCACTGTGCGCGGCACTGCGGGGCAGTGCGCCGCTGCGCGCGCTGGATTCGCTGCTGGTGGTCAACACGCCGTTTTTGCAGACGGCGACGGTTCTGCCCCTGATGCTCGGCGTGTGCTCGGCGCTGGTTCAGGGGACGGCTGCGGCGTTTGCACTGACCGCGCTGCTCTCATTTGCCGTGAGCACACTGGGGATGATGGCCTTTGCAGCGCTGCTCGCCATGCTTGGCGGCTACCGCGACCGCCGCATCCTCCGGACCGTTGCGGGCTTCCCGCTTTTCATGGCGGCGTGGCTGCCTCTCCAGCTTCTCTCGCTTGTCAGCCGCACCAGAAGCTGGCAGCCCATTGCGCACACGCGTGCCGTGCGTGCTGAATCGCTGTGCCGCACGCGTTTCTTGACGAGAATTTAACTGAAATTCACAATTTATTCATCTGCATGCCGCATATCTTTTGTATAATATATACCTGCTACATAATAAAAGATGAGACAGGAGGTGCGACATGGGGAAATATGTGCCAAGCTACAGCGGTACGCTGCGCAGCCACGGACTGACGCTGCCGCACTGCATCAGTGAGTGCAGCGGCATCCGCATTTTCGGAAAGCGCATCAAGTCGATCGCGTTTTCCACGGACGTCGCCATTGTCAAGAACATCAATGCCGACGCGATCATCGCGGTGTATCCTTTTACGCCGCAGGCGTCGATCTCACAGGCGGTCATCAGTGTGGCCGACGTGCCGGTGTTTGTCGGCGTGGGCGGCGGCTTTACCAACGGCAGCCGCAGCGTGCGTCTTGCCATGCAGGCCGAGCATCAGGGAGCCTACGGCGTGGTCGTCAACGCGCC
>CAKTOJ010000097.1 GCA_934589665.1 uncultured Oscillospiraceae bacterium | reverse complement strand
GTCGAAGGCCATATCCACGACCTCCAGCTCCACGCCGAGGCTGTCAGCGATCTGCTGGGCCAGCCACATATCGCAGCCGGCGAAATTGGCGTCGAGATCCTTGAACTCGTAGGGGGCGTACTGTGCTTCGGTGCCGACGACAAGCTTGCCATTGGCTTTGATCGTTTCGAGCAGCGTTGCGGGTTCCTGAGACTGCTCTTCCTGCTGGGTGCCGCTGTTTTCGCTCTCCTGTGGATCGGCTGTCTTACCGCAGCCAGTCATAACCGCCAGCAGCATCGCCGCACCGAGCGTCAAAGCAAACAGCTTCTTTGTCAAGTTAGAGTTTTTCATATTGCCCTCCATTCCGTGCATTTAAACGCGCGAATTTGTATTTGATGCGTATAATTATACACACGAGAGCCGGTTTGTAAATAGACGTCTGCTACAAGAATGAAGAAAAGGTGAGTGGCCGTATTGTGTAAATATGCAAAAAAGAGAGAAGCTGTCAGAACGACAGCCTCTCCATGCGGTCAAACGCGGTTTTCAGGTGTTCAATGCCGACGGTGCAGGCGATGCGGAAGTGGCCCGCGCCGCTTACGCCGAAGGGCGTGCCGGGGCTGACGAGGATGTGTGCCTGCTCCAACAGCACTTTGCAGAACTGTTTTTCGTCAAGTCCGGTTTTCTCAATGCCGGGGAAGAGGTAGAAGGTACCCTTCGGGCGGACGAGGCTGAGGTAGGGAATCTTTTCGATCCGGTCGGCGGAGTAAAAGATGCGGTCTTGGTATGCGGAAACGTATTTTTTGCGGATTTCAGCGCGCATGGAAAGCGCCTGAATCGCCGCGCGCTGTGAAACGGAGGGCGCGGAGTAAATAAGTGAACCGTTGATGTTATTCATTACGGCCAAGAGCTCCGGTTCGGCAATGATGACGCCGACGCGCCAGCCTGTCATCAGGAAGTTCTTGGAGAAGCTGTTGAGCGTAATGGTGCGCTCGGCCATACCGGGCAGCGTGCGGAGCGGGCGGAAGTTGCCCTCGTAAAGATATGTGGTATAGATCTCGTCGGCGGCAATGAGCAGATCATACTCCTGCGCAACGCGGGAGAGGAGCGAGAGGGTATCCATGTCGTAGCCCATACCGGTCGGATTGGTGGGGTTATTGAAGATAATGGCCTTGGTGCGCGGTGTGATGGCGGCACGCAGACGGGCTTCGTCGATGGCGTAATTCTCGCTGGCGTAGGTCGGCACGTCCACGCACACGCCGCCGGCCAGCTCAATCTGGGTGCGGTACATGGCGAAATAGGGGGAGAATACAATGACCTCATCGCCGGGATCAAGAATGGCGAGCATGGTGAGTGCCATTCCCAGGCAGCTTGATGCGCTCACGAGCACATGGTCACTGGAAAGCGGCTGGCCGAAATCCTCCTCCCATGCCCGGCAGACTGCGGAAATGAGCTCGGGATCGCCCTTGGGATCGCCATAGTGCGTGTGGCCCAGCCGGGCATCGCGGAATGCGGCGTCGATAATGGCTTCATCGGTGGTGAAGTCGGTGTCGCCGATGCTCAGATCAATAATATCTTTGTATTTGGAAAGAGCCTCGGTATCGAGGGATAAGCCCGCGCCGCCGGACTGAAAGCGCTTGGCAATGTAGTTACGCTTCATTTGCAGAAACCTCCTTAACAATGTGCGGGATCACGGTGGAGCCATTGGGGATCACATAGATCGTTTTTCCCTGAAGCTGTGCCGCTTCAAGGAGCGCATCCATATTGGAGAACGCCCGAATCCCCATTGGTTCGACCGCCTTTGGATCGATGCTCGAATAGAGCAGAATGTTGTAGCGCTGTGCCTGTTCGCAGTTGAGAAAGAAAATGTAGCCGGCAACTGTGAAATGCTCGCGCAGACGCTGCTCAATAGTGCCGGCAAGAAGATCCTTTGCCCAGCCGAAATACTCGGCGGGGCCGCCGCCCTCGCGCGCCTCAATCATAAGGATCAGCGTGCCGCCCGGATTGAGTGCGGATTCCACATTGTCGATGGTTTTCGTGCCTTGATAGAGCGAAATGTCCTTCGGGAAGCCGCCGCAGCTTGTGATGACAACATCCGCCTTCTGCGGCACATTGACCTGATAAATGCGGTCGACCATCCGGCAGGCCTGCTCCCAGGAGGTGAGGTAGTGGCCGGAAAAAATGGCGGACAGGCGCATTTGCGCGTTCATGACAAGATTAACGATAAACAGATTTTTCACCATGCCGGCGGCTTCACACATATCCTCATGCAGGGGATTTCCCTGCAGAACACCGTTGCCGATGGCGGGATTGGAGCGCAGCGACGCGGCGTCGAGAGAAAATGCGTGGTTATGGAAGATGGTTTCCCGACCGCTGATGCCCGGCAGAATACTTTTGCGGCCGCCGCCGAAGCCGGCCATGACGTGGTGCGTCACCGCACCGAGACAGATCACCAGATCCGCCGCTGCCGCGGTGTGGTTGATGGAAACCGGCGTACTGTGCGGGGTTGTGCCGAGATAGACGAGATTATCCGCTTCAAAGTTGTGGTTTTCCACGCTGATCCGGTCGTAAACGGCATCCGTCACCAGTGTGCGCAGTTCCGCTTCGTCGCCGCCGACATGCGTGCCGTTGGCGATCACAATGGTGATGTCGGCCTCATGCACGCCGCAGCGCTCAGTGAGATAGTCCACCAGATGCGGAATGACAAGATCCTGACGCATCCAGAAACGCGACATATCGCTCACGACTAGCGCGACGGTATTGCCTGATGCGGCCCTCTCGTACAGCGGTGCGCTGTCGATCGGCGCATCGAGCGAGGCCCACAGTGCCGCTCGTATATCGGAAATGGGGGAAACAGCATTGCCGTGCAGCTCACCGATGACGTTCTTCTCGTCCAGCGGGAGTTCGACCGTGCCGCCACCATATGCAAATTGATATGTTTTCATTCGCTCCACCTGAATATCCTGTATGAAATAATATTTGGAGTATAAGGCAAAGAAGAAAAAGATGCAACAGCCAACATTCATAAAAATGAGAAAATATTGATAAAAACAAGAGGGAGTCTGCTTCCAGTGGAAGCAGACTCCCTCTGCATTGCTGCGCCTATTGAAAAGATGTTTATTTTAAAGCGCTTTTCTTACTTCAGGCTCTCCGCCACGGCGACAGCCACCGCGACGGTCGCGCCGACCATCGGGTTGTTGCCCATGCCGAGAAAGCCCATCATCTCCACGTGCGCGGGGACGGAGGAGGAGCCGGCGAACTGGGCGTCGGAGTGCATGCGGCCCATGGTGTCGGTCATGCCGTAAGAAGCGGGACCGGCGGCCATGTTGTCGGGATGCAGCGTGCGGCCCGTGCCGCCGCCGGAGGCAACGGAGAAGTACTTCTTGCCCTGCTCGACACATTCCTTCTTATAGGTGCCGGCGACAGGGTGCTGGAAGCGGGTGGGGTTGGTGGAGTTGCCGGTGATGGACACGTCCACGCCCTCGGCGTGCATGATGGCCACGCCCTCACGCACATCGTCCGCGCCGTAGCAGCGCACGTCGGCGCGCTCGGTCTCGGAATAGCGGATCTCGCGCACGACATTGAGCTTGCCGGTATAGTAATCGAACTGCGTCTGGACATAGGTGAAGCCGTTGATGCGGCTGATGATCTGGGCGGCATCCTTGCCAAGGCCGTTGAGGATGACGCGCAGAGGCTCCTTGCGGGCCTTGTTGGCGTTGCGGACAATGCCGATGGCGCCCTCGGCGGCAGCGAAGGACTCGTGACCGGCGAGGAAGGCAAAGCACTTGCTCTCGTCGGAGAGCAACATCGCGCCGAGGTTGCCGTGACCGAGGCCAACCTTGCGGTCGTCGGCGACGGAGCCGTCAAGGCAGAAGGACTGAAGGCCGACGCCGATCATCTTTGCGGCCTCCGCGGCGGTCTTTACGCCGGACTTGAGTGCGATGGCCGCGCCGACAGTGTACGCCCAGCAGGCGTTTTCGAAGCAGATGGGCTGGATGCCCTTGACGATCTCATAGGGATCAAAGCCCTTAGCCTGACAGATCTCGCGGCACTCCTCCACGCTCTTGATGCCGTACTGCGCGAGCACGCCGTTGATCTTGTCGATTCTTCTCTCGTAATTTTCAAACAGAGCCATTGTTGTGTCCTCCTTTCCTTATTCCTGACGCGGATCGATGTACTTTGCGGCGCTGTCCCACTGACCATAATGGCCCTTGGCCTTTTCCAGCGCCGTGTTGGCGTCATCGCCCTTTTTGATGAAATCCATCATCTTGCCGAGGTTGACAAACTCGTAGCCGATGATCTCATCCTGTGCGTTGAGCGCCATTCTCGTGCAGTAGCCCTCGGCCATCTCCAGATAGCGCGGGCCCTTTTCACTGGTGGCGAACATCGTGCCGATCTGGCTGCGCAGACCCTTGCCGAGGTCCTCAAGGGACGCGCCGATGGCAAGTCCGTCCTCGGAGAATGCGGACTGGGTGCGGCCATAGACGATCTGGAGGAACAGCTCGCGCATGGCGGTGTTGATGGCATCGCACACGAGGTCGGTGTTGAGCGCCTCGAGAATGGTTTTGCCGATGAGAATTTCAGAGGCCATGGCGGCGGAGTGGGTCATGCCGGAGCAGCCGATGGTCTCGACCAGAGCCTCCTGAATGATGCCCTCCTTGACGTTGAGCGTCAGCTTGCACGCACCCTGCTGGGGAGCGCACCAGCCGATACCGTGGGTAAAGCCGGAAATGTCGGAGAGCTGCTTGGCCTGCACCCACTTGCCTTCTTCGGGAATGGGAGCCGGACCGTGATATGCACCCTTGGCGACGGGACACATGTGCTGGACTTCGGTCGTATAAATCATAGCGATCTTTCCTTTCTTATGATAAGCCCGCCGTCGCGGACCTGCTGTAATCATACCGTCCGCGGCCCTTCTCCCCGGACGGTGCCACCGCCTGCCGTTGTCAACTGACGGTATGAGCATTGTATCAAATGACGCAAACATTTGCAAGCTGTATTTCGTGCGACCTGCCTGTCCGACGCGCTTTGCGGCGGCAAGCCTTGACAATCGGCGCGGAAACCTCTATAATGCTTTTGCTAAAATAGGTGTTATTGTGTGCTGCTCAGGCTCCGCGGCGTGACAAAGGGCGGCGCATGGAAAGGAAACGACATGAAAAGAGAGTACAAGATGAGCGCGGCGCGCCAGCAGGAACTGCAGGATGAGCTGACCTATCTCAAAACAGTACGCGAGAAGGAAGTCGCGGAGCTTATCAAAGAGGCGCGCGGCTTCGGCGACCTGAGCGAAAACAGCGAGTACGATGAGGCGAAGAACGAGCAGGGCAAGCTTTATTCCCGCATTGCCGAGCTGGAGGAGATTCTGCTCCACGTCGTTATTGTGGATGAGAGCGAGGGTGCGTCCAACGCGGTGAACATCGGCTGCACCGTCACCGTGGTCGACATCAAGACCGGCCGCGAGATGCCGCCCTACAAGGTCGTCGGCTCACAGGAGGCTGATCCCATGCACCGCGCCATCAGCGAGGAATCCCCCTTCGGCAAGGCCCTTATGGGCGCGAAGGAGGGCGACGAGATCAGCGTGGAGGCTCCCGTCGGCACCATTCATTACCGTGTGGAAAAGATCGAGCGATAACGCCCGAGGACGATAGTAAGGAGAAAACGATATGGCAGAGAACAATACGACCAACGCTCCCGCGCAGGAGCAGGACCTTTCCGAGATCCTCAAGGTCCGCCGCGAAAAGCTGGCGGCGCTGCGCGCCGA
>CAKTOJ010000096.1 GCA_934589665.1 uncultured Oscillospiraceae bacterium | reverse complement strand
GAGTGTGTCAATATAGGTCGGCTCAAACGGGATACCGCACTTTTTGCAGCCCGCGCGGATAAAGCTGATGTCGAACTCCGCATTGTGCGCCGCAAGCGGCGCGCCGCCCGCGAAATCAAGGAACGCCGTCAATGCATCCTTGAGCTTCGGAGCACCCTTGAGCATTTCATCCGTAATGCCGGTTAGGCCGATGATCTCCGGCGTGAGCCGGCGCTCGGGATCGACAAAGGTCTGGAAGGTCTCGACGATCTCCCCGTCTTTGAGCCGCACAGCACCGATCTCCGTGATCGCCTCCTGCGTGACCTTCAGGCCGGTCGTTTCGATGTCGAAACAGACGATCTCGTCGGAAAATCCGATGTCCTGCTTGCCGTGAATGGCAATACGGTCGTCCAGATTGTTGACGAAATAGCCCTCGCAGCCGTAAAGTATTTTTATTTTACCCTCCCCGGCGTGCCAAGCATCCGGGAAGGACTGCGCTACACCATGGTCGGTGATGGCAATGGCGGGCATGCCCCACTTCGCCGCAAGCTTCACCACGCTGCCCGTGTCGGTCAGCGCATCCATATTGGACATTCTCGTATGCAGATGCAGCTCCACACGCTTGACCTCGGCGGTGTCCTTACGGCTCTCATGCAAGATCTCCGTGATGTCGCGCGGGTTGAGCTGCATGTCGTGGCCGTCGTAGGTCAGCTCCATCGTGCCCGCGACGCGCAGCCACATGCCCGTGCCGACGCGGTCGCGCACCGGCGCGATCTCGCGCTCAAGCATGCGCTTGCGCACGATGACGGAGCTCTTATAATCCGTCATTTCAATGAGCAGCAGCCACATGCCCGGCTGGCGCAGCTCGCGGAATTCACACTTGAACACCTTGCCCTCAACGACAACATTTCCCGCCTTCGGATTGAGCTCCGTCATCAGCATGGGCCGGCCCTTGATCTCGCGGCCCATGATGATCTTGCCCGTGTCGTGCTTCTTGTCCGTGCCCGCGCGGTGCTCCTCTGGCCGGTGAAAGCCGACCTGCGTGACATGCAGCCGCACGGCGCGCAGCTCGTAATATGCGGCAAGCAGACGCTCAAGCGTTTCGCGCTCGGCGTCTGTGATCTCCTGCATCGCATTGAGCGCAACCGTCATTGTGCGGCTCTCCTGCTCTACCGTGACATCGGTCACGCGGGCATCGGAGAGCAGCATGCGTAGGCCGATCGGCGGCGCAAAGCCTTCAAATATTTGGAAAAAAGGTATCTTTTGAGCCATGGTTCCGCTTCTCTCTTACAGTTTCTCGATCTCATCGAGCAGCGCGTCCAGCAGCTTCTCCTGCGGCACCTTATACAGCACCTTCCCGTGGCGGAAAATCAGGCCCTCGCCCTTTCCTCCTGCCACGCCGATATCCGCCGCGCTCGCCTCGCCCGGCCCATTGACCACGCAGCCCATGACCGCGACGGTGATAGGCTTGTCGCAGTCCTCCAGCCGGCGCTCGAGCTCCTCAGCCAGCGGGATCATATCGTAGGCCGTACGCCCGCAGGTCGGGCAGGAAATGAGATTCACGCCGCTCCTGCGCAGCCCGCAGGCTCGCAGGATGCGCTTGGCCGCATAGACCTCCTCCACCGGATCAGCCGTGAGCGATACGCGTATGGTGTCGCCGATGCCCTCGCACAACAGGCCGCCGATGCCGATGGCCGACTTTAAAAGTCCCATCGCCGGCGTGCCCGCCTCAGTCACGCCAAGGTGGAGCGGATAGTCCACCTTCTCATGCAGCAGCCGGTAGGCCGCCATATTCAGCGGCACATCAGAGCTTTTCACGGAAATGCAGATATCCGTGAAATCGAATTTCTCCAGCAGCGCGACATGTCCCATCGCGCTCTCAACGAGCGCCTCAGGCGTCACGCGGCCGTATTTTGCCAGCAGCTCACGCTCCAGCGAGCCGCCGTTCACGCCGATGCGGATAGGCACCTTGTGCGCGCGGCAGCAGTCTACGACCGCCTTCACGCGGTCCTCCCCGCCGATGTTGCCGGGATTGATGCGGATTTTGTCCGCACCGCGCTCCGCCGCGGCGATGGCAAGGCGGTAGTCAAAGTGAATATCCGCCACCAGTGGAATATGAATGTTCTTTTTGATCGTCTCGACCGCGTCCGCAGCCTCCGGAGTCGGCACGGTCACGCGCACGATCTCGCAGCCTGCCTGTTCCAGTCTCAAGATCTGATTGATGGTGGCCTGCGCATCCTCCGTCTTTGTGTTGCACATCGACTGGATTGTGACCGGCGCACCGCCGCCGACGGGAACACCGCCGACCATGATTTGCTTTGTCATATCTCTCTCCCCTCACAGCAGCTTCATCACATCGTGGAACGTGACGAAGAGCATCATCACCATCAGCAGGACAAAGCCTGCCATGTGGATATAATTTTCATATTTCGGCGGGATCTGACGACGAAAGAGCGCCAGCGCCGCCGCGTTGATGACCAGGAAAAACACCTTGCCGCCGTCGAGTGCCGGCAGCGGCAGAAGGTTCATCACCGCAAGGTTCACCGCGATGAGCGCCGCAAAATAGAGGATGCTCTCCGCCGCGGCGGCCGCACCGTTCTGATTGTTCTTCTCCGCCTCCTGCTGCGCCTCCTCGCCCACATCCTTGATGGTCGAGACGATGCCGACCGGACCGCTCAGATCACCGAGATCCGCCGATCCGCTCACCAGCATCTTCAAACTCAGCCGCACAAGGCGCACAAAGTCGAGCGTATTGTACCAGCTGTATTGCAGCCGCGTGAGCGGCGTCGCCTCAATGATGCCGCCGTAGGTAAAGCCGTAGGCGCGGTATTCCTCGCCCTTGTCGTTCGTGTAGGTTTGGAGCGTTAGCGTGCGCTTGAGCGTTTTGCCGCCGCGCCGGACAGTCATTTCAATGGTGCCGTTCTCATCACGCTCGATCACACCGAGCACCGTGGACACATCATCCTTGAGATAGATCCGTTCGCCGTTGATGGTCCAGATCACGTCGCCGACCATCAGTCCGTCCTCCCCCTGCTGAGGGAAGTCGGGAAGCAGATCGACGATCTCCGCCGTATAAAGCCCTTTTGCCCCCGCGTACAGACAGAGCAGAATCACAAAGCCGGTGAGAAAGTTCATCGCCGCGCCCGCGATAAAGATAATGAATTTTTTCCAAAAGCCCTGATGATCCAGCGCACGCGGATCGTCGCTCGCCTCGTCCTCGCCCTCCATGGCGCAGTATCCGCCGATGGGAAGCAGCCGCAGCGAATATTCCGTCTCGCCCTTCGTCCTATGGAATATGGCGGGACCCATGCCGATGGAAAACTCGTTCACACGCACGCCGCAGGCCTTTGCGGCCAAAAAATGTCCCAGCTCGTGCACGGCGATGAGCACACCGAAAATCAAGATGGCAGCAACAATATACATAGGGAAACTCCTTATAAAATCAGGGCCTCGCCGTTCGGCGCACCGCCCCTATTTACCGGATCCTGGCGCGGACCGCCTCGCGCGCGAGCCGATCCGCCCGCAGAATGTCCTCCAGCGCCGGAGCCGCTTTCTGTTCGACCGCGCCCAGTGCGTCCTCGACCAGCGCGGGAATGTCGTTAAAACCGATGCGGTCCTGCAAAAACGCACCGACCGCCTCCTCGTTCGCGCCGTTGAGCACGGCGCAGGCTGTGCCGCCGACCGCAGCGCACTCTCGCGCAAGCTTCAGACAGCGGAACGTCTCCTCATCCGGAGCGGCAAAGGTCAGCGGCGGACAGGTGAGCAGATCGAGCGTTTGATCCGGTGTCTCCGCCCGATAAGGATAGGTCATCGCATAGCGGATCGGCAGCTTCATGTCCGGCGTGCCGAGCTGGGCGAGCATTGCGCCGTCGCGGTACTCGATGAGCGAGTGTACGATGCTCTGGCGGTGGATGACCGCATCCACCTGCCGCAGCGGCAGGCGGTAAAGCCGCATGGCCTCAATGATCTCAAGGCCCTTGTTCATCAGTGTCGCGGAATCTATTGTGATCTTCGCGCCCATCGTCCAGTTGGGGTGACGGAGCGCATCGGCGCGCGTCTTGCCCGCCAGCTCCTCACGGGAAAGTCCATAGAACGGTCCGCCGGAGCAGGTCAGGATCAGCCGCTTGATCTCGCCGCGGTCACGGCAGCCCTGCACACACTGAAAGATCGCGCTGTGCTCGCTGTCCACCGGCACGATCTCCGCGCCAAAGCGGTCTGCCGCGTCCATCACTATCGTGCCCGCGCACACAAGCGTCTCCTTATTGGCCAGCGCGATGCGCTTGCCCTTTTCAATGGCGGCAAGCGTCGGCCGAAGGCCGATCATGCCGACCACAGCGGTCACGACCGTATCAGCATCCTCCATGGCGGCCGCCGCAAGAAGGCCCTCCATGCCGGAGAGCACCTCGGTCTTTGTATCGCGCAGACGTTCGCGCAGCTGCGCGGCCGCGTTCTCGTCATAAAGCACAGCCAGACGCGGGGAGAACTCCCGCGCCTGCTGTTCGATCAGATCCACACTGGAATTGGCGCTCAGCGCCGCGACCCGCAAGCCCAGCTCCCGCGCGACCTCAATGGTCTGGCGGCCGATGGAGCCAGTCGAGCCAAGTAAAGCAATACTCCTTGTCATATCACACCGCACACCACAAAAAAGTATATGACCGGCGCAATAAACATGCTTGAATCAAAGCGGTCAAGCATGCCGCCGTGCGTAAGGAAAAGACGGCTGTAGTCCTTAATGCCGGCCTCGCGCTTGATAAGCGACATGGAAAGATCGCCAAGCTGTCCGAACACATTTGCAGCCGCACCGGTCAACGCAAGCGCTGCGTAATTCGGCGCGTAGCCGAGCCATTTCTGTCCGACCAGACCGAGAAGCGCCATGGCCAGCGCGCTGCCGATCGGGCCGCCGACCGCGCCCGCCCAAGTCTTATGCGGGCTGACGTGCGGCGCCATCTTACGTTTGCCGAACCACATGCCGAAGTACATCGACAGCGCGTCGCCCGCGAAGGCGACACAGAACGGCGCGAGCACATGAATGCGCCCGAAATCCGGTTCCGCACGCAGCAGCGCGATGCACGCGTAGAGCGACGGGAACACCAGTCCGCCGACGATGCAGACACACACATCATGAAACGGTACTTCACGCCCCTCGCGTCCATAGCCCACGACCGCAAGCAGGAAGAGCGCCATGATAAACGCCCAGCGCACCAGAACCGTCATGCTCACAGGATTTGCCCACATCTGTTCCGCGGCCTTATCACTGTAGATCGCGGCGACCTGCAAGGCTGCCGCCGCAGCCGTTAATCCGTAAAGCACTGCACGGACGCTCTTCCCCGCCGTGTGCAGCAGCTCATAGGCCGCAATACCCGCAATGCCGCACACGAGCAGCATGGTCGCCCACGCGGGACAGGCCAGCAAAACCAGCAGCAGTAAAGGTAAGCCAATTGCCACTACTAACCATCTTTGTTTCATCTTTTTCCCCCTTTCAGGGTTTATTTGATCCCGCCGAACCGGCGCTCGCGGTGCTGATAGGCGATCAAAGCCTTATCAAATTCCCTCTCGTCAAAGTCCGGCCAGAGGGTATCACAGAAATAGAACTCGCTGTACGCACACTGCCAGAGGAGATAGTTGCTGATGCGCTTCTCCCCACCCGGACGGATGAGCAGATCGGGGTCGGGCAGACCATCGGAGTAGAGGTAATGCGAACACGTCTCCTCCGTCAGCTCCTCCGCCTGCCGCTCCCCCGCCGCGCACGCGTGCGCGAAGGAACGGGCGGCATGAACGATCTCGTCCCGCCCGCCGTAATTGAGGCAGACATTCGCCTGAAAGCCATCGATGCGCGCGGAGATTTCATTCGTCTCGCGGATGAGCTCCTTGAGATCGTCATCAAGCACGCTCAGATCACCGAGAAAGCGCAGGCGGTTGCCGTCGCGTTCCATCGTGTCGATGCACTCGTGAAG
>CAKTOJ010000095.1 GCA_934589665.1 uncultured Oscillospiraceae bacterium | reverse complement strand
GACCATTTTCGAGCGCAACGCCGACCGTCTTGTGAACGCCAACACCATTTACGAGGGACAGGTCATTGTCCTGCCCGCGAAGTAAGCACAAGCAAACCACATAACGAAAGCATAAAAAATGCCCACCTCGAAAAATCGAGGTGGGCATTTTTTCGTGTGCGCGGATTTGCTTAACTTAATGACATTGGTACCGTGGTACGTCCCTTTTCATTTGATTTTTCTGTCGCCAAATGCATGGTTCCGTGCTATAATGTGTCCACATAATATGGTGCGTGAGGAAGAATACTGCCGCTGCCGGCAGAGAACGGAGTGAAAATATGAAGTATACGATATGGAAGCGCCTGCTGGCATTGGTATTGAGCCTTGCGCTGGCTCTGAGTCTTACTGCCTGCGGCAGGACGGCGGACGGGCCGGAGCAGCCGGTGCAGAGCGGAGCGGAGAGCAGTGAAACGGAGAGCAGCCGGCAGCCGGCTGCGGATGCCGACGCACAGAGTCACCCAACTGACGGCATCGGCGCGTGGCTGCCGCCCACGGACACCGGCCTTGCCGGGACGGTATGGGAAACGGAGGACGATTGGGTTCTGGAGCTTAAGGGCGGCGCAGACGAGCCTTATGCGGGGGAGGCAGTGCTTTCCTGCCGCACTGCGGACGATGGAGATATGACGGTGTGCTATGCCGGCAGCTGGGGCGTGGAGGACGACTGCCTGCGGCTCGACCTGAAGGATGCGGACGGCACGGACAGGTGCGGCCTCTATCCGGTGCTCATTTCGCCATCGGGTGAAGAGCTGAACCTCCGGCAGAGCGCTGACGGCACGGTTCCGCCGTTCTTTGCCGACGGTGTGACCTCCGTAGATTTAAACTACTGCTATGAGTGAAAAAGAGGGATGGCTTGCTGACAAGCCATCCCTCTTTTTTACTTTTTATGCTGCATTCTGCCGCGGCGGCATACAGCGCCGGATCACTCCGCGCTCAAATGGAACGTCCAGTTTTCCAGACCATAAAACAGGACGGAGGCCGTGGGCGTCATGCCTTCGATCAGACCGGCGCTGGAGAGCACCGAGCCGGATTTGAAGAGCAGGGGAGCAAAGGGCGTTTCGCGGGCAAAGACAGTGAAGTACGCGTTGGAAGCACTCTCGCCGCCAGCAAGAAAGGACTGAAACAGGCCAAGCAGTGCTTCACTGTCATACGCGCCGTAGTTGAGTGCGCCGGCTGGCTCCAGAAGGGTGGAGGTATCCCAGTCCGCCGTCAGGCGGATCTCGCCGAGGTAGAGGTCAAAGTTTCCGCTCTCAAGCGCGTGAAGATAGTCGTTCCACGCAAGCGCGCGGACTGTGATCTGAAGCGCGTCGGTCGAAAGCTGGGCGCAGATGCTCTCCGCTACAGAGCGCTTGAAACTGTTCTCCTCATTGACCAGCAGCGTCATCGTGCGCGGATGTGCGGCGCTGAGACCGGCACCCTCCAGCGCGGCGGCATAGTCGCTCGCGGAGGTGCGGTACGTTTTGGCCTTTGGGTAGAGCGGGCTGGCGGGCGGAATAGGGAACTGCGCTGCGTCTGCATGTCCTGCCAGAAAAGCGGAAACCAGATTCTCACGGTCGATGCGTCCGCTCATGGCCGTCCGCACGGCGGCGTTGGCAAGAAGCGTGTGACGCGTGTTGAAGCCGAGATACTGCATGGCGGAGGTGGGGACGTCGAGTGTTTGCAGCTCGCCGCTGGTCGGCACAGCCTCCGTGCCGGTCGGATCGACGAACAGAAAGTGGACATCGTAGGAGGCGAACAGGCTGGATGCCGTGTCGTTATCCTTGGCGGCGGCGAGCGTGATGCGCTCGAGCGGGAGCTTCTTGCCGCGCCACCAGGAGCCGCCGGCGATCAGCGCTGCGCCGTCGGAATCGTTGACGAAAAGATAAGGGCCGGTGCCGGGCGGGACGGTCATATTTTCCGAGCCCGCCTTGACAATGGGAATATCAAGAAGTGCGGGGAAGCGAGCGTCCGCGCGGGAGAGCGTGATGACCAGCGCCGCGCCGGAAACACGCATGGACGCAACGTTTGTGAAGCGGGCGGCGTAGCGTTCGGACTCCGCGGCGCGCCGGTAGGTGGCGAGCACATCATTGGCACTCAGGGCGGAGCCGTCGGAAAAGGTCACGCCGCTTTGCAGCGTGAAGGTGTAGGTCAGGCCGTCGGCGTCGAGCGTATAGCTCTGGCACAGCAGCGGCTGCGGTTCAAACTGTCCGTCAAGCACGAACAGCCCCTCATAGAGCAGCGAGGCAACAGTCTGCTGTACGCCGTCGATGCAGGTGATGGGGTCGAGGCTCTGCCCGGACAGATAGGGGAGGGCGAAGGCGGCAACCTGCGGGCGGTCGGTGCTGTCCGGCGTTTCTGAAGCGTCGGCGGGCGGCGCTTCGTCCCAGAAGCCGTCCGGCTCAGGCTCGGCCTCCCAGCAGCCGCTGAGCGAGAGCGCAAGCACGAGCGCCAGAAAAAGCGCGGTCAGACGGCGCGTCATGTCTCTTCCTCCGTCAGGGCGATGACTGCAGCCATACCGCCGCGGCGATCCCCCATTCCGCGGTGCGACCAGTAGCGGTCGGGACGGCACTTCGTGCAGTCGGGGTGAACATCGATGCGCGAGGGATCGAGCCCGCTGCGCAGCAGCCACAGACGGTTGATGGCCTTGAGGTCGATATGGTATTTGTCCCCGCGGGCTTCGATCAGCTCGTCGACAGCGGGGTCCATCAGCTCGTGGAAAGCGTCGGCCACATCGGCATCGGTTTCAAAGCAGCATTTTCCAATGGCCGGGCCGATGGCCGCGCGGGTCGTGTAGGGATCTGCACCGTAAATGCTCATCATCGAAACGAGCGCTTTGAGCACGATGCCGTTCACTGTTCCGCGCCAGCCGGCGTGGATGGCGGCGATGGAACGCGAGGTCGGATCATAAACTGTGATCATGCAGCAGTCCGTGCCATAGGCGAACAGCGGAAGATTCGGCACGTTTGTGATGAGGGCGTCCGCGTCGTAGGGGCGCTCGTCCCAACAGATCCGGCCCGCGTCTTCCTCGCGTGCGACGCGCACAAGATCGGAGTGAATTTGGCGGCAGCCGACGGCGCGTGAGGCGTCAAAGCCGACCGCCGCACCGAGACGGCGGTAGTTCTCGAGAATATTTTCCTCACTGTCGCCGCGGTTGTTGGCGAAGTTGAGCGAGTCGAACGGTGCGGGGCTGACGCCGCCGTGCCTTGTCGTGAAAGCGTGGCGGACACCGGGAACGGAAAGTACGTCAGCGGTATCAAAAATCAGACCGCCGGCATTGTGTTCGGTAAAAGACATGGAATGCCTCCTTTCCGCGCCTGCGGCGCGCAGGGAAATATGCCGCCCTGCGGCGGGAAAACAAAGAGATCAAAGCGACAAACTTGAATTGGTCACGCTTTTGACTTAGAGCATTTCCAAGTTATAAATGCAAGAATACCACAGATTATAGCAACTCCGATGCATACAGCTCTCACAATATTGCTCAAATCCAAGAAGCCACTTCCTGTGACTGTAATAGCACAGGCGATTGCTAAAATGGTTATGAGGGCAAAAGCAATACTAATAACTTTCAGAATGACACCTTTTTTCATGCAATCGCACTCCTTTATCAAATTCCGATTTATCTGCGGTTTGTCGTTGTGTTCTCTGGGGGCTTCAAAGGGAGTATTCCCTCGCGTGAGAGTGTGTTTTTGCTGCTTATAAGCGACGTCCGTTACCGGCCGCAGCACTGCTTATACTTTTTACCGCTGCCGCAGGGGCAGGGATCGTTGCGGCCGATTTTCTGAACCTTGCGCGGCTGCTTCTTGACGCTGCCGTCGCCGGCGGTCGAGGCGACGATGCCCTCGGCCACGCGCTCACGCTTGACCTCCTCGTCGCTCTTGATGCGGGCAGAGAAGATGCGGCGCACCGTCTCATCCTGAATGGCGGCAATCATTTCCTCGAACATTTCGAGGGATTCCTTCTTGTAGGCCACGATCGGGTCGACCTGCGCATAGGCGCGCAGGCGGATGCCCTGACGCAGCTCCTGCATGGCGTCGATGTGATCCATCCAGTATTCGTCGACCACGCGCAGAAGCACCACGCGCTCAAGTTCGCGCATGATCTTCGGCGTGATGGACTCCTCCTTGCGCTCGTAGGTGGTGACGGCGGCGTTGAAGAAGGTTTCGGTGAGCTGCTCTTCGCCCATGGCGGCAAGCTCGGCCGGCGTCTCGGTGACCATGCCGCGCGGGAAGTACATGCCCTCAAGGCTGCCGAGGATATCACGCACGCCGTCCTCGTCCAGCTGGCCGTGCTCGCCGGTGTGGAGCGTGACCTGATTGGTGATGCCGGTGCGGATCATGTTGAAAATGGTATCCTTGAGATTGCGTCCGTCGAGCACCTGCTTGCGCTGACCGTAGATGATCTCACGCTGCTTGTTCATCACGTCGTCGTATTCAAGTGTTGCCTTACGGGACTGGAAGTTGCGGGATTCGACGCTCGTCTGCGCGTTCTCAATGGACTTCGAGAGCATCTTGTTTTCGATGGGGGTATCCTCGTCGAGGTTGAGTTTTTCCATCAGGTTTGTGATGCGGTCGCCGCCGAACAGGCGCAGCAGATCGTCCTCGAGCGAGAGGTAGAAGCGCGTCTCACCCGGATCGCCCTGACGGCCCGCGCGGCCGCGGAGCTGATTGTCGATACGGCGGGAGTCGTGGCGCTCGGTGCCGATGATGAACAATCCGCCGGCCTCGCGCACGCGCTCGGCCTCGCCGGCGATCTCGTCCTTATGCTTGGCGAGTGCGGCGGCGAACATGGCGCGGGCGTCGAGAATGGCCTGATCGTCCGTCTCGGCATAGCCGGTCGCCTCGGCGATCAGCTCGTCGGAAAGACCGGCCTTGCGCAGATCGTTCTTGGCCATGTATTCGGCGTTGCCGCCGAGCATGATATCGGTACCACGGCCGGCCATGTTGGTGGCGACCGTCACCGCGCCGAACTTACCGGCCTGCGCGACGATCTCGGCCTCCTTTTCATGGTTCTTCGCGTTGAGGAGGTTGTGCTTGATGCCCTCGCGGGAGAGCAGGTAGGAAAGGTGCTCGTTCTTTTCGATGGACACCGTGCCGACGAGCACGGGCTGGCCCTTGGCATGACATTCCTTGATCTGCTCAATGACCGCGCGGTACTTCGCGGCCTCGGTCTTATATACCACGTCGGGATCGTCGATACGCGCGATGGGACGGTTGGTTGGGATCTCGATGATATCGAGCTTGTAGATGGTGCCGAATTCCTCCTCCTCGGTCAGCGCCGTACCGGTCATACCGGAGAGCTTGGCGTAAAGGCGGAAGTAATTCTGGAAGGTGATGGTGGCAAGCGTCTTGCTCTCGTGGGCGACAGTGACATGTTCCTTGGCCTCGATGGCCTGATGCAGTCCCTCGCTGTAGCGGCGGCCGAACATCAGACGGCCCGTGAACTCGTCGACGATGACGACCTCACCGTCCTTGACAACATAATCGATGTCGCGCTTCATCACACCGTGGGCCTTGATGGCCTGATTGACGTGGTGGGCGATGGTGGAGTTTTCGGGATCGGAGAGGTTCTCAATGTCAAAATACTGCTCAACCTTGGCGATGCCGCGCGCGGTGAGCGTCGCGGTGCGCGCCTTTTCGTCGACGATGTAGTCGGCGTCGATGTTGACGTCCTCTTCCTCCTTTTCGTCCGTCTCCGCAATGACCTTCTTGCGGAAGCGGGCGACAAGGGCTTCCGTGCGGCTGTACATCTCCGTGGACTTCTGCCCGATGCCGGAGATGATGAGCGGCGTACGTGCCTCATCGATGAGGATGGAGTCCACCTCGTCGACGATGGCGAAGGCGTGGCCGCGCTGAACCAGCTCGGTGGAGAAGAGGGCCATGTTGTCGCGCAGGTAGTCGAAGCCCATCTCGTTGTTGGTGCCGTAGGTGATGTCGGCGGCGTAGGCCGCGCGGCGCTCGTCGCTCGTGAGGTCATGGACGATCAGGCC
>CAKTOJ010000094.1 GCA_934589665.1 uncultured Oscillospiraceae bacterium | reverse complement strand
CAACGCCGGCTTTATGGCGTTTTTTTGCCTTTTTTTCGCACTTCAGAGATATCCAGCTCCATGATGAGCAGACTCATCAGCATCAGCGCCGCGCCAAAATACCCGCGCGGCGTGAGCCGCTCACTGAGCAGGAAATAGGCAAAGGCCGCTGAGAATACCGGCTCGAGCGTGAAGATCAGGCTCGCGTGGTTCGCCGTGGTGAACTGCTGCTCCACACTCTGAATGATAAAGCAGATGCCCGAGCAGAAAATGCCGAGGAACAGCGCCGCGCCCCAGACCTTCGCCGAGCCCGGCAGACGGGGCGTTTCAAAAATCAGCGAGAGTGCAAGCATCACAACGCCTGTCACCGCCGTCTGGCACACGCCGAGCGCAATCGGATCGACCTCCGGCCTGGCCACAGCCTTCTCCGTGATCATCAGGTCGACGGCGTAAAAGGATGGCACAAGCAGACAGAGAATGTCACCCAGCGCAGGCTTGAGCGCCTCGTTGAGCGTCATGAGTGCAATGCCGATCACACACAGCACGAGGGCGAAGCCGAACTTCCGTTCCGGCTTCCTGCGGTAAAGCGCAAACTCAAGCGCCGGTGTAAATACAACGGTCAGCGCGCCGATAAAGCCCGCATTGGACACACTGGTGAACATAATACCATACGTCGCACCGAGATAGACCGCCACGATGCATAGACCCACAAGCACACTGTACCGGATCGTCTCGCGTCCGGCATGAAACACGCGCTTTCGGAATGCCGTGCCAAGGACGAGGAAGGCCGAAAGAAAGCGAAAGGCGTTGAGCGTCAGCGGCTGCATATCCCTTAGGCAGATCGCCACCAGACAATTTGAAATTCCCCAGAAGCTGGTGGCCAGCACCAGCATTAGATCCGCTTTTCTCTGTCGTTTCATATGCGCCGCTCCTCTTCTCTCTAAAGAAGCCGATCCGGCTTCCTCAGAGAGTTTAACACAGTTTGAACGGCAAGGCAAGTGCCAGCACGGGAATGTCAGCGCGCGCACATTTCCTCGAAAATGGTAAGATTTTTCTGCAGCCGCTCCTCTCCCGGCGCAAGCGAAACGGCATCACGGCAGGCTGCTGCGGCTCCTTCCGCGTCGCCGAGGTGCGCATATGCCAGCGAGAGCAGGTCATAGGGCAGCGCACCCCACGCATCCGCCTCACAGATATAGGTGCGCGGACGCTCCGTGATGGCAAGCGCGGAGCGCAGAACGTCGGCAAGGCCGTACCAGCGCTCCTGCGCGTAGAGAAGCTGCGCGTAGTCCAGATACGGCTCACGCAGATGCGGCGCTTCAGCAAGCGCACGGTGCAGCCAGCGCTCCGCCTCATCCTCCTGTCCGAGCGAGCGCAGGCAGCGGGCAATATAGCGCATGGACGCGCAGCGCTCATCCGCCCACGTGGCCGAGGGCAGCGTCAGGTGGCGCACAAGCGTTTGGATCGCCTTTTCCCACTCGCCCCGGAACATATATTCCCGTCCGAGATAGTGGCAGTTCCGATCATTCTGCGGGTCCTCGCGGACAGCCAGCTCTAAAAGCGGCAGGTACTGCCCGCGTGATTTTGTCTCGTCAGGGTGATGGTCGAGCTGTACACCGTCCGCCTCCACAAAGCACTCTGCTCCCTCCCCCGTGTAAGAGAGTACCTCATGCACCGGCCCTGCCCAGCGGTAGCAGCCGTTTTTGTGAATCTTATCCGTCCAGAACACCATGCCCTCGCTGCCGTCAGTTCGAAAGCTCCAGGTATATCGATAGCGGGCGCGCGTGGTGTCCGGCTGCCACGCTCTCTCCAGCGCGGCGCGCCAGCCGGGGTGGAACTGCTCGTCAAGGTCGATGGCACAGCAGATCTCCGCATCGGCGGGAATGAGCTTGAGTGACTCGTTCCGTGCCGTGTCAAAGCGCCACGGTGCGATAACCTTCTCCCCCACGACGGCCCCGCGTGCGCGAAGCTTCGCCACCGTATCGTCACTGGAACCGGTATCGAGCACGCAGACGACATCTGCCTCCGACATGGAATCCATGAAGCGGTCGACGAACTGTGACTCGTTCTTGCAGATGGCATAAACACAGACTTTCAAAGGAAATACACCTCCCCTGTTATGTAGGCGGCGCGGATCACTCCACGCCGCATGCTTCACTCTCTCAGGTGGCAAGAAACCCCGCCGCTCGCAGGTTCGCCAGCAGCGCGTTGAGCGTCTCGGTCGTGTCATCCAGACTGGCCGCATCCCCAACAGCCGCCGCTACACGCGTATCCGCAGGACCGGTGGGACCGGTGGGACCGGTGGCTCCTACCGCACCTGCAGGACCGGTCGGACCGGTAGCTCCTGCCGCACCTGCGGGGCCGGTCGGGCCGGTAGCTCCTGCTGCGCCTGCGGGGCCGGTCGGGCCGGTAGCTCCTGCCGCGCCTGCGGGGCCGGTCGGGCCCGTAGCTCCTGCAATTCCCTGCGGCCCTTGCGCGCCGGCAGGACCGGCGGGGCCTTGTGCACCCTGTGCGCCTGCCGCTCCGGCGGGACCCTGAAGTCCCTGAACGCCCTGCGGGCCGGTCGGCCCAATGGGGCCGGGAACGCCCTGAATCCCCTGAACACCCTGCGGGCCGGTCGGCCCGATCACACCATAGGGCGGATACGGAGGCGGCGGGGGCGGGAACGGACGCGGGCAGCACGAATCTGCACAGCCGCAGCTGCCGGCGCTGCAATTACCCTGATAACGGTTCATAGCGATCACCCTCCTTGATCGTTCGGCGGTACACCGCCGAGATGCAGGCATGCGCCTGCGTTTCAGTGTATGCCTGCATGCGGCGATATGCGCTTGTCCCCTGAAGCAAGAGGCGGAGGTTCCCCATTTGGAAAACCTCCGCCTCTTCCATCGCCGGACTGCCGCCGCGCACTCCACGCCGCGCAGGGCAAAAAAAGGCGGCGCCAGAATGGGCGCCGTCTCTCCTCTGCCGTGCGGTAAGGAAGGCTCCGCACAGCCCCGGTATCCTGTTTTTCAGCCGCCGAGATACGCCTTGCGCACCTCGTCGCTGGCCATCAGCTCCGCACCCGTGCCGGAGAGCGTGACCCGGCCGGTTTCCAACACGTAGGCACGGTCAGCAACGGAAAGCGCCGCCTGCGCGTTCTGCTCGACGAGCAGAATGGTCGTACCCGCGGCATGCAGCTCGCGGATGATGTCGAAAATCTGCTCAACCAGAATGGGCGCAAGACCCATGGAAGGCTCGTCGAGCATCAGCAGCTTCGGCTTCGACATCAGCGCGCGGCCCATAACGAGCATCTGCTGCTCGCCGCCGGAGAGCGTGCCGGCGATCTGACGGCGGCGCTCTTTCAGGCGCGGGAAACGCTCGTACACGTCCGCAACGCCGGGGGCGACGGTGGAATTGGGCTTGGTGTACGCGCCCATCTCCAGATTCTCCTCGACTGTCATCTGCAAAAAGACGTGGCGTCCCTCGGGAACTTGCGCCAGACCGTGCTCGACGATCTTGTGAGGCGCCACGCCCTTGAGATCCTTGCCCTCAAAGACAACGCTGCCCGTTTTGGGGTGCAGCAGGCCGGAAATCGTGTTCAAAATGGTCGATTTACCCGCGCCGTTTGCGCCGATGAGCGTGACGACCTCGCCCTCGTTGACCTCAAAGGAAACGCCCTTGACGGCGTGGATGCTGCCGTAGTAAACGTGAATGTCATTGACCTGTAGGATCTGTCCCATCGTTTACGCCTCCTTCTTCTTGCCGAGGTAGGCTTCAATGACCTCGGGGTTTTTCTGGATATCGTCGGGCGTGCCCTTGGCAATGATGCGGCCGAAGTTGAGCACAGCGATGCCCTCGCAGATGTTCATAACGAGGTTCATATCATGCTCAATCAAAAGCACCGCGATCTTAAAGGTGTCGCGGATGGAGCGGATATTCTCCATCAGCTCCGCCGTCTCGTTGGGGTTCATGCCAGCCGCCGGCTCATCGAGCAGCAGCAGGCAGGGATTCGTCGCCAGTGCACGCAGGATCTCCAGACGGCGCTGTGCGCCGTAGGGCAGAGAGCCGGCCTTGGCGTCGGCAAACTTTTCCATGTGGAAGATGGACAGAAGCTCCATCGCGCGCTCATGCACGACCTTCTCCTCGCGCCAAAAGCCCGGCAGACGCAGGATGCCCTCGACCATATTGTAGTGCATCTGCGTGTCCATCGCGGTGGTGATGTTCTCTTCTACCGAAAGGTTTTGGAACAGGCGGATATTCTGGAAGGTACGCGCGATGCCCGCGCGGTTGATCTGTGCGGTGTTGAGGCCGTGAATGTCCTTGCCGTTGAGGAGAATGGTGCCGTGTGTAGGCTGATAAACCTTGGTAAGCAGATTGAAAATGGTCGTTTTGCCTGCGCCATTCGGACCGATCAGGCCAGCGATCTCCGTGCGGCCGATGGTGACGTTGAAGCTGTCGACTGCCTTGAGGCCGCCGAAGGTAATGCCGAGGTCGATGCACTCGAGAACAGGAGATTTATCCGCGTCGCGCTCCGGCAGCAGCGCCGGCTCACGCTGAACGGGAATGAGTTTCGTTTTCTGTGTCATGGTCAATCCTCCTTTTCTGCGCTCTGATTGCGGTGCGGGAGCAGCTTTGCCAGAAACGCCTTACCCTGCGGGCTGTTGGTCGCCAGCATCACAAGGATGAGTACAATGGCGTAGACCAGCATGCGGTAATCCGCAAACTGGCGCAGCGCCTCAGGCAGGATCGTCAGCGCAGCGGCGGCGATAAGAGAGCCCCAGATGTTGCCGAGGCCGCCGAGCACCACGAACACCAGCACGAGGATAGAGGTATTGAAGTTGAACTTGACCGCCTGAAGCGAGGAGTAGTTCAGGCCGTAGAGCGCGCCGGACGCACCGGCGAGCGCCGCAGAGGTGACGAAGGCCATGAGCTTGTACTTCGTCAGGTTCAGTCCGACGGACTGCGCGGCGATGGGGTTATCACGGATGGCCATGATGGCACGGCCCGCACGGGAACGCGTGAGGTTGAGCACGATGATAAGTGTCACCATCACCAGCACAAAGCCCGCCGTAAAGGTTGCAATGGTCTTGGTGCCGGTCGCGCCCTGCGCGCCCTTGATGATGGCATAGCCAGCGGAATCGAGGCCGAGGTCGTCGATCGTCTTGTCGCCGGTGGGATTGAAGATGAAATGCAGACCGTTGGAGTCGTAGCCCACGATCAGGCAGTTGAGCAGATCCTTGATGATCTCGCCGAAGGCCAGCGTCACGATCGCAAGATAGTCACCCTGTAAGCGCAGAACCGGCGTACCGACGAGCAGGCCCGTGATCGCGGCAAAGACCGCGCCCACGATCATGGCAACCGCAAGGCGCAGCGCCGCGCTGGGGATCGCATCCATCAGGCTCTGCGCCGCGATGATGCCGGAGAAGGCGCCGACGCTCATGAAGCCCGCGTGACCGAGGCTCAGCTCGCCGAGGATACCGACGGTCAGGTTCAGCGAGACGGCCATGGACATATAGCAGCAGATCGGCACAAGCAGACCCATTGCCTTGCGGTTGAGCATGCCGCCGTTCTGAAGCAGTAGCGTCACCACAAAGACAAGAATCACGCCAAAATAAGTTGCAAAATCGATCTTGGTGGTCTTCTTGAGCGAAGAGAATTTTTTCATTTCTTTCGACACGTCTCTCACCTCACACTTTCTCCGGCACATACTTGCCGAGCAGGCCCGCGGGCTTGACGAGCAGCACCACGATCAGTACCGCGAACACGATGGCGTTGGCGAGGTTCGTGGAGATGTACGCCTTGGCCATGGCCTCGATCACGCCGAGGAGCAATCCGCCGAGGAATGCGCCGGGAATGGAGCCGATGCCGCCGAACACGGCGGCGGTGAACGCCTTGATGCCGGGCATGGAGCCGGTGGTCGGCATCAGCGAGGTATTGAACGAGCAAAGCAGCACACCGGCGATGGCCGCGAGCGCCGAGCCGATGGCGAAGGTCGCGGAGATGGTCGCGTTGACGTTGATGCCCATGAGCTGCGCCGCCGCCTTATCCTCCGA
>CAKTOJ010000093.1 GCA_934589665.1 uncultured Oscillospiraceae bacterium | reverse complement strand
GTTTCACCCCCACAAAAAACAGTCCCAGCGTGCCGCAGCCCGTGTGCGAGCCGATGACCGGCCCGATGAAGTCCGCGCGCACGTCCGTCACGCCGAAGCGCTCCTTTAAAAGCGCCTTGACAAATGCCACGGAATCGGGACAGTTGGCGTGGCAGATGAACATGGGCTGGCTCTTTTCCGGCTCGATGCCCAGCTCCGCGACCTTGTCGACCAGCGCCGTGAGCGCGGCCTTCGTGCCGCGCGCCTTCCCCATGGGAATGAGCCGACCCTCGCTGTCCGTGTGCATGACGGGCTTAATGCCGAGCATCGTGCCGACAAAGGCCGCCGAGGCGCTCACACGGCCGCCGCGCTTGAGATGGTTGAGATCATCCACAATGAACCAGTGGCACTGGCTTTGAAGGATGCTGCGGACGTAGTTTGCAAGCGTCTCGATATCCGGATCGCTTCGCCGCCGCTCCTGTACGGCGCGGTAGACCAGCATTCCCTGCCCGCGCGAGGCGGAAAGCGAGTCAATGACGATGATCTTCGCCTCGGGATATTCGCTCCGAAGATCGTCCGCCGCAATGCAGGCGGACTGATAGGTTGTGGAGAGCGCGCTGGAAAAACAGATGCATAGAATGTCCCGCCCGCTTTCGAGCACCGGCCTCATCGCGTCGGTAAATTCGCCGACATTGACCGCTGCCGTGGTGCATACGGCGCCGTCTGCCACGCGGCGGAAGAAATCCTCCGGCGCCATGGCGGCGTGATCGGGCGTGTTGAGGTAGGTTCTGCCGTCAATGGTAAAGGAGAGCGGAAGAACGCTCACACCAAGCTCGTCGACCTCCTGCTGGCTCAGGTCGCAGCAGCTGTCGGTCATGATCAGATAATCGCGCATAATGATCCCCTTTCCGGGCTCCGCTGTGCGGAGCCTGCGTTATTTTCCGACGCAGAAGCGCTCGAAGATGCGGCTGACCATATCCTCACGCGCTGTGCGGCCGGTCAGCTCGCCGAGCGCGGAAAGCGCGCCCTCGGCCTCCGTGAGCACCACATCGGGCGTCATACCGGAGGTCAGCGCGCTTTCTGCCGCGCGCACCGCGTCCAGCGCGCGGGTGACGGCGTCAGCCTGTCGGACATTTGTGAGCAGTGTGCCGCCTGCGGGCGGCGTGGGATAGAGTGCTTGAAGCGCGCTCTCAAGCGCGTCAAAGCCCTCGTGAGTGACGGAAGAGAGCGTAATCTCAGCGGCGGGCCCGGAAAACGTGTGTTCTGCTGAGAGAAGCTTTTCCGCGCGGCCGACGGGGCCGAGATCCTTTTTGCTGGAGATGAGCAGCCACGGTTTTCCGCTCTCCCCGGCAAGCCGGAGCGCCTCGTGGTCTGCTTCGTCAAAGCAGTGCATTCCGTCTGTGACCACGAGCAGAAGGTCGGCCTGCGCGAGCGCCTGCTTCGACCGTTCCACGCCGAGCCGCTCGACCTGATCCGCCGTTTCTCGCAGACCGGCCGTATCGACCAGCCGCAGCAGCACGCCGCCGACCACGGCCTTTTCCTCCACCGTGTCGCGTGTTGTGCCGGGAATGTCGGTAACGATGGCGCGGTCGTAGCCGACCAGTGCGTTCAAAAGCGAGCTCTTGCCCGCGTTCGGAGCGCCGATGATGGCAGTGGCCACGCCGCCCTTGAGCACTCTGCCGCGCGCGAAGGTGCCGAGCAGGGCGGCAAGCGTCCGCGCGGATTCCGCAAGCGTCTCCGCCGTCTGGGCAAATGTTGCGTCTTCAATGTCCTCGTCGGGGTAGTCTACCACGGCATAAAACCGGCTGGTGAGGTCAAGCAGCGCGTCATAGACGCGCTCTATCGGACGGCGCAGCGCGCCGTCCACCTGTGCGGCGGCGTTGCGCGCGGCCTCGGCGGTTTCGGCGTCGATGAGATCAATTACCGCTTCTGCCTCGGTGAGGTCCATTTTCCCATTTAGAAAGGCGCGCCGGGTGAATTCGCCCGCCTGTGCCTGCCGCGCGCCCGCGGTGAACGCGGCGCGCAGCACCTCCTGCAGGACGATGGGCGAGCCGTGACAGTGCAGCTCTGCGCTTTCCTCGCCGGTGTAGCTGTGTGCAGCGGAGAAGAAGACAACGAGCGCGTGGTCAAGCGTGCGGCCTTCGGTGTCGCGTATGGCGCCGTAGGTCATGCGCCGCGGCGGCAGCTCAGAGACAGGCAGTCCGTTTATCGGGGTAAACAGGGCGGCAAGGACACGCCGCGTCTGTGCGCCGCTGATGCGGACGATGCCGACGGCGGCGGCTCCCTGTCCGGTGGCAATGGCGGCAATGGTATCCGGCATGCAAGGTCCTCCCTTCTGCGAAAGCGGAAAATTCTTTCCATATTATACCACGAAATGGCGAAATTGAAAAGAAAAAGAAGAGCGGCAGTCCGCAGACGGCCGCCCGATGATAAGAATTGATTCAGCAGCCGCGGAAGCGGGCGAGGAAATCGCGCGTTTCCGGGTGCTGCGGGTCACCAAAAAGTGTGCTGGGAGCGCCCTGCTCCAGAATGACGCCCTGATGCATGAATACCGCGCGGCTGCTTACGTCACGCGCAAACGCCATCTCGTGCGTGACGACGAGCATGGTCATGCCGTCGTTTGCGAGTGACTGCATGACGGTGAGCACCTCGCCGACCATTTCCGGGTCGAGCGCGCTCGTCGGCTCGTCGAAAAGCAGAACCTCGGGATCCATGGCCAGCGCGCGGGCGATGGCCACGCGCTGCTTCTGGCCGCCGGAGATCTGGCGGGGCTTGGCATGGATATAAGGCGCCATGCCGACCTTTTCCAGATAGGCCATGGCCTGTGCCTGTGCATCCGCCTTATTGCGGCCGAGCACCTTGATCTGGCCGACCATGCAGTTCTCCAGCACGGTCATGTTATTGAAGAGATTGAACGACTGGAACACCATGCCGACATGGGAGCGGTACTTCGGCGCGTTTACGCCCCGTCCTGCGACATTTGCGCCGTGGTAGAGGACCTCGCCGCTCGTCGGCGTTTCCAGAAGATTAATGCAGCGCAGAAGCGTCGACTTGCCGCTGCCGGACGCGCCGATGATGGAAATGACGTCGCCCGCATCCACCGTAAAGTCAATGTCCCGCAGAACCTCGTGCGCGCCGAAGGATTTGCTCAGGTGGCGGACCTCAAGAATATGCTCACTCATGTCAGCGATCTCCTCTCATGCGGCCGTGCTTGAGCAGCTGACGGGTCCGCTCCCGATATTCCTTGTTCTGCTCGTCAAACGGTGTTTTGCGGCTGGGGTGGGTATAGGTGCCGGCGGACATTGTCAGCGCGTCGACCTGTACAAGCTCATAGTTGTCCGGGCCGTCCATCAGCTTTTCCACCAGCCGCAGCAGGAACGAAGCGATGAGCGTCATGGTCAGATAGCCGATCATTTCGATCGCGGCAGAGGGGAAATACATATTGTTGATGCCAACGATGTAGCGGTGCTGTGCAAAGAAGTCCGTAAAGCCGATGATGAACATGACGGACGTATCCTTGACGTTGATGATGTAGTTGTTGCCGATCTGCGGGATGATGTTGCGCAGCGCCTGCGGCATGATGACGTTCACCATGGTCTGCACATGGGTCATGCCGATGGCCTTTGCGCCCTCGGTCTGGCCGGGATCGATGGAGATGATGCCGCCGCGCACGGACTCAGCCATATATGCGCCGGTGTTGATCGAAACGATCAGGATCGCGGCGGCCCAGATGTTGTCAAAGCGCAGCGTGTTGCCGGAAAAGTACGGCAGGCCGTAATAAATAAATACCGACTGAAGCACCATGGGGGTGCCGCGGAAAACCTCCACATAAACGCGGATCACAATACGGAGCAGCCGGAGAAAAATACGCTTGGGAAGCGGATCATTTTTCGTATAGGGAATGGTGTTGAGCACGCCGCACACCAGGCCGATAACACAGCCGATAACAGTGGCGACCAGTGCGAGCGAGAGCGTATTGGCAATGCCGCTCCAGTACATCGGACGATACTTTCCCCACAGCAGGACCATATCGTGTGAAAGCTTGGCAAGTTTATCCATGGCGGAGGTTCCTTTCCGTTTGCGCCGTGACCGGCCGGGCCGGTCACGGCTTAGTCATTTAGATCTCAGGCTGAATGGCGATCGCCTGATCCATCAGGGCATTGAACTGGTCCTCGCTGAGGGCGGAGAGCACGGTATCGATGGCGTTCTTGAGCTGCTCGTTGCCCTTCTGGACGGAGATACCGATATTGACATTCTCCGCGCGCTCTTCTTCACTGGCGAACTGGAAGTCGCCGTCGGTGCCGGAGAAGTTGAGAATCACAAGACTGTCATCCTTGGCGACGGCGGCCATGGCGGTGGGCATATCAGTGCAGACATAGTCGACCGCGCCGGTCTGGAGCTGCATGATCATAGCGGGCGCGCTGTCCGCGGGGGCGAGCAGGTCGGCGTTTTCAATCTGGGGCAGGCAGGAGTCATACCAGATGGTGCCGGACTGGGAGGTGCACTTGCCGCCGGCAAGGTCGGCAATGGAGGACGCGGAGGCATAGGGGCTGGACTTGGTAGTCAGCACAACGATGGTGGCATAGTAGTAGGGGCCGGCCATATCGACCTCGGCCATGCGGTCGGCAGTCATGGATTGACCGGCGATGTTGGCGTCCATCGTACCGGACTGGATAGCGGGGCAGAGGGAATCCCATGCGGAGGAGACAATTTCAAGCTCCCAGCCGTAGGCTTCGCAGATGCGCTTGGCGATCATCACGTCGTAGCCGTTGGCATATGCGCCGGGGACGTTGGCGATGGGCACAGCGCCGTTGGAGTCATCGGTCTGCGTCCAGTTATAGGGAGCGTAGGCGCACTCCATGCCGACGGTGAGGACGCCGTCCTCTACGCCGGGGATGGCGCTGGTGTCTACGCCGGTGAGATCCTCGACAGGAGGAACATCGACGGCGGGCGTCTGTTCCTGCGTGGGGGTGGAAGCATTCTGGTCAGGGGTGGGCGTGTCATCCTGCGTGGTCTTGCTGCCGCAGGCGGTGAGGGCGAAAACCATTGCCAGCGTCAGGCACAGGGCTAAAATTCTTCTCATATTGGTCACCTTTCTTGAATCCTTAAGTTGGTTGATAAGAGCTTTATCGACACGCGGATGGTGCACCGTCCGCGCGGCAAACAAAAAAGCGGAGCGCCTGTAAAAGCGCTCCGCGGAAACGGCAAACTGTACGGGAAATGGACTCCCCGCAACCGTCTTTCCAATATAGCGCTTCACAAACATTATCTTTGTGACAGTCCGGCGGATATTCTCGACCGGCCCAGCAGCGAAAACACAGGCAGGTTTTCACCGCTTCGGCAGACTCCCCTTTTCCAAGCGGCCGCTGCCTGAGCGTTATGCCGCGTGGTACTGATGAAGTCCGCGCCTCTATCTGGATGTTGGTGAGATTATAGCACGGGAAAAATGAGTTTGTAAAGATGCATTTTTGTAAAAAATTGAAGAGAGAGGGGTGAATATTTATAGAAGGGTACCAAAAAATTAGACAAGCCGGAGCAAATCAGCATGTTCAGGAATATCGACGCTGTCAATACCATATTTCGCGTACAGGATATTCTGGTGTTCATCCAATATGAATGTTGCAGGAAGCTGCGCTTCATTTCCTTCGTATCGGCCGTGCTGTATGCCAAGGGATCTTGCCTCGCTCAGCTTTTGTAGTGTAGTAGTCTGGGGGGCAGTCTTTATAAAAGGCAAACTTTATAGAACCGCATCTCAGGGGAAAATCAATCGAAACACTCCGAAACACCTATAAGGCACACATGCTTCCATACTTGAAGGGCGTTCCCTTGAAGAAAGTAACGCACATGCAGATTCAGTTGATTCTCGGCAATCTGAGCGGTCAGAGCATAAGTCTCAATGACAAGGCAATCCAAATTCTGCGCGGTATTGGGTTGATTTCAGGGGGCAAATAGGTGCAACACAGGTGCAACAAAACGGCAACAAAGTGCAACACTTTTGAACAAAATTCTATCTGAAAGTTGTTTCAAAGCTGTACCAAAGCTGTTAGGACGTTGATACAAAGCTCCATCAAAGTTTCTTCAAAAGTACAAAAGAGGTGAAGAAATGAGGAAAAATCGCACAATAAAAAGGGAAAACCGCACTCCCAAAAGGAAGTGCGGTTTGGTGCGGACTACTGGACTCGAACCAGTGACCTCATGCGTGTGAAGCATGCGCTCTAACCAGCTGAGCTAAGCCC
>CAKTOJ010000092.1 GCA_934589665.1 uncultured Oscillospiraceae bacterium | reverse complement strand
GGATGAATAGGCTGGTAAATGCCGGGACCTTTGCAAGCCCCGCCACAGAGGCGCTCATCGTGTCCATGCCGAACATAAGCGTTGCAAAGCCGAGCAGGATCATGCCTGTGTCTTTCTTCTTCGGCTCGCGGCAGAACATATAAAAAATGATGCCGATAAAAGCCAGAACCGGCGTAAAGGACGTCGGCTTGAGCAGCCGCAGCCAGATGGTATTTCCGTCGATGTCGCCGAGACTGAGCAGCCACGCCGTGACCGTCGTGCCGACATTGGCGCCCATGATGACGTTAATCGCCTGACGCAGCGTCATCAGTCCGGAGTTGACGAAGCCGACCACCATGACCGTTGTGGCCGATGAGCTTTGAATAACCGCCGTGATGCCAAGGCCGGTAAGAAAGCCAGCAAGCGGCTTTGCTGTCATCCGGTCGAGCAGCATTCTCAGCTTCCCGCCTGCGCGGCGCTCCAGAGCCTGTCCCATCAGGCTCATTCCGAAGAGGAAGAGAGATAATCCGCCAAGCAGCGAGAGCACCTGAAAAATATCCATATTGAACGTTCCTTTTGTTTTTCTTTGATTTTTCCCATATTTGACCGAAAAGCATCATATCAGGGAAATGTCAAATTCATCACCGCTGTTTTGTAAAATCCATGTAAAATTGCATAGGAAAAGCCCGCGCCGATGGACGCAGGCTTTTTCATAATCTGTATGGATTTATTCCGTTTTCTTTTCCTTTGCCGAAGCAAGCAGACACACCGCCAGCAGAATGCACACGATGCCGAGCCCCAGCCGCACGGTGAGCACCTCATGGTAAACCAGCACGCCGATCACCACACTTGTAAGCGGTTCAAAGGTCGAGAGCATGGAGGCGCTCTGCGCGCCGACATACCTGTTGCCGACCTGAAAGAAGAGTGAAGCAGCCGTGACGATGCAGCAGTAAAGCGCCAGTGTGCCGATGCTCAACGGCGTCCTGGGCCATGCCAGCTGCCCCGCCGCCGCGGCAAAGACTCCGACCAGCACAGCGGAAACCGCACACAGCCAGAAGGCCAGCTTGAATGCCGGCAGGCGGACGATGCCGCTGGCATTGAGATGCACAATATAATAGGCCCATGCAACGCCCGAGGCAAAGGCAAGGAACATGCCGTAAAGGCTCACCTCACCCCCCGGCGTATAAAAGCACACAATGCCGAAAAAGCACAGCGCGCAGCAGACAATCTTCCGGCGATTCGGCTTTTCATAGCGGAACACGATGCACGCGGCGACCACCAGCACGGGATAGACGAAGTGGATCGTCGTGGCAAGGCCCGAGGCCAGATAGTTATAGGACGCAAAGAGCAGCGGGCCGATGGACGCATAGCCGATGCAGCAGATAAGGACGTCCTTTACCTCCATTCGGCTCAGATGCAGCTTTTCCCGCGCGCTTCCGCTGCCAGAGGAGAGCAGCAGGCACAAAAAGATGAGCGCACCCGCGCTCAGGCGGGAAAAGGCCACGGTGATCGCATTTCCGCCGCCGCTGTACACCGTTTTGGTCATCAGCGGGTTGAGTCCGTAGAGGACCGCGGAGAGAATCGAAAGGATCGTTCCCTTGACTTTATCCGGCATGGCAGACACCCTCGCTTTCTTTGTTAAGCAAGTGCCATTATATGTTAAAAATGCGCAGAATGCAACGAATTTCCGTACCTCAGCCCTGATCCAACAGCCATGGTGCAAGTTCCGCGCACCATACCGCCGTAAGTGCATCCACCGACGAACGTGCGTTGGCCGGACTGGTCGACGGCAGCGGCACAGCCTTTCCCCATCGGGCCTCGTCATACCGGCGGTACCAGCGCTGCGCCGTGCCGCCGTTGCAGAAGATGCGCCGCACCGGTGCGGCGGACAGGATACGTGAGAGGTCGTTCGGCACGACGTTCGTAATGCTCGCATCGGACGACCCGGCGATCTCGCACGAGGCGATCACATCCCAGAGCGCCACGCCATGGCGCAGAAGCATCGCTTTCTTTTCCTCCACTGTCTGCGGCACATTCTCCCCCAGCACGGCGGCAAGCACGCGCCAGAAGCGGTTTTGCGGATGGCCATAGAAAAACGCGGCCTCGCGCGATTTGACCGATGGGAACGAGCCGAGAATCAGGACACGGCTCCCCTCGTCATACACCGGCGCAATGGTGTGGATCTGACTCTCTCTTTCCATAAGCCTTCCTCCTGCATATGCTGACGACATCGTAGCATGCGCCGCGCGGAAAAGCAAGGGCCTCAAAACCACCGGAGGAGGGGCCAAAGCCCCTCCTCCTTTCATGGCGGGCAGCAAAGCAAGGTCACGCCGCCGCACGCCTGAGCTTAGCATGCGCGGTTTATGTGAAAAAATACGCGTTGTCTTTTCCTGCGGATATGGTAAAATGGTGTTGATATCATCCGTCGATAAGGAGGCCCCGCCATGCAGCCCCTGGCACATTTTAAAACCATCACGCATCATCGTCATCTGGTATGCAGATACTGTTTCCGTCTGGGGCTTTACCGGCAGGGCCTGATGCACGATCTGAGCAAATACGCCCCCTGTGAGTTCTGGCGCGGTGCAAAATACTATCAGGGCTACCGCAGCCCGAACGACGCCGAACGCAAGCTCAACGGCGTAAGCCTCGCTTGGCTGCACCACAAGGGCCGCAACCGCCATCATTTTGAATACTGGATCGACTACTGCATCGCTCCCGACGGCAGCGTCTACATGGGCGGGTGTAAAATGCCCCTGCGCTATGTCGCGGAAATGTTCTGCGACCGCATCGCCGCCTGCAGGACCTATCTCAAGGATCAGTACACCGACGCCGCACCATACGACTACTATCTCCGCTCCAAAAGCCACATTCTCATCCATCCGGAAACGAGCGATACGATTGAGGAAATGCTGCGCGTTCTCAAGGATGAGGGCGAGGAGGCCGCATTTTCCTATGTGCGCGGACTGCTGCGCCAGGCCGGTGCGCAAAAATGACATATCGTTAGACTTTTTTCGCTTTTCTCCTTGCATTTTTTTCTTAATAGGAGTAAACTATTTATCGAATTTTGCAATAGGACGGACACAATAACTATGAGCCACCCCTACAAAACACGCGAGGGCGGTGCGACCGTTACGATCTTTGTACCCTATGACTGCCGCAACCACTGCCCATTTTGCATCAATAAAAAGGAATATGCCAACTGCGAGGGCTTCAGCGTAGACGCTATCCTCAAATCCATTGCCCTGATGGACGAGATCACGCCGCAGTGCGACTTTGTCTTTACCGGCGGCGAGCCCTTCGCCCAGCTCGACGATCTTCAGCGGATGCTCGACGCCATTCCGAATACGCACAAGGTGTACATCAACACCACCTTCCCTGTGCAGCCCGGATGCAGCGCGGAGGAAATGATCGACTTCACCCGCCGCAACGCGGACAAGATCACCTGCATTAACGTCTCGCGCCACCTTCAGCGCTATGTGGAGGAGTCGCCCGACGAGGTCGTGGCCGCCATCGCCACACCCAAGCGCATCAACTGCGTGCTGTATAAAAATTATCCTGCAGACAAGCTGACGGAGTATGTCGAGCGCTGGCGGAAGTACAACATTCCCATCCAGTTCCGCTATGACTACACCGAAACGACGCCGGAAAACCTTTACGAGGAAGAAAACGACAAGATCCTTCAGGATCTCAAGCGTCAATTCACCTATAAGGGTCTTGACGGCTGCCGCATGCGCAACGGCTTCCACTTCGAGTATAAGGGGCTGCACATGACCTACCACAAGACGCTGCCCTACTCCACCATTGAGGAAAAGGGCGAGGACGGCGTGACCTACGACATTCTCTACGACCTTCTCATCAAGCAGAACGGCGACCTTCACTCCGACTGGACGAATGTGCCGCTTGATGTGGAGAAGTACCGCAATGTCGTCTTTGAGCCCTACGACCTCAAGGTGCTTGATGGCACCATTGATTTCTGAGTTTGACCATCTGAATGATAAAAAGCCAGCCGCTTGCAGCGGCTGGCTTTTTTGATTTCATATGTAGAGACAGGGCGTCCGCATATGCGCGGTTTTTCCCCTGCCGGCACAGCGGAGCAGAACATGGAGCCTACCTTCCCTGCAGCGCAGCGGCTTTTTCCTGCCGCATTTCCCGCAGGACCGGGATGCTCACGCACAGCGAGGCAAGAATGAAAAACGCAATGCCGACCACACGGTTGACACTGATGTGCTCACGGAACACGGCCACAGCCAAAAGCGTCGCCAGCACAGGCTTGATGAGGTAGATGAACGAGGCCTCGGTCGCGGAGGTATATTCCGTGATCTTCGCCGTAAGCAGAAAGCCGATGGCCGCGCAGCCGATGCCGACATGACAGAGCAGGAGTGTGGACTTGAGCGTAAAGCCGGTGAAAAACGGCACAGAGGCAAAAATATCCAGCCCCAGGCTGCGATAAAACGCACCGACAGCCGGGATCTCACCGAGAAGCAGCAGCACAAGCAGTTCCAGCCCGCCGACGAGCATGTTGAAGGTCGTGATCACAACCGCGCCAAGCCTCGGCAGGCGCAGCTTGCAGAGCGTGCCGTACATGGCGAAAAGCACCGTGGCGGTGATGATCTCCAGAAAGCCGCGCAGGCTGACCTCCAGCTTTGCCGGGTTGAGGATGCAGAGGATGCCGATAAGTTCGATACCGATAGCGATGAGGTGGTTTTTCTTCAGCGGCTCATGCAGGATCAGATGTGCGGCAGCGACGGCAAACACCGGATTTCCGGAGTAGATGATGGATGTGGCAGACGCGTCCATATGCAGCACAGCCATTTGCAGCAGTGACATGTGCAGCGTGACCGTCAGAAAGCCGAGCAGCGCAAAATAGCCCCAGTCTGACCGATCCAGCCGGAGCCCCCGCCTGCAGATGGATCGCAGCGCAAATGGCAGCAGCGCCGCTGCGCCGAGCAGCACCCGCTCGACCGTGATCTGCATGGGCGCAAACGCACCGCCGAGGCCCTTGAGTGCGACCTCCGTTGTGGAGTAGAGCATGGCGGCAAGCAGGATGAAAAGATATCCGCGTTTCCGGTTCATAAAAGAGCCTCTCTTTCTACGGGATGGCGTACCGTTATTGTATGCCGCGGCCAGAGAAAATGCAATAAGAAAGTGCCGCTCGGGAAAGCGGCACTTTCTTATTGGGCAAGTGAAAATTACTTGGCAGCAAGCTTCTTGCTCTCCCACTTGGTCACGCACAGCGCGCAGGAGATATCGCCGGTGATGTTCAGGCAGGTACGGCCCATGTCGAACAGACGGTCCACACCGTAGATAATCATGATCATATCCACAGGAATGTTCATCGCCTGAAGCACCATGGCCAGCATAATCATGCCCGCGCCGGGCGTACCGGCGGTGCCGATGGAGGCCAGCGTCGCGGTGACAACGATGGTAACCATCTGGCCCAGGGTCAGCGTCATGCCGCAGCAGGTGGCAAGGAAGATCGTAGCGACGCACTGATAGATCGCTGTACCGTCCATGTTGACGGTCGCGCCGAGAGGAATGACAAAGGAAGAAACGTCGTTCTCCGCGCCCAGCTCATCCGCACATTCCTTGCTCAGCGGGATGGTGGCGGCGGAAGAGGTAGAGGTGAAAGCAAAGATCATCGCGGGAGAAGCCTTCTTGAAGAAGGTGAACGGGCTGATGCCGGCGAACACCTGCGCAGAAACGGAATAGCAGATGACCGCGTGAACAATGTAGCCGAGGTAGGCGCAGCCGATCACGATGCCCAGAGAGGTCAGAATCTCGGGGCCCTGCGTGGCAACAACCCATGCCATCATGGTGAACACGCCGATGGGGCTGAGCGCGATGATGAAGCTCATCACGCGGTCAATGACCGCATAGAGGGAGGTAACCATATCCTGTGCAAGCTTTCCCTTCTCGCCGGCAGCAAGGATGCCGCCGCCGAAGAGAATGGCGATGACAATGACCTGAAGCATGTTGGCCGTGCTGAAGGACTGCCACATATTGCTCGGGAAGATGGCAATGAGGGTGTCCATGAAGTTTGCGTCCGTGGCCTTATCCCAGACCGCGCCGTCCACCAGCTGAAGGGTGGGGAACCAGCCCGCATTATTAAAGATATTTGCAAACAGCAGTCCAATGACGCAGGCACAGGCCGTGGTGACAAGGAAATAGGCCACGGTCTTCCAGCCGACTGCGCCGACCTTCTTCATATCGCCCATGGAAATGATGCCGTCGATCATCGAAAGCAGCACGACCGGAACAACGATGAACTTGAGGAGGTTGACGAAG